>NZ_JBHJVQ010000004.1:0-526258 GCF_042263835.1 Streptomyces sp. NPDC056128 | reverse complement strand
CCGCCGGACCGCGATGTGCGGTCCGGCGGCCGTCGCCGCCTGTCGGGGCGTCAGTTCACTCGGGGACGGTGCAGTCGAAGGCGTGCAGGTAGGGGTTGACCGGGCGGATGTCGTCGATGACGAGGCCCGCCTCCGTCAGCCGCCCGACCATGCTGTCGGTGGTGTGCTTCGCCCCGCCGACGTTGAGGAGCAGCAGCAGGTCCATCGCGGTGCTGAACCGCATCGACGGGGTGTCGTCGACGAGGTTCTCGATGACCACGACCCGGGCCCCGGGCCCGCCCGCCCGCATGACGCCCCGCAGGGCGCGGGCGGTGCTGTCGTCGTCCCACTCCAGGATGTTCTTGATGACATACACGTCGGCCCGTACCGGGATGTCCTCGCGGCAGTCCCCGGGCACGATCCGCACCCGGTCCGCGAGCGCGCCGCCCTCGCGCAGCCGGGGGTCGGCGTTCTCCACGACCCTGGGCAGGTCGAGCAGGGTGCCGTGCATGGACGGGTACTTCTCCAGCAGGCTCGCCACCACGTGCCCCTGGCCGCCGCCGATGTCGGCGACCGACGAGCTGCCCGACAGGTCGAGGAGGGCCGCGACGTCCTCGGCCGACTGCCGGCTGGAGGTCGTCATGGCGCGGTTGAAGACCTCGGCCGACCGGGGAGCGTCCTCGTTGAGGTAGGTGAAGAACTCCTTGCCGTACAGGCCCTCGACGACGTTGCGGCCGCTGCGCACCGCCTCGTCGAGCAGGGGCCACGCGTCCCAGGTCCACGGCTCCGTGCACCACAGGGTGATGTAGCGCAGGCTGTGCGGGTCGTCCTCGCGCAGCAGCCGGGACATGTCGGTGTGCGCGAACGTCCCGTTCTTGTGCTCGGCGAAGACGCCGTAGCAGGTCAGGGCGCGCAGCAGCCGGCGCAGCGGCCTGGGCTCGGCCTTCACCGCGGCCGCGAGGTCGTCCACGGTCATGGGGGTGTCGCCGAGGGCGTCGGCGACACCGAGCCGGGCGGCCGTGCGGAGGGCGGCGGCACATGCCGCGCCGAACACGAGCTCCCTCAGCCGCATGGGCGGGGGTGGGGCGGTCTGTGCGGTCGTCATGTGCCGCCTTCCTTCCTTCTTCGGTCCACGAGTGGCTGTGGCCGGCCGGTCAGCACAGTCCCGCGGGCTTGGAGGCGCCGCAGGTGTTGCCCTCGAAGGTGTTGTTCTTCCCGGTGGCCGCCGTCTCGGTGTTGACCAGGTCGGCGGGGGAGTTGTCGCGCAGCGAGTTGCCCTTGATCTCGTTCTTCTCGCTGGTGACGCCCACGAAGCTCTTGAACAGGACGATGCCGCCCGACAGCGGGGACTTGCCCGAGTTCTCCCGCACCGTGTTGTCCGCGACCAGGACCTTCTCGGTGCCGGTCAGGACGATGCCGGAGCCCTGGAGGGCGTCGAGCCGCTCGGTCTTCGGGCAGGACTTGTTGTTGCCCACGACGTGGTTGTCGCGCACGACCAGGTCACCGGCCTTGGGCTTGTTCTCGTCGCCGACGACGAACACGCCGGCGCAGTTGCCGGTGATGTGGTTGGCCGCGACGGCGAGGTTGCGCAGCCGCCGGACGGTGACGCCGATCCGGTTGCCCTTGAGGAGGTTGAGCGCGACGACCGTTCCCTCGGTGTCGGCGGCGCCTGCCTCGGCCGTGACGGTGTTGGCGAGGAAGATGCCCGCGTCGCCGTTGTCGAGGGCGGCGTTGCCGCGGAAGACGCCGTGGACCGACTGCTCCTGGGCGATGCCCCAGACGCCGTTCTTGACGGCCGTCACGTTCCGCACCGTCAGGCCGTCGGTGGCCATCGCGTACAGACCGGTGCGGGTGAAGCCGGTCACCGTCAGGTCGGCGACGGTGACGCCCTTGACGTTCTTGCCCTTCGTACCGGTCACGCAGATCCCGTTGCCGCCCTGGGCGCAGGTGTTGGCGGCCGCCTTCTCCGTGCCGGGCTTGAGGATCGTCTCGCGGCCCATGCCGCGCAGGGTGAGCCCGGGGGTGCTCACCTGGACGCTCTCGTGGTAGGTGCCGGGAGTGACGAGGACCGTGTCCCCCGACTCGGCGGCGTCCACCGCCTGCTGGATCGACTCCCCGGGGTGGACCACGTGGGTCATGGGGGCGGAGGAGGCGGGAGCCGCTCCGAGCCCCGTACCGATCATCGCTGCGGTGCACACCAGGTACACGACATGGCATTTCTTCATATTCGGAAAGATATGCCGGACATATTCAGGCTCGGTCGGGATGAGCCATCCGACGGCGTGTCAGGATGGCAACCTGAGCGGCATGGGCAAGACCGCGCTGATCGTCATCGACATGATCAACACCTACGACCATCAGGACGCCGAGTCGCTGATCCCGGCCGCCGAGTCGGTACTGCCGCAGCTGACGGGCCTGCTGGAGCGGGCGCGACGCCACCGCGTCCCCGTGATCTACGTCAACGACAACTTCGGGGAGTGGCGCTCGCACCACGGCGAGATCCTCGACAAGGCACTCTCGGGACCGCACGCGGGACTCGTCGAGCCGCTGCGGCCCGACGAGTCGTCCCTCTTCGTGGTCAAGGCGCGCCACTCGATCTTCTTCGAGACCCCGCTGACCTATCTCCTCCACCAGCAGGGGATCGACCGGCTCGTGCTGTGCGGGCAGGTGACCGAGCAGTGTGTGCTCTACTCGGCGCTCGACGCCCACATCCGCCATCTCCAGGTCATCGTCCCGCGCGACGCGGTCGCCCACATCCACGCCGATCTCGCGGACGCCGCGCTGCGCATGATGGAGCGGAACATGGGCGCCCGGGTCTGCGACAGCGGCGAGTTGTGGACGTGAGGCGATCCGCGGCGCGGCGGGCCGGGAGAGCCGGCCGGTGTCAGGTCCGCAGGCTGCGCACGGGCAGGACGAGCTGCGCCGCCGTCCGCAGGGTGTCCTCGTGGTTGGCGAAGGCGGCGACCGCCTCGGCCTCGCCGGGCTCGCCGCCGGACCACGGGCGGGTGGCGAAGATGAGGCAGGCGTATCCGCGCTCGTCCACTGCCTCGCGCCACTGCGGCGTGGGCACGAACTGGGCGTTGACGCCCGGCATGGTGAGCGCCGCCGCGCCGGGCACGACGAGCAGGCCGACCGGCAGGTCGGGCAGGCCGGTGGCGTCGAGCACGCCGTCGCCCACGGCGATCCCGGAGCGGCTCAGCAGC
Organism: Streptomyces sp. NPDC056128; assembly: GCF_042263835.1. Lineage (NCBI taxonomy): Bacteria > Bacillati > Actinomycetota > Actinomycetes > Kitasatosporales > Streptomycetaceae > Streptomyces > Streptomyces sp. NPDC056128. The sequence continues at coordinate 523,076 of NZ_JBHJVQ010000004.1, read as the reverse complement.
CCTTCGACGGCGGCCGGGGTCGCCTCGGGGCCGCCCTCGCCGTCGCCGAGGGAGCAGGCGAGGAGGAAGGGGACGTCGCCGTCGGGCGTCTCACGGCTCCAGGACATGATGACGAGCGTGCCGAGGTCGGCGGTTCGCAGGGGACGCGGGTCGGTGGAGATCGAGGTCATCGCGAAACCGTAAGCGCGCGACGGGGCGCTCCCGGACGGCCGTCACCCGACCGGACGACGTCCTCGCCTTTCTTCACGCGAACGAGGGTTCCGCCGAGCGGGGGGTCGGCTCACTGCCGCGACAGGCGGCTGCGGATGTCGTCGAAGTGCCGGTGCACCGCCCGCTCCGCGGCCTCCGCGTCACCCTGGCGCACGGCGTCGACGATCCTGGCGTGCATCCGGGCCAGTTCCTCGCCGTCGGCCGCCGCACCCAGCCCCTGGGCCTGCGTGCGTACCCGGTGGAAGGCGTTCCAGAAGGCGTCGAGGAGTTCGCTGAGCAGTTCGTTGTCCAGGGAGCGGTGCAGCACCCGGTGGAAGGCGCGGTCGGTGCGGGCCGCGATCTCGCCCGTCTCGCGCACCTCGGTGTGCATCGTCTCCACCAGCGCGTCCAGCTCCGCCAGGTCGGCGTCGGGCAGCCGGCCCGCCAGCCGGTGCATGAGCCCCGCCTCCAGCGCCTCGCGCAACTGCAGCAGTTCGAGCAGGCTGCCCTGGCCCCGTCGGTGTCCGACCACGGTGCGGAACGCCATGGCCTCGGTCATCGGCTCCAGCGACATGGTGCCGACGTAGGTGCCGAAGCCGCGCCGGATCTCGACGATGTGCATGGCCTGGAGGGACTTGAGCGCCTCGCGCAGCGAGTTGCGGCTGACGCCGAACCGCTCCATCAGCTCCGTCTCGGTGGGCAGCGGGTCGCCGGGGCCGAGGCCCTCCTCGACGATCAGTTCCTTGATCCGCTCCTCGGCGTCGGCGGCGACCGAGCCCATGTGGCGTCCCCTCTCGACCCTTGACATCCCCTGCTCCGTCATGTGTCACTCTAACAGGACGTAGGACATCCTACGTCCTGGGGTTCCGGGAGTCCGGGGCGCGTCGCCTCCCCCTGCCCCCGGGACGGAAACACGGCACGACCTGGAGTCACCGCATGCCCATCCCCACGCCGCTGCGCGGCGTCATCCCCCCGGTCATCACCCCGCTCACCCCGGCAGGGGAGGTGGACACCGGGTCGGTGCGCCGGCTCACCGAGCACCTGATCACGGCCGGTGTGCACGGCCTGTTCCTGCTGGGGTCCAGCGGCGAGACCGCCTACCTCACGAACGCCCAGCGGCTGACCGTGCTCGAAGCCGCCGTGGACACCGCCGCGGGCCGCGTCCCCGTGCTCGCCGGGGTCGTCGAGACCACCACGGCCCGGGTCCTGGACCGGGCGGCCGACGCGGTCCGGGCCGGCGCCGACGCGCTCGTGGCCACGGCGCCCTTCTACACCCGCACCCACGCCGTGGAGATCGCCGACCACTTCCGGCGGATCCGCGAGGGCGCGGGCCTGCCGCTGTTCGCCTACGACATCCCGGTCGCCGTGCACACCAAGCTGCCCCGGGACGTGGTGCTCGACCTGGCCGCCGACGGCACCCTCGCCGGGCTGAAGGACTCCAGCGGCGACGAGGGCTCCCTGCGCCGGCTGCTGGTCGAACTGCGCCCGCGCACCCCGGACTTCTCGGTGCTCACCGGCTCCGAACTCACCGTGGACGGCGCGCTGCTCGCCGGCGCCGACGGCGTCGTGCCCGGCCTCGGCAACGTCGACGCGCACGGCTACGTACGCCTCTACGCCGCCGCCCGGGCCGGCGACTGGGCCGCCGCCAGGGCGGAGCAGGACCGGCTCGCGGCGCTGTTCGCCCTCACCGACGCCGGCGATCCCGCCCTGATGGGCCCCAGTTCCAGCGCGCTCGGCGCCTTCAAGGCCGCCGCCCTGCTGCTGGGCCTCATCGACTGCGCGGCCACCGCCGCACCGCAGGTGCCGCTCGACGAGGCGGCCGTGGCCCGCGTCCGCACCCGGCTCACCGAGGCCGGACTCCTGTGATCCCCGGACCGGGGCCCCCGGGCCCGGCCCCGGTCCCACCCACGCATCCCGTCCCGCTGTCCGTCCCCCCGCGCGTCTTCCCACCCGCATTGGATCCGTCATGTCATCTGCGCGCACCACCCCGACCGCCCCGCCCTGGTACCGCGAGATCACCCGGGAGAAGTGGAAGTCCTTCTTCGCAGCCTGGATCGGCTACCTCCTCGACGGCTTCGACTTCGTCCTCATCACCCTCGTGCTGACCGAGATCGCCGACGACTTCGGGCTGTCCACCGTCGAGTCCGCGAGCCTGGTCTCCGGAGCCTTCATCACCCGCTGGCTCGGCGGCGCCGTGCTCGGCGCGCTCGGCGACCGCTTCGGCCGCAAGAGCGCCATGGTGGCCAGCATCCTGCTGTACTCGGTCGGCACCTTCGCCTGCGGCTTCGCCTGGGACTACACCAGCCTGTTCACCGCCCGCCTGCTGATCGGCATGGGCATGGCCGGTGAGTACAGCGCCAGCGCCACCTACGTACTGGAGAGCTGGCCCGCCCGGCTGCGCAACCGCGCCTCCGGGTTCCTCATCTCCGGCTTCTCCCTGGGCGGCGTCCTGGCCGCCGAGGTCTACGAGCACGTGGTGCCGGGACACGGCTGGCGCTGGCTGTTCTACATCGGCCTGTTCCCGGTCGTCGTCGCGCTGTGGGTGCGGCGGGCGCTGCCCGAGGCCGACGACTGGGAGGCCCGGGTGGGCGCCACCGGCGAGCGGCCCAACCCCTTCCGGCCGCTGTTCGCGGGCCGGCGCCGGGCGACGGTCAACACGGTGCTCGCGGTCGTCGCCACGGGAGCGCTGTTCGCGGTCTTCACCCCGCTCGGCGCGGGAGCGGTGCCCGTCCTCTCCGTGGTGGCCACGGCCTGTCTCCTCGCCTTCGCCGTGCAACTGGGCGGGCGGACACGCTGGCCGCTGTTCGTCGCGCTCTGCGTCACCGTCTTCTGCGCCTTCCTCTACAGCTGGCCGGTCCAGGCCCTGCTGCCCACCTACCTCAAGACCGAACTCGGCTTCACCCCCGCGCAGGTCAGCGACGCGCTCTACTACGCCGGGTTCGGCACGATGGCCGGCTGCATCGTCACCGGCTTCATCGGGGACCGGTTCGGCACCCGCAGGGCGTACGCCTGCACCCTGGCGGTGGGCATCGCCTTCGTCTTCCCCGTCTTCGCGATCCGTGACAGCCAACTCGGCCTGGGCATCCTGCTGTTCCTCATGCTCGCCTGCATGCAGGGCATCTCCGGACTGCTGCCCAAGTACATCGCCGGACACTTCCCGACCGAGACCCGCGCCGCGTCCCTGGGCTTCACCTACAACGTCGGGGCGCTGGGCGGCGCCGTCGCCCCCGTGCTCGGTGCCCGGCTGGCGTCGAGCATGTCGCTCGGCCAGTCGCTCGCGGTGCTCACCTTCTCGCTGACCCTGGTGGTCATCCTGCTGATCGGCTTCGACGTCCCCAGCCGGCTCAACCGCCTCGTCGACCCCGAGGCCGTGCCGGACTACCTGGCCACCGAGGCGGCGGTGGAGAGCCCGTCGTCCGTACCGACGGCGAAGTGAGGCGGACGCCGGCCGGAGGGTGGTTCGCCTGCTCCGACCGGCGTAAGCAGGTGGCGGACGGTGCGTCGTCGCGCCGTCACGTAAGGTAACAGTCCCAGTATGATCTGTAGACGAAATGCTCATCGGAGTGACGTGTGCGGCGCGCACCGCCGTGGGGTCCGGATCGCCGTGGCGGCCCTGCTCGCCACGACCGCACTGGGCGCGACCACCGAAGCGGCCGCCTCACCGTCCGTCCCCCTGCGCACCGACTGGGACGCCATCGCCGCCTGCGAGTCGGGCGGCAACTGGAAGGCGAACACCGGCAACGGCTACTACGGCGGTCTGCAGTTCAGGACGTCGAGCTGGATCGCGGCCGGCGGTCTCAAGTACGCCCCGCGCGCGGACCTCGCCAGCCGCGCCGAGCAGATCGCCGTCGCCAAGCGCCTCGCCCGGATCCAGGGAATGAACGCCTGGGGCTGCGCCTGATGTTCCCGCCCGGCGGTCCCGGGCAGACGTAGGGGTGTGAGCCGCCCGGCCGCAGGAGGGCGAAGGAGGGCTCGGCAGACATGACACGTCTCCCAGGTGACCGCCGCCCCGACCCGCGCGCACGGCTGGGGGAGATGATCTTCTCCCGGGTGGCGGGCCCGGAGGGTCCGGGCAACCGCGCCCGCATCCACGACACACCGGGCCCGCGCTGGTTCGGCCCGGAGCGGCCGATCCGGCGGGTGCACGGGGACGCCTCCATGTTCATCGGCGGCCTCTCCGCCCTGCTGCTCCAGTCGCTCCACCCACTGGCCATGGCTGCGGTCGCCGCGCACTCCGGTTTCCGCGGCGACCCCTGGGGCCGGCTCCAGCGGACCAGCACCTTCCTCGCGGTCACCACGTACGGGACGGCGGACAGCGCGCAGGAGGCGTGCGAGCGGGTACGGGCCGTGCACGAGAGGGTGCGGGGCGTCACGGCCGAGGGTGAGGAGTACGCCGCCGCCGACCCGCACCTGCTGTGCTGGGTGCACGTGGCGGAGGCCGACAGCTTCCTGCGCGCCCACCAGCGGTACGGCGCCCACCCCCTGGACGACGACGGGTGCGACGGCTACGTGGCCGACATGGCGCGCATCGCCACCGCGCTCGGCGTGCCGGACCCGCCCGTCGACCGCGCCGGACTCACCGAGCGGATCGCCGCCTACCGCGGCGAACTGCGCGCGACCGCCGAGGCGCGCAGCACCACCCGCTTCCTGCTGCTCAGGCCGCCCATCCCGCTGCTCGCGCGTCTGCCCTACGGGGTGCTCGCCGCCAACGCGGTCTCCCTGCTGCCGGTCTGGGCCTCGCACGCCCTGGGCCTGCCGCGCGTTCCCCCGGCCGAGGGCGTGTGCGTGCGCCCGCTCGGGTCGGCCGTGACCGCGGGCATCCGCTGGGCGATGACGCCGCCCCGGGACGCGGCGTAGGGACCGCCCGCCGTACGGTACGCCGTGTTGACCGGGGTAACCCATGGGCGTGCACTTGCACCCGGTCGTGGCCGCCCGGCGTTTTCCCCGGGCGGGGGACGGGCAGTCCCCGGCGGGGGAGCAGAGGGGCGGCCCCGGACGTCCGGTACGCGGACCCGTCCGGGGCCGACCTCTGGCAGTCAGTGCCTCAGTGCCTCAGTGCCTCAGTGGAGGACCGCCGCCGGTGGGCCGCGGCAGTCCGTAGTGCCCGCGCAGCGTCGCCGCGTCGTACGCGGTGCGGAACAGACCGCGCGCCCGCAGGATCGGGACCACCTGGTCGGCGAAGAGGTCGAAGCCGCCGGAGAGCCACGGCGGCATGACGTTGAAGCCGTCGGCGGCTCCCTGCTCGAACCACTCCTGGATCTGGTCGGCCACCTGCTCGGGGGTGCCGGCCACCACGCGGTGCCCGCGCGCGCCCGCGAGGCGGTGCATGAGCCCGCGCACCGTGGGCTGTTCGCGGTCGATGATGTCCAGGACGAGCCGGAAGCGGCTGCCGTTGCCGCGTTCGCCCCGGGTCTCGATGAGCCGCCGTGGCACCGGCCCGTCCAGCTGGTCCGCGGTGAGGTCGAGACCCAGCAGACGCCGCAGCAGCTGGAGCGAGTACTCGGGCTGGGTGAGTTCGTCGAACTCCGCGTGCAGTGCCCGTGCCTCGGCCTCGGTCGCACCGATGAAGGGGCTGATGCCCGGGAGGACGAGCAGCCGGCCGGGGTCACGGCCGAGCGCCGCGGCCCGCGCCTTGAGGTCGGCGTAGAACTCCTGCCCGCTCCGGAGCGTCTGGTGCGCGGTGAACACCGCCTCGGCGTAGGCCGCGGCGAAGGAGCGGCCGTCCTCGGAGGACCCGGCCTGGACGTACACCGGGCGCCCCTGCGGGGAGCGGGGCAGGTTCAGCGGGCCGCGCACCTTCAGATGGCGGCCCGAGTGGCCGATCTCGTGGATGCGGTCGGTGTCGGCGAACACACCGGTCTTCTGGTCGACGACCAGCGCCTCGTCCTCCCAGCTGTCCCAGAGCTTCGTCACCACGTCGACGAACTCCCGCGCACGGTCGTACCGTTCGGCGTGCACGGGATGTGCGTCGAGGCCGAAGTTCTCCGCGGCCTGCGGGGCCCCGGTGGTGACGATGTTCCAGCCGGCCCGCCCCCGGCTGAGGTGGTCCAGCGAGGCGAACAGGCGCGCCAGGTTGTACGGCTCGGTGTACGTGGTCGAGGCGGTCGCGATCAGGCCGATGCGTTCGGTGGCCGCGGCGATCGCCGACAACCAGGTGAACGGTTCGAGCCGGAAGCGGCTCGCGTAGCGGACGTTGTCGGCCAGCGACGGACCGTCGGCGAAGAACACGGCGTCGAACGCGGCCGCCTCGGCCCGGCGGGCCAGCTCCTGGTAGAAGCCGATGTCGAGGATGCGGCCGGGGTCGGTGCCGTGGTGCCGCCAGGCGGCCTCGTGATGGCCGCCCGGATAGACGAACAGGTTCAGGTGCAGGGTGCGTGCGCTCATGCCGCCTTCTCCTCCTCGGACAGCCCGGCGTTCTCGGCGTTCCGCACGCCCAGCCGGGCCAGCAGCCGGCCGCGCAGGGCCGTGTACTCGGCGCCCGCGTGGTCCCGCGGTGCCGGGAGCCGCACGGGCAGGTCGGCCGCGATCCGGCCGCGGTCCAGCACCACCACCCGGTCCGCGAGCACGATGGCCTCGTCGACGTCGTGCGTCACGAGGAGCACGGCCGGCCGGTGCCGTTCGCACAGCCGCCGCAGCAGGGCGTGCATCCTGATCCGGGTCAGCGCGTCCAGGGCGCCGAACGGCTCGTCCGCCAGCAGCAGTTGAGGTTCGCGTACCAGGGACCTGGCCAGCGAGACACGCTGCTGTTCGCCGCCCGACAGTTCCACCGGCCAGGCCCGTTCGCGTCCGGCGAGGCCGACCTCGGCGAGGGCGGCCCGGCCCCGGTCCTCGGCGAAGGGCCCGGTCAGACCCAGCACGACATTGTCGAGCAGCCGCTTCCAGGGCAGCAGCCGCGCGTCCTGGAAGACGACGGACACATGGTCGGGTGCGGTCAGCCCACCGCTGCCCGCCACCTCGTGGTCGAGGCCGGCCAGGGCACGGAGCAGCGTGCTCTTGCCGGAGCCGCTGCGCCCCAGCAGCGCCACGAACTCCCCGGGCGCGATGGACAGGTCGAGCCCGTCCAGCACCCTGCGCTCACCGAAGGAACGCACCAGGTTCTCGATGCGGACCGTCGCGCGGTCCGCCGTGTTCAGCCCGCCAGCGTCCGCCGCCATGACAGGGCCCTCCTCTCCACCAGACGTACCAGGGCGTCGGAGACCAGACCGAGCAGGCCGTACACCACGAGACCGACGATGATGATGTCGGTCTGCCCGTACGTCCGGGCCAGTTCCATCATGTAGCCGATGCCGCTGGTGGCGTTGACCTGCTCCACCACGACGAGCGCCAGCCAGGCGCCGGTCACCGCGAAGCGCATGCCGAGCAGGAAGCCGGGCAGGGCGCCGGGCAGCACGACGTGCCGGACGAAGCCGAGCCTGCCCAGGCGCACCGTCTCCGCCAGCTCGGCGTAGCGGTTGTCGATGGCGCGCAGTCCGTTGTGCGTGTGGATGTAGACCGGCACGAAGACACCGAGCGCGATCGTGATCACCTTCATCGTCTCGCCGATGCCGAACCAGAGGATCAGCAGCGGGATCAACGCCAGCGAGGGGATCGACCGCTTGATCTGCACCGGGCCGTCGATCACGGCCTCGCCGAGCCGGCTGAGCCCGGAGACGAGGGCCAGGACCAGACCGGCCGCGACGCCGAACAGCAGCCCCAGCAGGGCGCGTTGGGCGGAGGTGGCCAGGTGGGACTGGAGCTTGCCGTTGTCGATGAGGTCGCCCGCCGTGCCGGCGATGGTCCAGGGCGCGGGGAGGCTGCGGACGTCGAAGACGCCCAGCCCCGACCCCGCCGCCCAGAGCGCCAGCAGCAGTACCGGTCCGATCGCCCAGCCGTACCGCACGGGCTTGCCGGGGCCCGGGCGGTGTCGTCGCGGCCCGCGCGGACGCACCTGGTCCGGCGGGGCCTGGGTGGCCGGGAGCGCCTGCTTGTCGAAGATCGTGGTGCTCATGGCGACGTCCCTTCACCGGCGACGGCCTCGGCGGCCACCGGCTCGTAGCGGCGGTCGAAGAGGAGGTCCGCGTCGAACGGTTCGCGGTCCTGCTCCTTCGCCAGCAGGTCGATGGTCTGCTGCTGCCGGTGGATGGCGTCGGTCCAGTCCGCCGGAAGGTCCGGGTGGCCGATGCGCCGGACCAGGTATTCGCCGTCCTCCTGGCTGAGTCCCTGGTCCTCGACGTAGTAGCCCGCCACCCATTCCTCGGGATGCTTGTCGATCCAAATCTGCGCCCGGGCCCAGAACTTCACGAGTTCCCGGAGGGCGGCCGACTTCTGCGCGTCGGCGACGGATTCGGTCAGCGCCCACAGGTGTGCCGGGTCGTCCCGGAGCCCGTGCTTGACCGTCCCGCCGCCCTCCTTGCCGTAGTTCGCGAGATAGCGCTTGATGTTGACGTCCGCGATGGGCGCGGCGTCCACCTGGTGGTTTCCGAGCGCCGTGGGATAGACGTCGCCCGTGCTCGCGAGTTCGACGAGTTCGACGTCCTGCTGGGTGAGCCCGGCCTTCGCCAGAATGCGCAGGACGAGCGCCCCCTGGGCCTGCCCCGGGCTGTAGGCGATCTTCTTGCCCCGCAGGTCGGCGAGGGTCTTGATGCCGGAGCCCGGGGCGGTGCCCAGCTCGTAGATGGGGTTCTTGTACGGGTCCGCGCGGAACCTGACCGCCACGAGCTTCGTGTCGAGACCCGTCCAGTGGGCGTTGATCGACGGGATGTCCGCGGCCGAGCAGACGTCGAGTGCGTCGGCCCGGAAGGCCTCCGAGCACTGGGGGCCGCCGCTGATGTTGGCCCACTTCACCTTGAAGGGCAGCTTGTCGATCTGCCCGGACAGCTCCAGCGCGACCTTGAGGTCGGGCGCCCCGACGGTCAGCGTGGTGTCGCGGGCGACCGCGACCGGGATCTTCTCGTCCGAGACGTCCTCGCCGCCCGCGGTCTGCGCCGGGGCCACACAGCCGGTGAGAGTCAGAGAAAGGGCCAGTGCGGCCAGGGCGGGAGAGCGCCGGAATCCGGGCAGGGGTGTGCGAGAGGTCATCACGGCCTTCACGGGGAGCGGGAGAAAGGGGGCAGCGGGCGGTGTGGTTCAGCTACACACCGAGGTGGCGACGCGCATCAGATCGATGGCCCGCCGCTTGGTGAACTGCCGGGATTTCCGCATGCCGTGGACGCTAGCCAGGGGGTCGAAACCCGGTCAAGGGCTACCGGCCGGCTCCGCCGGGACTGCAACGACGCCTTCGTGGGCGTGTCATGTTCCGGAAACGCGGCGGCCCGAATAGGCGGACCAGCGGCCCTCGCGCCTGGCCACCGTGATGTCGCGGCCGAAGCAGGCGGTCAGCCGCGAGTCGGTCAGGACACCCTCGACGGGACCACCGGCGAGGATCCTCCCCTCGCGCAGCAGCAGGGCGTGGCTGACGGCCGGGAACAGCTCCTCCAGATGGTGGGTGACCGTCACGGTGGCCAGGTGCGGGCGCCCCTCGGCCAGGTGGTGCATGGCCTCGACGAGGTCCTCGCGGGAGGGCAGGTCCAGGGCGTTGAAGGGCTCGTCGAGGAGCAGCAGCGCCGGGTCGGCCATCAGCGCCCGGGCGATGAGGATCCGGGCGCGCTGACCGCCCGAGCAGACGCCGTACGGCCGGTCGGCCAGCTCCTTGACGCCCAGCTCGGTCAGGAGATCGCGGGCCCGGTCCCGGACCTCGTCGTCGTACGTCCGCCACAGGGGCTGCACGGTGCCGCTGTGGCCGGTGAGCACGACCGCGTGGGCGGTGAGGTCCTGCGGCACCCGCTGGGCGGCGTTGACATGGCCGATGCGCGCCCGCAGCTCACGCACGTCGACCCGGCCGAGCCGGCTGCCGAGGACCTCGACCGTCCCGGCAGTGGGGTGCATGAGCGCGCCGAGCAGCCGCAGCAAGGTGGTCTTCCCGGCGCCGTTGGCGCCCAGCAGGGCCCAGTGCTCGCCCGGCCGGACGGTCCAGTCGATGCCGTCGAGGATCAGCTGGTCGGTGGTGAGGCGCCGGACGTGCACGTCCCGGAGCCGGAGCACCGCCGCCTCCCGCTCGTTCTCCTGCGAGCCGGTTGTCCGCCCGGTCATGCCGTGCCTCCTTCGCGCGGGACGTGTGCCGTACCCCGAGCACAGTAGATGTACTCACCATGCGCCTGCTGGGCCGTCCGGTTCCTGGACGGGACTGCACAGGCCGGCGGCGGCACTCAGACCACGGATGAGTCCGCGTACTCATTCGCGGCGCCCATGCCGGGTCCTACCGTGACGTCGTCGGGGCGGCACGGAGGGGGAGCCATGGGACGAGGACGACGGTCGAGGCGGCGGGGGAGCGGCCGGTGGGGGAGTGGCCGTTGGGCGCGGCGCCTCGGCGGGGGCCTGGCGGCCGTGCTGGCCGGGGTGGTGCTGAGCGGCTGCGCGGCCTTCGACACCGAGGACGACGAACGGTGGGCCCGGGAACTCGCCGAGGAGCTGTACCCCGGTGAACTGGAGGTCGTCGGTGCCCGGATCCTGTTCCCGCAGAGCGCCGGTTCGGAGGTCACCCTCTCCCTCGCCGATGACCCGGACGCCGCCGTGCGGTTCCGGGTCGACGCCTCCAAGGACCACTGCGACGGCGGCGCGAACTGCGCGGAGGCGCTCGGCAGGGCCATCGAACGGGCCCGGCTGGAGGCCGGCCGGCTGCGGGCGATGCGCGATGCCTTCGACGGCTGCGGACGCCCGGTCGTGGCCACGGACGTGACGCTGTCCGCCCCCTGGATCGAGGCGCGGGTGACGGACGGCACCGTCGACGAGGTGCTGACCGGTGTCGGCGCCTGTGTGCAGCGCTGGGTCACGGCCCGCGCGGCGGGGGAGCCGTCGGCGCGGATCGCGTCGGTCTCCGTCAACTTCGCCGCTCCCGGAACGGCCGGTGACCTGCCGGCCGCGAAGAGCGCGCTGCCCACCGTCCCGCGCTTCACCCACGGCCCGCGGCTGGCGGCCCTCGCGAGCGACGCGTACTACGTCGCCACCTACGAGGTGGGCAGCGACGCCGCCCGCACCGTCGACGTGGCCTCCGCCCGGCTGCGGATCGTGTCGCCCCTCGAGGAACGGCAGGAGTTCTCCCGCCGGATCGACGCCGCGGTCCTGCCGCTGCTGCGCGCGCGGTATCCGGACGCCGTGACGACCGGCATATCGGGCCTGGGGGTGTGGCGGCTGGAGCCGGGAACCATCGAACGGACGCGGGGATACGTCCTGTTCTGCGCCCGGCCGCCGGCCGGTACCGAACGCTGTCTCGGGGACCTGGCGGCCGTGGTCACCGCGGACCCGAAGGGCGGGGACGCCGCCCTCGTCACCGTCCGCACCGACATCCGCGACGAGCGCGGCGTCCTGCGCCTGCCCCCGCTGTGACGGGGGCAGGCCGGAACCGGCCGGGTTCCCCGGGCAGGAGGGGAAGGGTCAGACGCCCGCCACCGACTGGATCCACGACCGGTAGGCGGTCACGTTCGTGTACGCCGTGGTGGACTGCCGGTCGCTGGTCGAGGCGACGCCGACCTGGACGCCACCGGCCATCATCGGGCCGCCCGAGTCGCCGCCCGCGGTGATGCCGTCGCCGGGGCGGGCGCATATCGCCCGGCCGTTGTAGGCGTCGTAACACCCGCTGGTGACACTCAGGTTGGCGACCTTGAGGTACTGGGACTGGCAGTTGATCTCTGAGCCGCACCGTGAGGTGGCGCCCCAGCCGTAGACCTGCACGGTCTGGCCCACGCGCACCGTGCCCGGCTGTCCGAGCCGTGCGTAGGAGGCGGAGACGGAGCGGTCGAGCCGGACCAGCGCGAGGTCCGCGGAGGGATGGGTGGTGGTCTGCGCTCCGTTCGCCACCGTGCCGCCCGAGCCCTGGTCGAGGCTGCCGATACGGAAGGACAGGCCGCCGCCTCCGACGCAGTGCTTGGCCGTGAGGATCCAGGTGGACGAGATGATGGTCGAGCTGCACGTCTGGGCGCCGTTGGAGAACAGCCGGGCCGCCCAGGGGGCGTTCTGCGCGTAGCCGCCGCCGATGATCGGCTGGGGACCGCCGTCACCGGGCCGGGGCTCCGCCGCCGAGGCCTGCGGAGCGAGCGCGAGGGCGGACAGCAGCGTGGCCGTGAGAGCGGCCGTCAGGGTGGGGACGAGTCTGGAGGTTCGCAAGGCTCCTCGATTCCGACGACACGCGTCGGGGCGCGTGTTCGGTCTGTGGGGGCGCCCAGCATCCCGGGCCCGGCCGCGGCACCGGCACTCCCGACTTTCCATAACGCGGCGATATGCCGCGGGACGGCCCGGCCGTCCCGCGGCGCGCCGCCCACGCCCCGCACTCGGCGGTGACCGTCAGGCGTCGATGCGCCCCGTGGCCTCAGGCGGACCGGGAGGGCGGGGTGTCGTCTCTGGGCCGGACGGTCATCAGCAGGGTCCGTGGCCGGACCGTGGCGGCGGCGACCGGGCGTACCGTCCGGCCGGGCGGAAGCTCCAGGCGTACCCGCCGCACGATGGTGGCGACGGCGGTGAGGAGTTCGGTGAGCGCGAACCGGTCGCCGATGCACTTGTGCTTGCCGGCGCCGAAGGGCAGGAACGCCTGGCTGGGCCGCTGCCCGGAGTCGGCCCAGCGGTCGGGATCGAAGGCCAGCGGGTCCGGGAAAAGCAGCGGGTCGCGGTGGAGGGCGTGCTGGCAGTAGGCGAGTTCGGTCCCGGCGGGCACCGTCCAGGGGCCCAGCCGGGTCTCCGTGACGGTGCGGCGGGTGACGAGCCACCCGGTGTGGTGCAGCCGCAGGGTCTCGTCGAGGACCCGCCCGAGGTACGGCAGCCGGCCCAGGTCCTCGAAGGCCACGGGGCGGTCGCCGAGGACCTCGTCCAGCTCCGCCAGTACCCGGGTCTCGACCTCGGGATGGCGGGCGAGTTCGTACAGCACCCAGGAGAGCACGGAGGCGGTGGTCTCGGTGCCGGCCACGGCCAGGGTGAGGATCTCGGAGGAGATCTGGTGCCCGGACAGCGGGCGGCCGGTCTCCTCGTCGGTGGTGCGCAGGAGCAGGGAGAGCATGTCGCCGGTGTCGTGGCCGGAGTCCTGGAGGCCGGTCACCGCCCGGTCGATGGTGGCCCGTACGGCGTCGCGCGCGGCGGTGAAGCGGCGGTTGACCGGCAGCGGCAGCCGCTCGACCCAGTCGGGCAGCATGACGCGGGCGCCGACCCCGTTCATCACCACCGACAGGTCGGCGCGCAGCCGCCGGAAGGTGGCGTCGTCGAGGCTGCCCGAGAACACGGTCCTGGCCAGCATGTCCAGGCTGAGGCCGACCATCGCCTCCCGGACGTCGAGGGCGCGCCCGGGAGCCCAGCCGTCGACGGCTTTGTCCGCCTCGCCGCGCATGGTGTCGACGTAGCCCGCGATCCGCTCGCGGGCGAAGGCCGGCTGGAGCTGGCGTCGCTTGCGGACGTGGGCCTGGCCGGCTGCGGTCACGACGGAGTCGCCCAGCAACTGGCCCATCTTCTCGAAGAACCGGCCCTTGTCGAGGCTGGGACCGAGGTCGGTGAGCATGGTGCGGACGAGGCCGGGGTCCTGGACGACGAGGGTGCGGGTGCCGGGCTGCAGGGTGATCTCGACGAGCGGTCCGTAGGTGGTGCGCAGGGCGGCGATGAAGCCGAGGTTGTCGCGCAGGAGCTGTACCGCGTGACCCAGGAACGGCAGCGAACCCGCTGCCCTGGGTATGGGGGGAGGCGCTACGAGCGTCACGAGGGCGTGTCCCTTCGAGTCATCATGGGCGCCTCCATGGCTTCCCTGATCGCTCCCCGGGCCAATCCGCGTCACGGCGTGGTCCACGCCACGTGCCCGGCAGGCCCCGATCCCGTGTGGGACGGGAAACGGCGGGGCAGATTCCACATTTGGCCGCCGCCGAACCCTCCGTCAGCGCAGCAGCAGCTGCACGAGGGCGACGGTGCCGACCGTCACCACCAGCGTCCGCAGGACGACGGGCTTGAAGTGGCGGCCCACCTTGGCCCCGCCGTACCCGCCGAGGGCCGAGCCGACCGCCAGCAGGCCGACGGCGGTCCAGTCGAAGTCCGCGGCGAAGAGGAAGAAGAGCGCGGCGACGGTGTTGACGACGGCGGCGAGGACGTTCTTGACGGCGTTGAGGCGTTGCAGCGGCTCGTCGAGGAGCATGCCCATCAGGGACAGGTAGATGATCCCCTGGGCGGCCGTGAAATAGCCGCCGTAGACGCTGGCCAGGGTCAGGCCGGTGAACAGCAGCGGACCGCCGTCCCGGCGCGGGGAGGCGCCGGTGCGCGCACGGCGGCGCTGCACCCACTTGCCGATCTGGGGCTGCAGCGCCACCAGCACCAGGGCGAGGCCCACCAGGACCGGCACGATCGTCTCGAAGGCGTCCTCCGGCAGCGCGAGCAGCAGCGTGGCGCCCGCGAGACCGCCCATCAGGGCGCCGACGCTCAGCTTGAGGACCCGCCGCCGCTGGCCGCGCAGTTCCTCGCGGTAGCCGATGGCGCCGCTGATGGAGCCGGGGATGAGGCCGAGCGCGTTGGAGACGGTGGCGGTGACCGGCGACAGGCCCGTGGCCAGCAGCACGGGAAAGGTGATCAGGGTGCCGGAGCCGACCACGCTGTTGATGGCGCCCGCCCCGACGCCGGCCGCGAACACCGCGGCCATGGCCTCGGGCGTCACCCCGGGCCGTCCGAGGCCGCGCCGCCGGCCGGCCGGAAGGTGTCTGGTGCATCTTTCACGGGGCCGACTGTACCCACCGCCGAATTCGGTACGTCCGGTGGTCTCCAACCGGTCCTGGATGAACGCTTCTTGACGTAAATTCACCTGATCACGCGGTGATACGATCACCGCGTTTGCGGAGCGGGCGGATGGGTGAAAGACGGCATCCCCGACTTCAGGGACAGCCCGGGCAGCTACCCCGGTGCGGGCGGTCCACCGGCCGTCCGCGTAGACGGGAATTCAGCAAGCCGGCCGTCAGTCGCCTGAAGAGAGTCTTATGACGGAATACACAGGGAACCCCTTGCTCTGGGTGGCCCTCGTCGCCCTCGTGGCCGCCGCCGTGCTCATCAGCCGCCAGCGCAGGGCGGCCCGAGCGTTGCGGCAGCAGGTCCAGGGGCTCAGGGAGCACTACACCGAGCTGGAGAACGATTACGGAAAGTCCGTACAGGCCGCCCAGGAACGGGCCGAGGACGAGACCAAGACCGTCCTGAAATCCGCCATGCGGACCCTTCAGGGCCTCGCCGCGGAACAGCAGCTGGTCCTCTCCCGCCTGCAGACCAAGTACGGCGACTCGGCCCTCCTCCAGGACCTGCTGGAGATCGACCACACCAACTCGCAGTTCGGGCGGCGCGCCCAGTCCATCGCCGTGCTCTGCGACGGCTGGCTCGGCGGACGGCGCGACACCGCCTCGGTGTACGACGTGGTGCGCAGCGCGCAGGGGCGCATCCGGCACTTCCGCAGGGTGGACATCCTCTCCCAGGTCGACTTCGGCATCACCAGCCGGGCCGTGGAACCCGTCGCCCTCGCCCTCGCCGAACTGCTCGACAACGCCACCAGCTACTCCAGCCCCGACACCGTCGTCGAGATCAACCTCCGGACCGTGCCCAAGGGCATCTGCGTGGTCGTCGACGACGCCGGTGTCGGCATGAGCGACGAGGAGCGCGCCCGCGCCGACCGGCTGCTCGCCACCGAGCGCGCCTCGGGCGTGGCCGGGCTCGGCAATCCGCCGCAGTTCGGCTTCGCCGTCATCGGCCTGCTGTGCGAACGATTCGGCTTCGAGGTGTCGGTGGACTCCTCGTCCCCCTACGGAGGTGTACGGGCGGTGGTCCTGCTGCCGCACGAACTGCTCACCGGCATGCCGGAGAAGAAGACTCCCGCCGCCGCCCACGGCACCGCCCGGCCGGTCCGGGACGGCGGCCCCGAGGCCGCGCCCGTCTCGTCCCGGACCGACGACGGTCTGCCCCGGCGGCGCCGCAAGCGGCCGATGGCCATCGTGCCCGGCAGCGAGTCCACCCCCCGCCCGGCGGGCCGCTCCGACTCCGAGCAGGCACAGGTCATGGGTGCCTTCCAGCGGGGAACGCGGTCCGGCCGGGTCACCGACCCCGAGGGCACCGACCGGACGCGCAGAACACCTGGTGCCAGCAGCGAAGGACATGAGGTCTCGTGAACGACGATCTGTCATGGATGCTCGACAGCGCCCTGGAGATTCCGGGCGCCCTGCACGCCGTCCTGATATCCGCCGACGGCCTGCTGATGGCCCGGACGCAGGACTTCGACAAGGACGACGCCGACCGGGTCGCCGCCGCGATGAGCGGGGTGCAGTCGCTCAGCCGCACCCTCGCCTTCTTCTGTGAGGACCCCAGCCAGTCCTGGCGCCAGACCCTGGTCGAGTTCGACGGCGGCTGGGTGTTCCTGATCTCCGCCGGCGAGGGCGCCTACCTCGGCGTCTCCGCCTCCCCCGAGGTGGACATGGCCGACATCACCTTCCGGATGCAGCAGCTCGTCGCCCAGCTCGGCAAACGGCTGACGACACCGCCGCGCGAGAACCTCGGCGCCCGCTCATGACCGGCCACGACGGCTGGGAGCCCGAGACGCCGGAGTTAGTACGGCCGTACGTCATCACCAAGGGCCGCGGCCTGCCCGACGAGGACCACCTCTCCCTCATCACCCTCGTCACCGCCTCCGCCGAGGACACCCGGCGCCCGGCGCGGTTGTCCCCCGAGGAGCAGAGCCTGCTGGACCTCTGCTCGGCCGGCTACCTCTCGGTCGCCGAGATCGCCGGACACACCCACTTCCCGCTCGGCGTGGTGCGGATCCTGCTGGCCTCCCTGATGGAGGGCGGCCACCTCATGACCCGCCCGCCGGTGGCCCGCGCCCGGCTCGCGGACAAGGAGATCCTGGAGGAGGTGCTCAATGGGCTCCGCGCCAAGTTTGGATGAGCGGGACTACGTACGCGGCGGGGCGACCCAGACCGCGGTCAAGATCCTCGTCGTCGGACACTTCGCGGTGGGCAAGACCACCCTCATCGGCTCCATCTCGGAGATCGAGCCGCTGTCCACCGAGGAGACGATGACGCAGGCCGCCGAGTCGGTCGACGACCTGGGCGGCGTCCAGGGCAAGACCACCACCACGGTCGCCATGGACTTCGGCCGCCTCACCATCAGCGACCGCGTCGTCCTCTACCTCTTCGGCACCCCCGGCCAGCAGCGCTTCGTCCAGATGTGGGAGGACATGGCACGCGGCGCGCTCGGCGCCCTGGTGCTGGTCGACCCCGAGCGGCTGGCGGACTCCTTCCCCGTGATCGACCTCATCGAGCACTACGGGCTCGACTACGCCATCGCCGTCAACCACTTCGACGGCACCCCGCTGCGCGACGAACACGCGCTGCGCGAGGCGCTCGACCTGCTCGACGACACCCCCGTCGTCACCTGCGACGCCCGCGACGAGAAGTCGTCGGCCGCCGCACTGACCACCCTCGTCCGCTACTTGCTGGACCGCACCCGCTAGGAGCTGGGAGCAGACATGAACGCTCACGACACGGCCCCGGTGCCGCCGCCCGGGTGCCCGGCCCACGGCTCCGGCGCCAGAGTGCCGCTGCACGGACCGGAGTTCGCCGCCCACCCGCAGGCGTACTACGAGTACCTGCGCCACTACGGGGTCGCGGCGCCCGTCGAACTGGCCCCGGGTGTCGAGGCGACCCTGGTCACGGACTACGCCGCCGCCCTCCAGCTGCTCCAGGACTCCGGGTCCTTCCGCAAGGACGCCCGGCGCTGGCGGGACTTCAACGAGGGCAAGGTCGGCCCGGACAGCCCGGTCGCGCCCCTGCTGGCCTACCGGCCCAACTGCATGTTCGCCGACGGCGCCGACCACCTCAGGCTCCGCCAGGCTGTCACCGACAGCATGGCGCGGGTGGACACCCGGCGGCTGAGCCGGAGCACGGAGCAGATCTCCGGCTACCTCATCTCCCAGTTCGCCGCCCGCGGCTCCGCCGACCTGCTCGGCGACTACGCCAAGCAGCTGCCGCTGTTCGTGTTCAACGAACTCTTCGGCTGCCCCGCCGACATCGGCGACCGGGTGCTGTTCGGCATCTCCGGCATGTTCGACGGCGTCAACGCCGAGAAGGCCACCGAGGTGCTCTTCCAGGCGGTGGGGGAACTCGTCGCGCTCAAGCGGAGCAAGCCCGGCGACGACGTCACCTCCTGGCTGATGCGGCACGAGGCGGGCCTCAGCGACGAGGAGATGGTCCACCAGCTCGCCCTGCTCCTCGGCGCGGGCGCCGAGCCCCTGCGCAACCTCATCGGCAACACGCTGCACCGCCTCCTCACCCACGAGCGGTACGCGCGCGAGGGGGGCCTCATCGACGAGGCGCTGGACGACACGCTGTGGGAGAACCCGCCCATGTCGAACTACGCGCCGCACTACCCGGCCGCCGACACGGAACTCGCCGGACAGCACCTCCAGGCCGGCGACCTCGTGCTGGTCAGCTTCGCCGCCGCCAACACCGGCCCGGCCCTCAGGGCCTCGCGCCAGGCCGGCAGCAACCGCGCGCACCTCGCCTGGAGTGCCGGACCGCACGCCTGCCCGTCCAAGGAACCGGCCCGGCACATCACGGTCACCGCCATCGAGCACCTCTTCAACGAGCTGCCCGACGTCGAACTCGCTGTCCCGGAGGACAGCCTGACCTGGCGTCCGGGCCCCTTCAACCGGGCCCTGGCCACGCTGCCCGCGCGCTTCACCCCGGCCCGCACCGGACGGCATGCCGATCCGCGGCCGGCCCCGGGTGCGGCGGAGCCCGAGGCCGCGACCCCGGCGCGGCCGGCCGAACGCAGCGGCATGTGGAGCCAGTTCCTCAACTGGCTCACACGGTGATCTGTACAACACCCGCCCAACCCGCCCCTTTCGCATGAAGGTTGAACGGCACGGGTAGTGAGCAACGCGGCATTCAAGTTGCTTACGAGTAAAAGGAGGTGTCGTGGACCACATATCCACGAACGCCGCTTTCCCGCCGCCGAAACCCCCGATACCCGCCTCTCCAGGCGGGTATCGCTCTGTGCGGCCCCGGCCGGGGACGGGCCGGTGACCGCCGCGCCGACGGGCACGGACCCGCGGGGCACCCCGACACTCGGCGCCCTCACGGGCGGCCAGCTGCGAAGACTCGGCGCGGTCGCCGGCCTCGCCGGAGCGGACATCGAGACCTACGCCCGGGTCCTGACGGACTCCCTGGGACCGGTGGCCGGACGGCCGCTCCATCTGCCGCCGCCCTACCGCACCTTCCTCTCCGACGACCACACACCCGTCGAGTTCTCTCTCTCCTTCCGGCCGGACGCGGCCCCCGTTCTGCGGGTGCTCGTCGAACCGGGCTGCGGCGCAGACAGCCTGGCTCACAACGGCCGCGTCGGACTGGAGACGGTCCGGGAGATGGCGCGCCGGTGGCGGTTCGGCACCGGCCCGCTCGACGAGGTGACGGACCTCTTCCTGCCGTCCGCTCCGCAGGGCCCCCTCGCCCTGTGGTGCGCGCTGGAGCTGACACCCGGCGGTGTGCCCAAGGTCAAGGTCTACCTGAACCCCGACGCCAACGGGGAGGAACGTTCCGCCGCGACGGTGCGGGAGGCGCTGCGCCGACTGGGGCTCGGGCGGGCCTACGCCAACCTGCCCCCGGGCAGCGGGCATCCGTTCCTCGCCCTGGACCTGGGGGACTGGGAGGAACCCCGGGTGAAGGTCTACGTGCGCCACGACAGCCTGACCTCCGCCCGCGCCGGGAGGCTGTCCCGCATGGTCCCGGAGCCCGTTCCGGCCGCGGTCGAGGGCTTCTTCCGCACGGTCGCGGGCGCCGGGCCCGGGGCGACGGGACTCGACGGGCTGCCCGGCCTGTCCTGCCACTCCTTCACCGGCCCGGCGGACCCGCGGCCCAGCGGGTTCACCCTGCACATCCCGGTCAGGGACTACGCCGCGCACGACGGGGAGGCGCTGGCGCGGGCGTCGAGGCTGCTGCGGCAGCACGGCATGGACCCCTCGGTGCTGGTCCGGGCCCTGGCCGCCGTCACCGACCGGCGGCCGGAGGACGGGGTCGGGCTCATCGCCTACCTGGCGCTGGCCCTGCAGCGGGGCCGGCCGCCGAGGGTGACGGCGTACCTCTCCTCGGAGGCCTACGCGGTCAGGCCGCCCGCCGCGGTGCCGGTCCGGCGTCCGGTCGCGGTGCACTGAGCCGACCGCCCGGCACACCACAGGGGCTCCCGGTCGTCACCGGGAGCCCCTGGGCACGACGCCGTACGGGACGGTCACACGGGCAGCGATTCCCGGAACTCCGCCAGGTACGGGCCCACGTCGACCTGGATCGAGGCGCCCTGCGTCCGGCCGTAGCGCTGGGCCACGGAGGAGAGGTAGCCGCCGATCTCCTCGCGCATCGCCTCCGCCGCGGGCAGTTCGGCCTCGCCGTCGATGATCCGCGCCACCCACTCCGCCTGCGCCTCCACCAGCCGGGTGATCGCGCCCACGGGCCGGACCAGCCCGACGAAGTAGAGACCGGGCCGGCCGGCCGGGACGACCCGTCGGTACAGCTCGACCGAACCGTCCGCCGCCACCGGGCAGCCGGCGGGCAGGAACGGGAAGGTCATGTGGAAGCCGGTGCAGTACACGACGGCGTCCGCGGTCGTGGAGGTGCCGTCGGTGAAGACGACCCGGTCGCCGTCGAAGGAGGCGATCGCGGGCTTCGGGGTCACGGCGCCGTGCCGGATGCGGCTGAGGATCTCGTCCGAGAGGGTCACGGCGGAGGAGAAGACCGGGTGGTCGGGCTCGGGCAGGCCGTAGTCCGCCAGTCTGCCGCGTGCGACGAGCAGCGATCGCTCCACCCAACTGCGCTGCTCGGCGAAGGACATCTCGGTCCACCAGGGCGCCTCGGCGATCTCGTCGACCGACATCCCGAAGAGCTGCTTGGGCACGATGTGCAGCCCCCGCCGCACCGACAGCACGGTCTCTTCGGCGTGCCGCGAGAGGTCGGCCGCGATGTCCACGGCGGACGCCCCGAGCCCGACGACGACGACCCGCCGTCCGTCGAAGTCGGCGCCGTCACGGTAGTCGAGGGAGTGCAGAATCGTTCCGGCGAAGGAGTCCGCGCCCTGTGGCAGAGGGTCGGGCAGGGCCGGGTCGGTGTGATGCCCGGAGGCGACGATCACCTGCTCGAAGCGCCGGGCCGACTCGGTGCCGTCCGCGTCGCGGCTGACCACCGTCCACGCGCCGTCCGGGTCCTGCCGTACGGCGACCACCTCGGTCCGCAGCTCGACGTGGTCGAGCAGGCCGGCCCACTCGGCGAAGGACCGCAGATACGCGGCGACCTGGCTGTGCCGGGGATAGAGCGGATACGAGGACGGCATGGGGAAGCCGGCGTAACCGGTCAGCTGCTTCGCGGTGTTCAGGTGCAGCGACAGGTAGCCCGGCCCCCGCTCGCCGGCCTCCGGCTGCCGCCAGATCCCGCCGACGTCGGGCGCCCTCTCCAGGCAGACGAAGCCGATACCGCGCTCCTTGAGGGAGTGCGCCACCGCCAACCCCGACAGACCTGCACCGATCACACACACACGCACGGGATTTCCCCCCAGGACGGACTCAACCTCCCCCGATCACGCATTCACTGCCCATCCGCACCTCTCCGCACACCAGCACGAGGAGTGAACGGACGTGTCCGTCCTCACGTTTCACGCGCCGCGCAGATCCCGGACCCGGCGGATCTTGCCGAGGGAGCGCTCCAGGGTCTCCGGCGCGACGACCTCCACCTCGACCGTGACGCCCACGCCGTCCTTGACGCCCTGGACGATCGCCCGGGCGGCGGCCTCGCGCTGCTCGGGACCGGCGTCGGGGCGGGCCTCGACCCGCACGGTCATGTGGTCCATCCGGCCGCGCTCGGAGAGCTGGATCTGGAAGTGCGGCGCGACGCCGGGCGTGCGCAGCACGATCTCCTCGATCTGGGTGGGGAAGACGTTCACCCCGCGCAGGATGATCATGTCGTCGCAGCGGCCGGTGACCTTCTGCATCCGGCGGAAGGCGGGACGGGCGGTGCCCGGCAGCAGCCGCGAAAGGTCGCGCGTGCGGTAGCGGACGACCGGCAGCGCCTCCTTGGTGAGGGAGGTGAAGACGATCTCGCCCTCCTCGCCCTCGGGCAGGACGGCGTCCGTGAGCGGGTCCACCACCTCCGGATAGAAGTGGTCCTCCCACACGTGCAGCCCGTCCTTGGTCTCGACGCACTCCTGCGCCACACCCGGGCCGATCACCTCGGACAGTCCGTATATGTCCACGGCGTGGATGTCCATCCGCTCCTCGATCTCGCGGCGCATCTCCTCGGTCCACGGCTCGGCGCCGAAGATGCCGACCTTCAGCGAACTGGAGCGCGGGTCGACGCCCTGCCGCTCGAACTCGTCGAGCAGGGTGAGCATGTAGGAGGGGGTGACCATGATGATCTCGGGCCGGAAGTCCTGGATGATCTGCACCTGGCGCGCGGTCATGCCGCCGGAGGCCGGGATCACCGTGCACCCGGCGCGTTCGGCGCCGTAGTGCGCGCCGAGACCGCCGGTGAACAGGCCGTAGCCGTAGGAGATGTGCACCTTGTGGCCGGGGCGCCCGCCCGCGGCCCGGATCGAACGGGCGACGACGTCCGCCCACATGGACAGGTCGTGGTCCGTGTACCCGACGACGGTGGCGCGGCCGGTGGTGCCGCTGGAGGCGTGCACCCGCCGTACGTCCTCCATCGGGACCGCGAACATGCCGAAGGGGTAGGTGTCCCGCAGGTCCGCCTTGGTGGTGAAGGGGAACCGGGAGAGGTCCGCCAGGCCGCGGCAGTCGTCCGGGGTGACCCCGGCGGCGTCGAACTTCTTGCGGTACAGCTCCACGTTCTCGTAGGCGTGCCGCAGGGTGGTGCGCAGCCGGTCCAGCTGGAGCTCCGCGAGCTGCTCCCGGGAGAGGCGCTCGGCGTCGTCCAGCAGGTCGTGGGGGAGCGGCTCACCCCGGCGGGGTGCCGGGGCCGCCCCGGTCGTCGGCTCGCTGCTCATCGCGGCTCCTTCGTCGTCGTGCCCGGCGTCCGGCCCTCGGTGGTCTCCCGCACGCTGCGGCTGCGTCCGCGGAACTCCGCGATCACCTCGTCGCCGCGCCGCACGCTCACGTCGTACACGCCGCTGCGACCGAACCGGGCCCGTTCCTCGGCGCGGGCCACGAGGACGTCGCCCTCGCGGGCCGGGGCGACGAAGACGATGTCGGCGCCGGCCGCGACGGTCACCGGACCGTGGCTGTTGCAGGCGCAGGCGAAGGCGGTGTCGGCGAGCAGGAACAGATAGCCGCCGTGGGCGATCCGGTGTCCGTTCACCATCGCCGGGGTCACGGTCATCCGGAGTACGGCGGTCCCCTCGCCGTGCTCGACCAGCTCGATGCCCAGCCCCCGGGAGGCCTCGTCCGCGGAGAACATCGTCTCCGTGGGTGTCGGCCCAGTGGCCTGCGACATCCTTCCCACCACCTTCTGTCCCGACCGACCATTCGGTTAGCGCGCGGCACGGCCCAGTAATCCAGCCGCGCGGGCGCCCTGTCAAGAGTGTGAGCGGCGGGGTCCCGGGTCTTGCCCGGTGCCCGGAAACCCGTCACACTGGTACCGAACGAATGGTCGGTTGGGAAGCTGGTGACGATGACCACGACACACGCCGCCGAGGCGCCGCCCCCGGACGGGCTCCAGGAGCACTTCGACGCGACGATCGCGCACGACCAGCGCATCGAGCCGCGCGACTGGATGCCCGACGGCTACCGGAAGACGCTGATCCGGCAGATCGCCCAGCACGCGCACTCGGAGATCATCGGCATGCAGCCGGAGGGCGAGTGGATCACCCGGGCGCCGTCGCTGCGCCGAAAGGCGATCCTGTTCGCCAAGGTCCAGGACGAGGCCGGCCACGGCCTGTATCTGTACTCGGCGGCCGAGACCCTCGGCGCGGACCGCGACGACCTCACCCAGCGCCTGATCGAGGGCCGGCAGAAGTACTCGTCGATCTTCAACTACCCGACCCTCAGCTTCGCCGACGTCGGCGTGATCGGCTGGTTCGTGGACGGCGCGGCCATCTGCAACCAGGTACCGCTGTGCCGCAGCTCGTACGGCCCGTACGCGCGCGCGATGGTGCGCATCTGCAAGGAGGAGTCGTTCCACCAGCGGCAGGGCTACGAGCTGCTGATGACGATGATGCGCGGCACCGCGGCCCAGCGCGAGATGGTCCAGGACGCGGTGGACCGCTGGTGGTGGCCGTCCCTGATGATGTTCGGCCCGCCCGACGACGCCTCGCCCAACTCGGCGCAGTCGATGGCCTGGAAGATCAAGCGGCACAGCAACGACGAGCTGCGCCGCCGCTTCGTCGACATGACCGTCCCGCAGGCGGAGAAGCTCGGCGTCACCCTGCCCGACCCGGAGCTGCGGTGGAACGAGGAGGCGGGGCACCACGACTTCGGCACCCCGGACTGGGACGAGCTGATGCGGGTCATCAAGGGCGACGGCCCGTGCAACGCACAGCGGAGCGAGCGGCGGCGGACCGCCCACGAAGAGGGTGACTGGGTGCGCGAGGCGGCCACCGCCCACGCCGCCAAGCAGGCCGCCCGCGCGGCGAAGGGAGCGGTGGCATGAACCCCGAGAAGCCCGAGAAGCAGGGCTGGCCCTTGTACGAGGTCTTCGTGCGCGGCAAGCGCGGCCTCAACCACGTGCACGTCGGCTCGCTGCACGCCGCCGACGACGCCATGGCCCTCACTCACGCCCGCGACCTCTACACCCGGCGCAACGAGGGCGTGAGCATCTGGGTGGTCCGCTCCGAGCACATCGCCGCCTCCACCCGCGACGAGAAGGACCCCTTCTTCGCCCCCAGCGCCGACAAGGTCTACCGCCACCCGACCTTCTACGACATCCCCGACGACGTCCCCCACATCTAGGAGCAGGGCATGAGCGACGACCACGTCTACCTCACCCTGGCCGAGGGACACGAGGACGACACCCGCTGGGCCTACGGCACCGGCTTCGAGGACCCGCTGCACGGCGTCGACACCACCGTGCCCGAGGGCGTCGACGCCGCCGCACTGGCCGCGGACTGCGTGGCGCTGGCCGACGACGCCCTGATCAGCGCCCAGCGGCTCGCCGAGTGGGTCACCCGCGCCCCGGAGCTGGAGGAGGAGGTGGCGCTGGCCAACATCGGCCTCGACCTCCTCGGCCAGGCCCGCCTGCTGTACGCGCGCGCCGGGCAGGCCGACGGCACCGGCCGCGACGAGGACGCCTTCGCCTACTTCCGCGACGCCGGCGACTTCCGCAACGTGACCCTGGCCGAACTCCCCCGCGGCGACTTCGCGTTCGCCGTGGTGCGGCTGCTGGTGCTCTCCAGCTGGCGGCTGGCCCACTTCCAGCGGCTGGTGGACCACCCCGACCCGGTCCTCGCGGCGGTCGCGGCCAAGGGCGTCAAGGAACTGACGTACCACCGGCAGTACGCCGCCGAGTGGGCCGTCCGCCTGGGCGACGGCACCGACGAGTCGCACCGCAGGATGCGGGCGGCGCTGGACGCGGTCGCCCCGTACCTCGGCGAGCTGCACACGGCGTACGACGTGCGGGACGAGGTCGCCGACGTACTGCGCCAGGTCACCGAGGCGGCCGGCCTGCCCCTGCCGGTGTACCGCCCGCTGCCCGGCTCCGGCCGCGCCGGCGAGCACACCGAGCATCTGGCACCGCTGCTCACCGAGTTGCAGGGCGTCGCCCGCGCCCACCCGGAGGCGACATGGTGACCGTGCTCCTGGACACCGCCCGCGCCCGCCGCGTCGCCGAGCGGGTGCCGGACCCCGAGCTGCCCATGCTGACCCTCGCCGACCTCGGGGTCCTGCGCGGCGTCGAGGTCGGTGCGGACGGCACCGTGGTGGCGAGCCTGACCCCCACCTACTCGGGCTGCCCGGCCATGGCCGAGATGCGCGCGGACGTCGCCGCCCGGCTGCGGGACGCCGGATACGAGCGCGTGGAGATCCGCACGGTCCTCGACCCGCCCTGGACCAGCGACTGGATCACCGAGTCCGGCCGCCGCAAGCTCGCCGAGCACGGCATCGCCCCGCCCGGCCCCGCACCCCGCGGCGGCCCGGTTCCTCTCGTGCTGTCACCCACCCGGCCGGCGGTGCCGTGTCCCCGCTGCGGCTCGGCGGACACCGAGGAGACCTCCCGCTTCGCCGCCACGTCCTGCAAGGCCCTGTGGCGCTGCCGGGCCTGCCGCGAGCCGTTCGAGTACGTCAAGGAGATCTGATGGCCCCGACCGCCCCCGTCCCGGCAGCGCCGGTGCGCGTCCGCCGCCGGCCCGCCTTCCACCGTCTGCGCGTCGCCGCCGTCGAGCGGCTGTGCGCGGACGCGGTGGCCGTGAGCTTCGAGATCCCGGACGAGCTGGCCGGGGAGTTCGCCTTCGCGCCCGGCCAGTCGCTCACCCTGCGGCGCGAGGTCGACGGCCGGGACGAGCGCCGCTCGTACTCGATCTGCGCACCGGCCGGTTCGGTGCCGCGCATCGGGGTCCGGGTGGTGCCCGGCGGGGTGTTCTCCTCGTGGCTGGTCGAGGAGGTGCGGCCCGGCGACAGCGTCGAGGTCATGGCGCCCACCGGGCTGTTCACCCCCGACCTGACCGTCCCCGGCCACCACGTGCTGATCGCGGCCGGGTCGGGCATCACGCCCATGGTGTCCATCGCCGAGTCGGTGCTGGCCGCCGACGACCGGTCGTCCGTCACCCTGTTCTACGGCAACCGCCGCACGGACACGGTCATGTTCGCCGACGATCTGGCCGACCTGAAGGACCTCCACCCGACCCGCTTCCACCTGGCCCACGTGCTCTCCCGCGAACCCCGCGAGGCCGAGGTGCTCTCCGGCCGGCTGGACGCCGGACGGCTCTCGGCGCTCATCGGCTCGCTGGTGGACGTGGCGGCCGCCGACCACTGGTGGCTGTGCGGCCCGCAGGGCATGGTCGCCGACGCCCAGCAGGTCCTGGCCGGCCTCGGCGTCCCGGCGGACCGCGTCCACCGGGAGCTGTTCTTCGCCGACGACGAGCCCGTGCGGGAGGTCCGCCACGAGGAGACCGGCCCGCAGGGACCCGTCAGCGAGGTCACCATCACCCTGGACGGCCGCTCCACCACCTCCTCCCTGTCCCGGGAGCGGAGTGTCCTCGACGGAGCCCAGCAGACCCGGCCCGACCTCCCCTTCGCCTGCAAGGGCGGGGTCTGCGGCACCTGCCGCGCCCTGGTCACCGACGGCAAGGCGGACATGCGCCGCAACTACGCCCTCGAGGACGCCGAGGTCGACGCCGGGTACGTGCTGACCTGCCAGTCGTACCCGGTCTCCGAGAAGCTGATCGTGGACTACGACAGCTGAGCGGCGGTCACCCGGCGCCGCGTCACGCCGGGTTGTCGCCGTGGGTCAGGGTCTCCCAGGCGACGAAGAGGTTGTTCGAACCGGACGGGCGGGTGCGCTCGGTCAGGGCCTGGGTGTTGTCCATGGCGTGGCCGAGGCGGTTGTGCAGGGCGTTGTAGCCGACCTCGGTGACCGGACCGAGGCCCAGGTGCGCGGAGCCCCCGCACAGCCAGTCCGGGACCGCCGCGCCCTGCTCGTACTTCGCCTGGAGGCCGAGCGCGTGCCGCAGCCGCTCGCCCACGTCGGTGCCGTACAGGTCCTGCCCCTGGATCCGGCTGGTCTCGGCGACGTGCGAGATGGACGAGATGCCGTACCCGGTGTGCGTGAAGTCCCGGCAGGTCTCCTGGGTGAGTCCGGTGACGAAGGTGGACTGGCCCTGCCAGTACTTGACGATCTTGTCCCGGGTGTTGAGGTTCTGGCTCGGCACGGTCTTCGGCAGGTCCCCGTCGGAGGCCAGGTACACGTACGCGGCCGTGCGGGTGCGGAACTTGGCCATGGCCCTGTCGTACGACGCCTTGTCCTCCAGGAAGACGGAGATGCCGACGGCGGCCTCCATCATCGTCAGCTCCCAGTTTCCGTTGGAGTTGGAGCCGTTGATGATCTCGGGCAGGTAGACGTTCCGGAGCATGGTGGCGAAGCGGCCGGAGTTGGCCCACGAGCCGGTGTACGTGTACTTGATGATCTCCGCGGCCTTGGGCCAGGACGAGCCGGCCCAGCCGGTCTGGAGCGGGGCGTTGCTGTTGGTGTGGTCCCGGATCACCGCGGACCAGGCGTCCATCAGCTCGATCGCCTTGCGCGCGTACCGTTCGTCGCGGGTCAGGTACCAGGCCAGCGCGTTGGTGTAGGCCGCGATCGCGTCCTCGCGCTCGTCGGTGCAGCCGATGTTGGGGTTCGAGTAGGAACCGCACTCGACCACCGCGCGGGGCTTGGGCACGCGGTTCAGGTCGGCGTACCTGCTCTTCATCATCTGGTCGAAGGCGCCCTTCCAGGGCTGGGCCCCGGCCTGCACCTTGGCGCGGGCGAAGTCGAGCTGGCCCTCGGAGACGGTGACTCCGGGGTGGGTGAACGCGGCCGGTGCGGCGTCCGCGCGGGGAGCGGCCGGGCCCGGGCCGGCCAGGAGGGTGCCGGCGAGCGCGGCGGTGAGGGTCGCGAGGAGGACGGTTCGGGATCTGCGGTGGCGAGGGTGGCGCGGTGTGGAAGCAGAGGACATGTGGGGGGTCCATCCGTTCGTCTATGTGAACGTTGAGTGTTGTTCTGAACGTTCGACTGCGCGGTGACGATAGGTAGAGACCAATGAGGCGTCAAGGGGCCACGCAGGGACTCCTGGAGGACGGCCGGCGGACGCCGAACCGGTGGCGTGGGGCGAACACTATGAACGCAATGATCGAAGGGGTGGCCCCGGCCGCGGCGGATTCCTAGCATCCCGGCTCGCAGCGCAACTTCGCGCCGGCACGCAGCACGTACAGGAGCCGCACCTTGACCAGACCCGACGCTCCCCCGCTCGTCACCCGGACCGCGCACCGCCGAAGCCGTCCGGCGGTGGTGGCGGCCGCCCTCGCGGCCGTCTTCCTCGGCACCCTCGGCAACGTGTCGGCCGCCCCCGCGCAGGCGGCCGAACGGCCCGTGGCCGCCGACTGCCCGCCCGCCCTGGCCAAGAAGGCCTCCTGCTACACCGGCCGGGAAGCCAACGGGGCGTACTACACGATGGCCGTGCCGAAGGACTGGAACGGCTCCCTCGTCGTGCACGCGCACGGCGGCCCCGACCTCGGCGACGCCTCCGACCCGGCCCGCTCCACCGAGGACCTGGAGCGCTGGGCGGTGATGGTCGACGAGGGATACGCGTGGGCCGCGTCCGCCTACCGGCGCGGCGGCTACGGCGCCCGGATGGCCGCCGCGGACACCGAGAACGTACGCCGCCTGTTCACCGAGGAGTTCGGCCGGCCGGAACGGACCTATCTGCACGGCCAGTCCTGGGGCGGCAACGTCGCCGCCAAGGTCGCGGAGACCTACGGCCGACGGCACGGCGCCTACGACGGAGTGCTGCTCACCAACGGCGTCCTCGGCGGCGGTTCGCGCGGCTACGACTACCGCGTGGACCTGCGGGTCGTCTACCAGTACTACTGCCGCAACCACCCGCGTCCCACCGAGCCGCAGTACCCGCTGTGGCAGGGCCTGCGCCCCGGCTCCACGATGACGAGCGCCGGGCTCGCCGCCCGTCTCCAGGAGTGCACCGGCCACGAGTCCGACCCGGCCGACCGGACCGCCCTCCAGCAGCGCAACCTCGACGACATCCTCGCCGTCACCCGCATCCCCGAGCGCACCCTGGAGTCACATCTGAAGTTCGCCACGTTCACGTTCCGGGACATCGTGTCGAACCGGCTCGACGGGCGGAACCCGTGGAGCAACCGCGGTGTGCGGTACTCCGGTTCGCACGACGACAGGGCGCTCAACGCGGGTGTGGAACGCTTCTCGGCCGATCCCACCGCACGCCGCGACCTCTCCTACGACAGCGACCTCACCGGCCGCGTCGACCTGCCCGTCCTCACGCTGCACGCCATCGACGACCCGACGGCCTTCGTGGAGCACGAGGCGGCCTACCGGGCCACTCTCCGGGGCGCCGGCCGGGGCGGGAACCTCGTCCAGACCTTCACGAAGGAGTCCGAGCACAGTGCGCTGAGCGACTCCGAGTACGCCAACTCCATCGCGGCGCTGGACACCTGGGTCCGCACGGGCCGCAAGCCCGGACCGCGCTCGGTCGCGGCCTCCTGCGCCGCCTTCGACGCGACCTACGGCGAGGGCTGCTTCTACGATCCCGGCTTCCGCCCGTCGCCGTACGCCTCCCGGGTGCGGCCCCGGCCCGGCGGCCTCCACTGGCCCGCCATGACCGCCGCCCAGGAGCGGGCGTGGAGCAGGATCGACGGTGTGGGGATCGCGCCCTAGGCCGCGCCCCGGGGGACCTGCCCCCGCTCCGTGAGCACCGCGCGGATCACGTGGCGGGCGTTGCCCGCCATCGCCGGGTTGGTCTTCCGGTAGTACGGCAGCGCGATCAGCGCCTGGGAGAGGGTCCGGCCCCGGCCGCGCCGCCAGGTCGCGTCGTCGACGCCGAGCGTCTCCCGGAAGACCTCCCGGGCGCCCGCGGGCAGCAGATTCCACGCCGGGAAGAGGTCGCAGGCCGGGTCGCCCACTCCCGCGCACCCGAAGTCGATGACCGCGGTGAGCCTGCCGCCCTCGACCAGCAGATTGCCCGGCATCAAATCGGCGTGCAGCCAGACGGGCGGCCCGTCCCAGGCCGGGGCCCGCAGCGCGTCCTGCCACACGGCGGCCAGCGCGTCGCAGTCGACGTCCTCCTCGGGCAGGCCGCGCAGTTCCTCGAGAGCGGCCCGCGTCGCCGCGTCCAGGGTGGCGAGCGGGCCGCCGCGGTGCGCCCCGGGAGCGTCGGGCAGGGAGACGGTCCGCATCGCCGACACGAACCCGGCCAGATCACCCGCCAGCGCCACGGGATCGGTCAGTGCCCCTGCCTCGGGGATCTCCCCGGGCAGCCACCGGTACACCGACCAGGGCCACGGGTAACCCTCGGCGGGCTCACCGGCCCCGAGCACCTCGGGCACGGCGGCGGGGAGCAGGGGCGACAACCGGGGCAGCCAGTGCCGTTCGGCCGTCACGTCCGCCACGCCGCCCTTGACGAGCGGCAGTCGGACGACCATGTCGTCACCCAGCCGGTACATCGCGTTGACCGTGCCACCGGACGGAAAGCGCTCGACGGGCAGCCCCGCCCAGCGCGGGAACCGCCCGTCGACCAGCCGCCGCACCAGACGCTCGTCGAGGGGGTACGCGTCCGGATGCATCTGCCCTGAACTCATGGACCTCATCCGACCCTTCGGCACGGACGGCCGTCAAACGCTTTCCGGGCGGTCGGTCAGCTCACCGAGATGCTGGAGTTGCCGCTGCTCTGGTAACCCTCGGTGGCCATGATCATGTAGTAGCTGAAGCTGCCGAGCGGCATCCCGGCCCGCGCCCACGCGTCGAAGTGGTTGCCCGTGGTGACGGTCCCTCCGGTCCGCTTGGACTGCCGCACGCTCCAGTACTGATCGAAGGTGCGGGTGCCTTCGACGGAGGGGGCGTTGTACCGGGTCGTCCGGTAGATGTCGTACGTGCCGCCGTCGCTGTTCACGGTGCCCTTGTACGTGCCCGTGGGCCGGTAGGTGCCCCAGTTGTCGACGATGTAGTACTCGACGAGCGGGTTCGAGGTCCAGCCGTAGAGGGTCAGGTAGCCGTTGCCGGACGGGTTGAAGCCGCCCGAGTACCGCACCGTTCTGCGTCCGCCGTTGCTCCAGCCCTTGCCGCAGACGAAGTTGCCGCAGTTGGTCCACGAGGTCCGGTAGCTGCCGCCGGAACTCAGGGTCATGGAGACCGACCCGCCGCCGTCGGTCCAGAACGAGTAGTAGAAGCCGTTGTTCGTGCCGGTCTGGTTTGTCCTGATCGTGGTGTCCGCGTGTGCGGTGCCCGGCAGGAGCAGCCCGGACGTGCTCGCCAGGGCCACGGCGCCGGCACCGCCGAGGAAACGTCTGCGGTCGATCCGGCGGGCGAAGTCATCGTTGTCGCGCATGCGTCCTCCGACTGTGGGTGGGGGGTCTGTCGGTGCCGCCAGTGTTGGATTGTGACCGTGCCCTGTCAACAGTTTCGGAGTGAGTTGCGAAAATTTCTTGACGGCGGGAGTGTGCGTGCTCGCCTGTTATGCCAGTTGAAAGCCATGAGGCCGCTATTGATTATGTGGTTCCGAGGATCTCTCGGTCGCCGATGATCGCGATAAGAAGGCTCGTGATCGAAAGTTTCGACGACCAGCCGGACCGATCAGCGCCGCCCCGGCGGCCGTGCCCGCCGCCGTCAGCAGGGTGGCCCGGAGGGACCAGGTCGCGAGCGGCCCGGCGGCGGCCACGCCCAGGGCGAACGCGGTGATCTTGAGGCTGGCTCCGGTCGTGAAGATCTGGCCGCGCAGGTGCTCCGGGGCCTCCCGGTGGCGTACCGCGAAGAGCGCGGTGAGCTGCGGACCCTCGCCGATGCCGAGGACCAGCGCGGCCACCACGAGGACGGCCGGGCTGCCCGTCGCGGCGAGGGCCAGTGCGGCCGCCTGTACCAGCGCGCCGACCCGGACGACCGTGTCCGGCGTGGCGGCCCCCGGGAATCGCGCCAGTACGGCGTTGGCCACCAGGGCCGAGGCCGCCGCACAGGCGAACAGCAACGTGCCGCGCCCGGCGGCTCCGAGGGCCTGTGCGCCCAGCAGCGGCACGCAGGCCGCCAGCATGCCCTGAGCCGCGCAGGAGGCGACCGAGGTCAGGGTCGCGCGGGCCAGGGGCGGGCGTCGCAGGATGACCCGGAACCCGGCGGCGAGAGTGCCGGTCAGGGGAGCCGGCCGCACGCCGGGGTGCTGGGCGGTGCGCGCGGGCAGGCGCCACGCCGCCGGGGCGGCCACCGCGACCAGCGCGGCGGAGACCACCACGGCCGTGGAGGCCCCCAGCGCCTGCGCCGCGCCGCCGGCGAGCGCCGGTCCGGCCAGGCTCGCCAGGCTGAAGGTCATCGCGTCCAGCGCGTTGGCCCTGGGCAGGCGCCCGGCCGTGGCCACCCGGGGGAGTTGGGCGGTCCAGCCGCCCGACAGCGCCGGACCCAGCAGTCCCGTGAGCATCGCGACGAGGACGGTGACGGCGAGCGGAAGGCGGTCGAGCCCCACGAGGATCACGGTGAGTCCGGCCGCGTACAGGGCGAGGGCGCCGGCCAGCAGGCGGCCCGGCCGTGCCGACCGGTCGAGGAGCGCGCCGAGCGCCGGTCCGCCGAGCGCGGCGGAGGCCGTGATGCCCGCGAGCAGCGCCGACGCCTCGGTGGCCGAACCGGTGAGGGCCAGACCGGCCAGCAGCAGGGCCGGTCCCGACATCTCGTCCCCGGCGCGCGCCGCCAGCGCCCCGGACAGATAAGAACGTAGCGAGTAACCCTCGGACACCGGATCGACGTTACGGAGGTAACTCAAAACTCCGCAATATGCGTTACATTCGGCGGGTGTCCTCCACCCTCGACCCCGACTGGTCCACCAGGCACTCCCCGCTGACCACGGCCCGGCGCACCGCCGCGCTCGTCAACGTCCTCGCGGACGACGCTCCGGAGCCCGCCGCGGTCGCCGAAGTGCTGCGCGCCTACGGCGAGAACGACCCCGTCGACCTCACCGCGGACGACGTGGAAGGGATGCGCGCGGCCGCCACCCTGCTGCGGGAGGTCTTCGCGGCGGACTCCGTCGACACCGCGGCACACGTCCTCAACCGCCTCCTGGGCGCGCACACCTGGCGGCTGCGCCTGACGTCCCACGGGGGCGGCACGCCATGGCACCCGCACCTCGACCGGGACGACGACGCGCCCTGGCCGGAGTGGTTCCTGGCCTCGTCCTGCATGGCGTTGGCCGTCCTGCTCTGGGACCACCAACGCCCGCCCGGCAGGGACTGCGCGTCCGGCGGCTGCCGGAACGTCTTCGTCACGCAGGGCAGCGGGCCGGAGCGCCGCTACTGCTCACGCCGCTGTGCGACGCGGGAGCGAGTCGCGGCGCACCGGCGCCGGTCCGACGGGTGATCAGACGCCGAACTCCGTCGGCGAGATGCCCAGCGCGGTGCACGCCTCGCGGATCGCCTGCTGCTCGGACGGCTCGAAGACGCCGTCGGCCCCGGCCACGACCATGCCGGTCTGGACGACCGCACGCGCCTCCTGCGGCTTCTTGGCGGCCTTGGCGATCACCTGGAGCGCCTCGGTCTTGCCCAGCTGGAAGTTGGCCAGAAGCTTGTCCACGTGCTGGTTGAACCGCTGGCGGAGCTGGTCCGCCGGGAAGTTCTGCAGCACCTCGTTGGAGACGATCAGCTCCTCCACGCGCTGCCGCTCCGCCGGCTCCACCTGGCCGTCGGCCGCGGCGACCAGCGCGCACATGGCCATGCTCGCGTCCCGGTAGGAACCGCTCTTGAGTTCGGTCTTGACCGAGGCGAGCTGGGACTTGAACATCCCCATCAGCTGCGCCTTGGAGCCGCCGGAGGACGAACCCGTCCCGCCGGTCTGCTGGTGCCCCGGCGCCCCGTGCCCCGATCCGGTCGTTCCCCGAGTGCCCTGGGACTGCTGGAAGGTCTTGGCCTGGTCCTTGATCTTGTCCCACATCGCCACTCGTGCCACCTCGGCTTCTGTTGCTGCTTGTCGGTCATGGTTCCCGGCCGCGATCTCTCGCGGTCATCAGGATCAACGCCCTCCGGAACCACAGGGTTCCCGGAAGGCAAAGACAGAGCAAAGAGCCTACCGGTGCCGTAGTAGGCTGCGCGACCAGGAGTTGCCGTTTCGGTCGGCCGGGTGGAGGCGTCGAGTGTGGCTCGGCTGAAGGGGTCGTCGGTCGCCGAGGCCGCCGGACCGCCCCGTGTTCCCGCAGCCCGGCGGACGGTGTGGTCGCGCGAGGTCGGCTGGTTCGTCGCGATCGGCGTCGTCTCGACCGTCGGACAGGCGGCGTTGTACTGGGCGCTGCGCCTGTGGTGGCCCCCGGCCGCCGCCAACCTGGTCTCCCTGCTGGTCCTCACCGTGCTCAACACCGAGGCCAACCGGCGCCTGACGTTCCGGCACGCCGACGCCGGGCCGGTCCGCGCCCATCTGGGGGCCGGTGGGCTCTTCGTGCTCGGCTACCTGGTGACGTCCGGCGCCGTGCTGTGGTTCCGGCACGAGCAGCCCGGCGCCTCGCCCGCCGCGGAGACCGCGGTCCTCGCCGCCACGTCCGTCGCCGTCACCGTGGTGCGCTTCCTGGTGCTGCGGCTCGCCGTCTTCCGAGGCCGCGCCCGCCGCTGACCTGCTGGGTCACCCACAGGTGCCCCGGTCACCAAAAAGTGCGTTCTTCCATGTCAGCGGCCACTCTCCTACGGTTCCCGAGTAACCACTGGAGAGCACAGAGCAAGGAGAGCGCAGCCATGGCCATCACCCTGGTGAACCCCGCGGACCTGCCGGAGATCGACGTCTACCGGCAGGTGTCGATCGCCTCCGGAACGAGGCTGGTCTTCGTCGCCGGGCAGGTCGCCTGGGACGCCGACGGCGTCACCGTCGGCGAAGGCGACCTCGCCGCGCAGGTCGAGCAGTGCTACGTCAACGTCGGCACCGCCCTGGCCGCGGCCGGCGCCACCTTCGCCGACGTGGCGAAACTGAACGTCCATGTCGTCGACTGGACCCCCGACGAGATGCCCCTGCTCCTCGAGGGCATCTCCCGGGCCTCCGCCAGACTGGGCGAGACCCCGGCCGCACCGGCCACCCTGCTGGGCGTCGCGGCGCTGGACGTGCCCGAGCACCTGGTCGAGGTGGAGGCCACTGCGGTCGTCGACTGAAGCGGACCGGGACGGGTGACGTGCTCGCTCAGTCGTACGTGACCCGGTCCAGCATGCCCTGCAAGTACAGCCCGCGCCGGGCGTCCACCTGGGTCGGCGTGCCGGTGCGGACCGCCGTGGCGAAGTCGTGGCGCAGGATCGGCCAGCACTCCTCGTGGTCTATGCCCGCCGTGTCGTAGACCAGCGGCTGGTCCGGCCCGAACAGCTCGACGCGGGTGAGCGCGTGGGGGACGGCCACCGCGCCGGACAGGGAGGCCTGGCTGACGGCGCCGTTCTCGTGCGTGCAGGTCAACTCGGTCCAGCGGCGCGGATCGCCGGTCGCGCGGATGCCGGTGATCGGGCCGACCGAGGCGTCCAGCAGGTCGAGGAGGTGCGGGCCGAGGTCGAGCAGGGCGCCGTGTTCCAGGCGCCAGCCGGTGGCGAACTCGCCGCCCAGGAAGGCGCCGTGGAGATAGCAGGAGCGCGCCCCGGTCGCCTCGAAGGAACGCGCGGCGTCGAGGAAGGCGCGGGTGGCCGGGTGGTAGCGCTTGGTCAGCACCAGCTGGGAGACGACACCGGCCTCGGCGACGGCGTCGGCGACGCGACGGGCCGCGGACAGGTCGGGGCCGAGCGGCTTCTCCAGCAGCAGCGCCTTGCCCCGCTTCGCCGCCAAGGGCGCCAGCTCGGCCTGGACGGCCGGCGGCACGGCGAACGCCACGGCCTCGCAGTGGTCCAGCAACTCCTCGAAACCGGCGGCGACATGGGCGGCGTAGGGCGCGGCGGCCTCCCGCGCCGCATCGGTGCGGCGGGCCCAGACCGCGGCGAGCCGGGTCTCGGGCCCGGCGGCCAGTACCCGGGCGTGCATGGCGCGGGCCCAGGGGCCGGCGCCCACGAGCCCGACCTCGACGGGCCGGTCGGTCCAGGGGGCGGGGACAGCGTTCACGGTGTTCCTGTCTTCGGGGGGCACGGCACACGGGGGCACGGTGGTGTGGTCACGGCGCCGTGCTCACGGTGCGAGGCGGTCGAGCCGGGCGTCGGCGCCGGCGGGGGAGTAGAGGTGCTCCACGACCATGGCGCCGGCTCCGACGAGCCCCGCGTGGTCGCCGAGCCGTGAGGTGACGACCTGGAGGTTGGCCGTGGCGCGGGGCATGGCCCGCTGGTAGACCAGCTCCCGCACCCCGGTCAGGAAGGGCACCCCGGACAGCTCACCGGCGATCATGAGCACTCCGGGGTTGAGCAGGGTCACGACGGTCACCAGGACCTCGCCCACCCGCCGTCCCGCTTCCCGGGCCAGCCGGACCGCGTCCGGATGCCCCTCGTTGAGCAGCCGCCGCACGTCCCGGCCCGACGTGGTGTCGAGGCCGAGGGCGGACAGCTCCTTGGCGATGGCCCGGCCACTGGCGACGGCCGCCAGGCAGCCGTGGGAGCCGCACATGCACAGCGCGTCGGACCGGTCGTGCAGCCGGATGTGCCCGATGTCCCCGGCGCCGCCGTCGATACCGCGGTAGAGGCTGTCCCCGATGACGACCCCCGCGCCGATGCCGGTGGACACCTTCAGCAGGACGAACGAGGCGCAGTCGCGGTGGTTGGCCTGGTACTCGGCCAGCGCCATCAGGTTGGCGTCGTTGTCCACGAGCACCGGAACCGCGTGCGCCGCCGGGTCCAGGCCCGTCTTCGCGGCGTACGCCTTCTGGAGCCGTTCCCTGATGGGGTACCGGTCCCAGCCGGGCATGATCGGCGGCTCGATCACCTGCCCGGACTCCCAGTCGACCGGGCCGGGCACGGACAGTCCGATGCCCGCCACGTGGGAGGCCGGGATCCCGGCCGCCGCGATGAGGTCGGGGAACCACTCGGCCAGCCGGTCCAGGACGTGTTCGGGCCCTTCGGCGACGTCCAGCGGAGCGGTGTGCTCGGCCAGGATGGTGCCCGCCAGGTCGAGGACGGCGGCCCGGGCGTGCCGGGTCTCCAGGTCGAAGGCGATCACCGAGGCGTGGCCCGGTTCGAACACGATCCGGTGGGAGGGGCGGCCGCCGGTGGAACTGCCCGTGGCGTGCCGCAGCCACCCCGCCCGGTTGAGCAGGTCGAGGCGCTGCCCGACGGTGGAGCGGGACAGCCCGGTCGCCTGCTGGAGGTCGGCGCGGGTGTTGGCGCGGCCGCTGCGGATCAGCTGCAGCAGCGCGCCCGCGCTGGCCTGACTTGACGTCATCATGGAGTCCCCCACGGCTCAGCTCTTGTCGGCGCCGCTGGTCAGCCCCTCGGTGAGCAGGCGTTCGGCGGCGAAGAACAGAAGTACCACGGGGATCGTCAGCACCACGGAACCGGCCATCAGGACGGTCTTGGGCACCTCGATGCCGTTGGACAGCTGGGCCAGTCCCAGGGAGACGGTCCACTGGCCGGGGTCGGCGGCCAGGAACAGCAGCGCGAACAGGAACTCGTTCCAGGCGATCATGAAGACGTAGAGCCCGGTCGCCATCAGGGAGGGCAGGGCGAGCGGCAGGATCACCTTCCGGACGGTCTGCAGCCGGGAGCACCCGTCGAGCGCCGCCGCCTCCTCGATCGAGGCCGGGATGGTGACGAGGTAGTTCTTCAGCATGTAGATCGACACCGGCACGGTCTGGGCGACGTAGACGATGGCGAGGCCGACCAGGCTGGAGGAGAGCCCGATCCGGGCGAAGATGACGAAGAGCGGGACGGCCAGCAGCGTCGCCGGGAACAGGTAGACGGCCAGGAAGAGCGCGCTGACCTCGCGGTGGCCGAAGAACTTCAGCCGGCTGATCGCGTAGGCGCCGGGCACCGCCGCCACCAGGGTGAGCACCACCGTGCCGAGGGAGACCAGCGCGGAGTTGCGCAGGAACTTCAGGAAGCCCTGGCCGCCGTCGGAGGTGGAGCGCAGCACGTCCTGGTAGGTGGAGAGGGTGAAGTCCTTCGTCGAGATCCACAGGGACCCGGGGTCGAGCAGGAGCGCGTCGATGGGCTTCAGCGACAGCAGCACCATGTAGTAGAACGGCAGCAGGGTGATCAC
The DNA here is from genome assembly GCF_042263835.1 of Streptomyces sp. NPDC056128. Lineage (NCBI taxonomy): Bacteria > Bacillati > Actinomycetota > Actinomycetes > Kitasatosporales > Streptomycetaceae > Streptomyces > Streptomyces sp. NPDC056128. The sequence goes on along the minus strand of NZ_JBHJVQ010000004.1, from coordinate 484,086 downwards.
CGCGAGGAACGCGATGACGAACCAGCGCAGTACGCCGAAGAACCGCTCCTCGAACTGGGCCCGGGACAGGGCCGCCTTGCGCGTCACGCTTCCTCCTGGACCTTGTTGCCGAAGAACTTGAAGTAGAAGCCGAGCAGGATCATCAGCGAGACGGCCAGGACGAGCGCCTGGGCGGCCGCGGCTCCCACGTCGTAGCGGGCGGTGAGGAAGTCGTAGACGCGCACGGCGGCCACGTCGGTGCCGGCGCCGCCGCCGGTGAGCAGGTACACGTCGTCGAACTTGTTGAACGTCATGATGAACCGCAGGACGCACAGCAGCGCGATGACCGGCATCAGCTGGGGCAGCAGCACGTGCCGGAACCGCTGGGTCGGGGTGGCCCCGTCGACCAGCGCCGCCTCCTCCAGGGTGTCGGGCACCGCCTGCAGCCGCGCCAGGATGAACAGGAACGCGAACGGGAAGTAGCGCCAGCACTCGAAGACGATGACGGTCAGCAGCGCCAGCGGGATGTCGAAGTGCAGGCCCAGCAGGTGGACTTCGTACTCCCGGGTGGACAGGAAGGCGATCGGGTCGTCCCAGCCGAACAGCCGCTTGCCCCAGGCGTTGACGACGCCGTACTGCGGGCTGAGCGCGACCTCCCAGACGAAGGCCACGGCGACGACGGGCGCGACGTACGGCAGCAGCATCGCCGCGCGCAGCAGCCCGCGCCCCTTGAACGGCTTGCGCAGCGCGAGCGCGGCGATCAGGCCGAGGACGACGGAGCCGAGCGTGGAACCGGCCGTGTACAGCAGGGTGGTGCCCAGGCTGGACCAGAAGCCGGCCGAGTCGAAGACCTGCGCGAAGTTGTCCAGGGACCAGTTGCCGAACAGGCTCATGCCCTGGATGTCGACGAGCCGGGCCTTCTGGAAGGCGAGCAGCACGGTCCAGGCGATGGGCAGCACGACCACCACGAGGACGACGAGGAAGGTGGGGGAGACGAACGCGAGTCCCGCCCGGTTGGCCCGCCGGCTGGCGGTCATCGGCCGGCGGCCCGACGGGGCGGATCGGTCGGTGGACCGGGGGCTGGAGTCCCGGCGCTGCGGTGCGCCGGCTGGAGCTGTAGTCATGAAGGGACCTTCGTGAGGTGCAGGCGGGCGGCTACTGCAAGGACTTCTTCAGGGCGGCGACCTCTTCGTCGGCGTCGCGCGCCGCCTCGGACGGCGAGCTCTGGCCGCTGGTCATGGCGCCGACCGCCTTCGGTACGGGCAGTTCGCCGTTGGTGGCGCCGACCAGGGCTCCCTCGCCCTGGGAGATGCCCCAGCGGCGCAGGTTGCCGACACCGTCGGCGAGCTGGTCCAGCAGGCTGTCGGGGAAGACCTCGTCCAGCGGCTTGCGGGTGTCGACACCGATCTCGCTGTGGCGCCACGATTCGAGGTAGCGCTCCGGGTCGGCGGCCGTGCCCTTGCGGACCGGGATCTTGCCCTCGGGCGCCATGCCGAACCAGGACTCGTAGCCGGTGCCCATCATGTACTCGATGAACTCGCGGGACGCCGCGGTCTCGGCGGTCTTGGTGGTCACCCAGGACGTGATCTCGCCGAACTGGGCCGCCTCCTTGGCGTCGGGGCCCTTCATCGCGGTGACGATGCCGCTGTTGTCCGACAGGTACTGGGGGTCCTTCGCGCACTGGGGGCAGCTGGGCAGGGCGTCCTTGCGCAGGCCGGCGAGTTCGTCGAGCAGGAACGAGGACCAGACGACCATCGAGGAGCGCCCGGCGAAGTAGGTGGCCCGGGTGGAGTCCACGGTCTGGGTGCCGGGCGGTCCGTAGCCGCGGGCCAGTTGGTCGTAGGTGCGGAAGGCGGCCTCGCACTGCGGGGAGTCGAGGGCGACCTCGTGCCGGTCGTCGACCAGTTGGCAGTCGTTGGCGAGGGCTACGCTCTCGAAGCTCTGCGAGGTGAAGACGTCGCTGGGGTCGGTGGCCGCCGAGATGCCGTCGTGGCCCCTGGTGGTCAGCGCCTTGGCGGCGGCCAGCGTCTTCGCGTACGTGTCGGGCGCCGGCAGGCCCTTCTGCGCCAACTGGTCCTTGCGGTAGACCAGCAACTGGAGCCAGGCGTCGGAGGGCACACCGAGGCTGGTGGCGCCGTCGGAGGTCAGCTCCAGCGCGTTGGCGTTGAACGTGTCCCGGCCGAGTTCGCCGACGATCCGCTTCGGGATGTCGGTGTTCAGCAGGCCGTTGGTGTACATCTGCCAGACCTGGCCCATGGGGGCGGCGCCGATGACGTCGGGCAGCGTGCCCGAGGCCGCCGCCGACATGATCAGCTGCGGCATCTGGGTCTCGTCGACCCCGACGAGTTTGACCTTGATCCCGGTCTTCTTCTCGAACCCGTCGATGACCTTCCGCGTCGCCGCGACACGGTCGGGGAGGTTCTCCTGGGACCAGACCGTGATCTCACGGTCCGGTTTGCCGGGCCCGGTGCTGCCCGCGCAGCCCGAGAGCAGCCCTACTCCCAGGGCCGCCGTGACGCCGACCGCGGTCGTCCTCGACCGCAGGGTCCTGATGCGCATTGAGTGTCCTCGTTCCGGCTTACGTCTGCTCGCCACGCATCACAGCATCACTTTTGCTTGTTGACAAGACATAAGTTGCGGATATTGTCGACGCAACCGCATCAGCAACCCTTCCGGAGCCCTCCGTGTCATCCGTGTCGCCGAAGTCAGCAGCGTCGCCCGTGCCGTCCGTGGAGCGGGTCGTCCAGTTCACCGGCCCCCGCCAGGTCGAGGTCGCCGAGCACGTCAGGGCCGAACTGCCGCCGGGCCACCTGCGGGTCCGCACCCGGTACTCGGGCATCTCGGCGGGCACCGAACTCACCGCCTACCGCGGCACCAACCCGTACCTGACCCGGACCTGGGACCCCGAGGCGCGGCTCTTCCGCGACGGCGCGCCCGGCATCGAGTACCCGGTGGCCGGCTGGGGCTACTCCGAGGTCGGCGAGGTCGTCGAGGTCTCCCCGGAGCTGGCCGGCACCCCCGGCCTGCCTGTCCCCGGCGACCTGGTGTGGGGCATCTGGGGCCACCGCAGCGAGGGCATCGTCCCCGCCGAGCGCATGATCGGCCACACCCTCCCGGCCGGCCTCGAACCGCTGGCCGGCGCCTTCGCCCGGGTCGGCGCCATCGCGTACAACGCCGTCCTGGCCGGTGACATCCACCTCGGCGAGGACGTCGCCGTCTTCGGGCAGGGCGTCATCGGCCTGCTCACCACCCGGCTCGCCCGGCTCAGCGGCGCCCGCGTCACCGCCGTGGACGCCCTCGACGGCCGCCTGGAGACCGCGAAGCGGTACGGTGCCCAGCACACCCTCAACGCCCGCACCGACGCCGTCGCCGAACGCGTCCGCGAGGCCACCGGCGGCCTCGGCGCCGACCTCGCCATCGAGATCAGCGGCGCCTACCCGGCCCTGCACGAGGCGCTGCGCTCGGTCGCCGCCGGCGGCCGCGTCGTGGCCTCCGGCTTCTACCAGGGCGACGGCATCGGCCTGCGGCTCGGCGACGAGTTCCACCACAACCGGGTCCAGCTGATCTGCTCCCAGATCGGCGGCGTGCCGCCGCAGCTGTCCAACCGCTGGACCGTCGAACGCCTCCAGCAGACCTTCCTGCGCCTGGTCGCCGAGGGCCAGGTCGACGTCGACGCCCTGGTGAGCCACGTCGTCCCCGTTGCCGACGCGGCCGACGCCTACGTACTGCTGGACGAGCGGCCCGCCGAGGCGCTGCAGGTCGTCCTGGAATTCTGAGACCCGCTCCCTTTGCGACCGGTATTTCCCGAAAGGCCCCCCATGCTCAAGACCGCCGTCCAGGAACAGCTGCTGCCCGGGGACACCCTCCAGGCCAAGTGGGACTTCGCCCGGCAGGCCGGATACGACGCGATCGAACTGCGCGGCAAGGGCGACTTCCACTTCGCCTCCCGCCTCGGTGAACTGAAGCAGGCCCGCGAGGACGGCGTCGTCATGCCGACCGTCTGCGTCGACATGCTGCACTTCCTCGGCGCCTTCGACGAGGACGTCCGCCGCGACGCCGTCGCCCAGATGAAGTCCCAGCTCACCGTCATCGCCGAGATCGGCGGCGTGGGCGCCCAGACGCCCGCCTCGTACGGCATGTTCTCCCGCCGGCTGCCGCCCTTCGAGCCGCCGCGCGCCGAGGAGGAGGACCGCGAGGTGCTCCTCGCCGGTCTCACCGAACTCGGCGAGCACGCCCGCAAGGAGGGCGTCACGCTCTTCCTGGAGCCGCTCAACCGCTACGAGGACCACATGGTCAACCGGCTCGACCAGGCCGCCGACCTGATCCGCGCCGTCGGCCTCGACTCGGTCCGCATCGGCATCGACAGCTACCACATGAACATCGAGGAGACCGACCCCGCCGCCGCGATCGTCGCCCACGCCGACGTCATCGGCCACGCCCAGGTCTCCGACTCCAACCGCTTCCAGCCCGGCGCCGGACACCTCGACTGGCCCGCCTGGCTCGGCGCCCTGCACACCATCGGCTACGACGGCCACCTCGCCCTCGAATGCCGGCTGACCGGCGACCCCCTGGACGCCGTGCGCTCCGTCCCCGGCTTCCTCGCGAGGTCCGGCGCGTGAACTCTCCCGACCTCCTGGACCGGCCCGCGCCCACCGCGCCCGCAGACCTGACCCTGCGGCGCGGTGCGGCGCGGGTCCTCCTCGACAACTGGACCGGCGCCTCCACCGTCCCCTCCCGCACCCTCTACCCGCACCAGTGGAGCTGGGACTCCGCGTTCGTCGCCATCGGGCTGCGCCACCTGTCGGTGCGCCGCGCCCAGCGCGAACTGGAGTCCCTGCTGGCCGCGCAGTGGGCCGACGGCCGCGTCCCGCACATCGTCTTCAACCCGGCCCTGCCGCACGACGCCTACTTCCCGAGCCCCGACTTCTGGCGGTCCTCCCGGGCCGGCCGTGCCGCGGGCGCACCGTCGGCCGCCGAGACCTCGGGCATCGTCCAGCCGCCCGTGCACGCCCTGGCCGCCTGGCTGGTGCACCGCGCCGACCCGGACGAGTCCCGCCGCCGCGGATTCCTCGCCCGCGTCCACCCGCGCCTCGCCGCCTGGCACGACTACCTTCTCGACCGCCGCGACCTCGGCGGCGGCGGCCTCGCGGCCGTCGTGCACCCGTGGGAACCCGGCATGGACAACAGCCCCTGCTGGGACCGGGCGCTCCAGCGGATCGAGCCCAGCCCGCCCGGCACCTTCCGGCGCGCCGACCTCGACCACGGCCACCCCGCCGACCGGCCCACCGACCTCGACTACGGCCGCTACGTCCGGCTCGCCACCGAGTACCGGGAGGCCGGCTACGACGACCGGACCGCACCCCACCGCTTCGCCGTGGAGGACCCGTCCTTCAACGCGCTGCTGGCCGTGAGCGAACTGGCGCTGGCCGCCATGGCACGCGAACTGGGCCTGCCGGGGGAGCGGCACACCGAGCGGGCCGCCGCACTGACCCGGGCGCTGGTGGACCGGCTGTGGGACGCGGAGGCCGGACTGTTCCGCGTCCGCGACCTGCACACCGGCACGCACGTCGACGAGCGGAGCGTCAGCGGCCTGGTCCCGCTGCTCGTCCCGGACCTGCCCGCGGACGTCGTCCGGCGCATGCACGCCACGCTCACCGGACCGCACTTCAGCGCCCCGGCCACCCGGCTGGTCCCGAGCTACGACCTGACCGGGCCCGCCTTCGACCCCACCCGGTACTGGCGCGGCCCCGCCTGGTTCAACACGGCCTGGCTGATCGAGCGGGGACTGCGCACCCACGGCCTGCGGCTGGACGCCGACGTGCTGCGCGCCGACTTCCTCGCCCGGGCGGGACACTCGGGGTTCGCCGAGTACGTCGACCCCGACACCGGCGCGGCGCGCGGCACCCGGCACTTCTCCTGGACCGCCGCCCTCACCCTCGACCTGCTGAGCACCGGCCCGGCGGCGGACCACCCGACGGGACACGACCCGGCGGGACACGACCCGACGGGACACGACCTGACGGAGGCCCGGTCATGACCACGGCCGACACCCGTGTCCAACTCGTGCGCGACGCCACCTTCGTACGGCTCGGTACCGACGGCGAGATCACCGGCACCCGCGGCACGACGCCGGACGGCCTGTTCTTCCAGGACGCCCGGCACCTGAGCCGCTGGCGGCTCACCGTCGACGGCACCGCGCCCGTCGTCCTGGTGCCCGCCACGGCGGACGGCGACGACACGGCCGCCTGCGTCCTGACCCCCGAGGGCACCCGGGACCACCCGCCCGCCTACACCGTCTTCCGGCGGCAGAGCGTCACCGCGGGCGCGTTCACCGAGCACCTGACCCTGGTCAGCAACCGCCCCGACCCCGTCACCGCCCACGTCGAGCTGACCGTCGGCGCCGACTTCGCCGACCTCTTCGAACTCCGCGCCGACGACCGCCACTACGCCAAGCCCGGCGCCGAGTACGCGACCGACGACCGCGCGGACGGGCCGGTCTTCACCTACCGGCGGGCCGCATGGCACGCCCGTACCGAACTCACCTGCCGCCCCGCCCCGGACACGGCCGGATCCGCGGAGCCGGAAGGTGACGCCACCGTCCGGACCCTGTCCTGGCGGCTGCCGCTCGACGCGCACGGACGGGCCGAGCTGCGGCTGACCGCCCGCGCCCACCCGCACGGACCCACCGCGCCCACCCCGTCCACGCCCTCCGCCGCCCAACGGCAGCCGCACGGCCACGCGTCCGCGCCGGACGACCTCACCCGCACCTGCGCACGCGGACTGGCCGACCTCGACCTGCTGACCATCCCGGTCACCGGCGTCGGCGGCGAGCACCTGCGCGTCCCCGCCGCCGGAATCCCCTGGTTCATGACCCTGTTCGGGCGGGACTCGCTGCTGACCTCGTACTTCCTGCTGCCGTACCGGCCCGCGACGGCGGCCGCCGTGCTGAGCGCGCTCGCCGCCGTCCAGGGCGAGCGCCACGACCCCTTCAGCGGCGAGCAGCCCGGACGCATCGTCCACGAGACCCGGCACGGCGAACTCGCCCACTTCCGGCAGGTCCCGTACGGCCGCTACTACGGCGCCGTCGACGCCACCCCGCTCTTCCTCGTGCTGCTCCACGCCCACCACGAGACGACCGGCGACCGCACCCTGGCCGTCCGCCTGGAGCGGCACGCCCGGCGGGCCGTCGACTGGATGCTCACCGACGGCGGCCTCGAACGGCACGGCTACCTCGTCTACACCCCCGACCCGAACGGCCTCGTCAACCAGAACTGGAAGGACTCCGAGGGCGCCGTCTGCTTCGCCGACGGAACCCAGGCCGAGGGACCCATCGCGGTCTCGGAGGCACAGGGCTACGCCTACGACGCGCTCCTGCGCACCGCCGAACTCGCCGCCGGTGTCTGGGGCGACGAACCCTACGCGCGCCGCCTGCGGGAGACCGCCGCCGGGCTGCGCGCCCGCTTCACGGCGGACTTCTGGATGCCCGGGGCCGACTTCCCGGCCCTCGCCCTGGACGGCGACGGCCGCCAGGTCGACGCGCTGGCCTCGGACGCCGGGCATCTGCTGTGGTCGGGGATCCTCGACGAGGACCGCGCCCGCCGGGTGGGCAGGCGGCTCCTTGAGCCGGACTTCTTCTCCGGCTGGGCCGTCCGCACCCTGGCCGCCGGACAGCGCCCGTACCACCCGCTCTCCTACCACCGGGGCAGCGCCTGGCCGCACGACAACGCGGTCGTCGCGCTGGGCCTGGCCCGCCAGGGACTCGCGGACGAGGTACGCACCGTCGCCGACGGCCTGATCGCGGCGGCGTCCCACCACGGCCACCGGCTGCCCGAGGTCCTGGCCGGCTACGACCGCTCGGCGACCCCCGCACCGGTCCCTTATCCCCACTCCTGCTCCCCGCAGGCCTGGGCGGCGGCCACCCCGCTGGCCCTGCGGACGGCGCTGGAGGAGGGGCCGCTCATGGGGCGGCTCATTCCGTGAGGGGCGCCGCCGTGCTCGCGCGGACGACGAGGCGCGGTTCCACCGACGCCGGTTCGGGCACCGTCTCGGGGGCGGCGATGTAGCGCAGCAGGTGGGCGACGGCGAGTTCGCCCATCTGCGCGAAGGGCTGGGCGACGGTGGTCAGGGGCGGTGAGCAGTACTCCGCCAGCTCGATGTCGTCGACGCCCACCACGGAGATGTCCTCCGGGACGCGCCGCCCCAGTTCGCGCAGGGCCCGGACGACGCCGAACGCCATCTCGTCGCTCGCCACGAACACCGCCGTCGCGTCCGGGATCCGGCCCAGGACCAGGCCGCCCCGGTACCCCGAGGCGGGCGACCAGTCGCCCTCCAGGGGCGGCGGCACCGCGCGTCCGGCGGCCTCCAGCGTGGTCCGCCAGCCCTCCCGTCTGCTGGCGGCCTCCAGCCACTGCTCCGGGCCCGCGAGGTGCCAGACCGTCTCGTGGCCGAGGTCCAGCAGATGCCGGGTGGCCAGCCGGGCCGCCAGCGACTGGTCCACGGCGACGACCTCGGTGGCGTCGGTGCGCGAGCCGTCGATGGTGAGCGTGGGCGTGGCACGGGTCAGCTCTTCGAGCCGCGGGCTCGTGTGGATCAGCGGCACCGACAGGATGATGCCCTCCACGCCCTGGTCGGTGAGCCGGGACAGCGCGTCCTCGATGGCGGAGGTGTCCAGCGAGGCGGTGGTCGCGGTGCTCACCGTGTATCCGGCGGCCTGCGCGGCGCCCTCGATACCCGAGGTGACCAGGGCGCGTGAGTAGAACGTGGTGCGGAGGGTCACCACGCCGATCGTGCGGCTGCGCCCGGAGGAGAGCATGCGGGCCGCGTTGTTGCGTCGGTAGCCGAGCCGGGCCACCGCGGCCATGACGTCCGCCCGCGTCTTCTCCCGCACATGCGGATGCCCCGAGAGCACCCGCGACACCGTCTGCGCGGACACCCCGGCGGCGCGGGCCACGTCGGTCATCCCCGGCGGCCGTCTCCCGCCGTCGCCCTGTTGCTTCGTCATGCCGTCCTTCCTCGGGTGCCTCCGGGTCGATGATATCGCTGACATGAGCTGTCACCTGGTGTTTCCGGGGCCTCGGGCCGCGCTCGTCCAACCTGTTGGCATCGATAACATTCTCTGCCATAGTCAAGCGGGACAGCACCCGCCTCCGCCCAGGGATCGATAACAACCGGGGCGGGACCGGCACGACCACCGGAGCCGTCGAGTGACCCTCCCCAGCACGCCCACGCTCACCCGCGCCGACGGCGCGTTCCTGCGCGCCGGCCGCCCGCACCGCGTCTTGTCCGGCTCGCTGCACTACTTCCGTGTCCACCCGGAGCAGTGGGCCGACCGCCTGGAGCGGCTGGCGGCCCTCGGGCTCAACACCGTGGACACCTACGTCCCGTGGAACTTCCACGAACGCCGCCCCGGCGAGGCCGACTTCGACGGCTGGCGGGACATCGCGCGCTTCGCCCGGCTGGCCCAGCGGACCGGCCTCGACGTGATGGTGCGGCCCGGCCCCTACATCTGCGCCGAGTGGGACAACGGCGGGCTGCCCGCCTGGCTCACCGGCACCCCCGGCATGCGGCCGCGCACCAGCCACGGCCCCTACCTGGAAGCGGTCGGCCGCTGGTTCGACGCGCTCGTCCCGCGCCTCTCGGAACTCCAGGCCGTGCACGGCGGACCGGTCGTGGCCGTCCAGATCGAGAACGAGTACGGCAGCTACGGCGACGACCACGACTACGTCCGCTGGGTGCGGGACGCCCTGACCGACCGCGGCATCACCGAACTGCTCTACACCGCCGACGGCCCCACCCCGCTGATGTTCGACGGCGGGAGCGTCCCCGGCGAACTGGCGGCCGCCACCTTCGGCTCCCGGCCCGAAGAGGCGGCGGCACTCCTGCGCGCACGCCGGCCCGGTGAACCCTTCTTCTGCGCCGAGTTCTGGAACGGCTGGTTCGACCACTGGGGCGAGAAGCACCACGTGCGGTCCTCGGACAGCGCCGCCCGGGACGTCGGGGACATCCTCGACGCGGGCGGCTCGGTCAGCCTCTACATGGCGCACGGCGGCACCAACTTCGGCCTGTGGGCCGGCGCCAACCACGACGGGGAGCGCCTGCAACCCACGGTCACCAGTTACGACTCGGACGCCCCGGTGGCCGAACACGGCGCGCTCACCCCCAAGTTCCACGCGCTGCGGGAGAGGTTCGCCACCGTGCCCGGCCTCCCGGAGCGCCTGCGGCCCCTGCCCGCCGACCCGCCCCTGCTGCCGCCCGCGACGCTGCCCGTGACCCGGCGGGCCGCCCTGCTGGACGGGCTGCGCGCCGCCGCCGAGCCCGTGCACGCGCCCGTGCCGCTCGGCTTCGACGAACTCGGCCAGTCCGCCGGCCTCGTGCTCTACACGGCCCACCCGCTGCTGCCCGCCGGCCGCCACGAGGTGACCGTTACCGGCCTGCACGACCGGGCCCAGGTGTTCGCCGACGGCGTGCCCGTCGCCGTACTCGACCGCGAGACCGCCTCCTTCCCCCTGACCGGCACCAGTGCGCGTGTCCGGCTGGAGCTGCTGGTGGAGAACCAGGGGCGGATCAACTACGGGCCGCTCCTCGGCCAGGGCAAGGGCATCCTCGGCGGCGTACGGGTGGAGCGCCGGCTCGTACACGGCTGGACCATGCACCCGCTCCCGCTGGACGAGTGGTCGCCGCACGACATCGCCCGCGCCACGTCGGCCGCGGCACCCGGCGGCACGGCCGGATTCGCCACCGCCGTGCTGGACGCCCCCGAACCCGCCGACACCTTCCTCGCCCTGCCCGGATTCGCCAAGGGCTTCGTCTGGGTCGGCGACATGCTGCTCGGGCGCTACTGGGAGGCGGGCCCCCAGACCACGCTCTACCTGCCCCGCCCCCTCCTCCGCCCGGGCCCCAACACACTCACCGTCCTGGAGCTGGAACGCCTCGGCGACCACGTCGCCCTCGTGGACCGACCCGATCTCGGACCGGCCGAGGAGTACGTCGAGACCTTCGACTGACCGCGCCCGCCCCCGCTCACCGGCCCGCACACCGCACTCAGCACACCAACCCCCACTGGTAGCAACACGAGTTGAGGAGTACCCGTGTCACGGTTGACCGCTCCCCGAAGCAGACTCGCCCTCGCGGCCGTCGCCACCGCGCTCGCCCTCGCCGGCGGCGCGTCCCTCGGATCCCCGCCCGCGTCCGCGTCCGATCCCGGCACTACGTACACCGTCACCGTCGGGGACAAGGGCTCCTGGACCCGGCCCGACGACACCCCGGCCGCCACCTACATCGACAAGGACGGCACCTTCTACTACCAGCAGGCCCACGCGCTGTACGGCGCCGACGACAGCCGTGCCTGGAGCTTCTACACCGGCACCGACTTCGACACCGCCGAACGGTCCGACGCGATCAGCGACGCCGTCGACCCCGACGAGCCCAGGGACCGCAACGACGACACCACCTGGCGGTGCAACAACAGCCCGACCGGCAAGGAGTCCACCTTCCCGCCCGCCGGCTCGCACTACGCGCAGAAGAACTACTGCGACCTGGCCGGCGTCTGGGTGGACCCGGACACCGGCGACTGGTACGGCCTGGTGCACAACGAGTTCACCCCGCAGCCCTTCGCCGACGGCCTCCACTACGACGGCATCGACTACGCGGTCTCCCGCGACCAGGGCCGGACCTGGTCCATCGAGGACCACGTCATCACCTCGCCGTACAGCACGAAGCGCGGTGACACCGAGGCGTTCCCGCAGCAGACCTACCACTACGGCGACGGCGACCCCCGCCTGTTCGCCGACACCGCCTCCGGGTACTTCTACGTCTACTACGGCTCGCGGATCGTGGACAAGGGCGGCAGCTGGAAGGCGTTCCACGCCCACGTGGCCCGCGCGCCGATGTCCGGCAAGATGGCGCCCGGCACCTGGCAGAAGTGGTACGACGGCGCCTGGTCCGAGCCCGGCGTCGGGGGCCGCGAGAGCAACATGGTGCCGGTCGGCGGCTCCGGGGACACCGGCTACACGCCCGTGGCGGACGAGTACGACCCGGCCACTCCCGGCAAGGTCGACGAGCAGGTGGCCGCGGGCGAGATGCCCCCGACCTCGCCCCTGTTCGTCATGGACATCACCTACAACGCCCACCTGGGCCTGTACATAGGTGAACCCCAGGCGGTCGACCAGAGCGGCGACGCCCCGCAGCAGTTCTACGCCACCGACGACCTCGCCACCCAGAAGTGGTTCCCGATCGGCGACACCGGCGACCACACCAACGCGTCCTGGTACCGCTGGTTCCTCGACGGTGTGAACAAGACCGGCTCCGGCATCGTCGGCAAGTCGTTCCGCTCGTACTGCTCCTTCGGCTGCTCGGACGGCAAGGCCGGCGAGTACGTCGACCTCACCATCGGCACCTCCGACCCGGCGGCACCGGTCGACGTGGACAAGACCTACCGGATCACCGGGGCGGACGGCCGGGCCCTCGCCCAGAGGACGGCGCACGGCTCCGCCACCACGTCGGTGCGCGGTTCGAAGCCGTCCGGACTGGCGGAGTGGGTCTTCACCGGCAACGGCGACGGCTCCTACCGCATCGCCAACGCCGCGACCGGCAGGCTGCTCGGCGTCGACTCCACCACCACGGCGGGCCGGGCCTGGGGCACCAAGCCCACCGTCACCCGCCCCGGCAGCGGCGGACCCGCCGTCGGACAGCAGTGGTTCGTCATCCCCGGCACTTCCGCCGACGGCACCGCCAACGGCACGTACCGGCTGGTCAACCGCTACAGCGGCCTGGTGATCGGCGTCTCCGGCAACCCCCACCGGCGCGCCGAGACCACGCCCGTACGCTCCTGGACCGACAGCACCGGCGACCGCGTCGGCGGCCGGCGCGGCCCCGGCGAGCAGACGCTGACCCTCACCCCGACGGGGCGGGCCGGCTGACGTGACGGCGCGGCGCCGGGCCGGGACACACGCGGTGTCCCGGCCCGGCGCCGGCGCGCTCCGGTCAGGAGCCGGACAGCTCACCGCGGACCGCGTGGGCGGCGGCGACCAGGTTCTCCAGCGAGGAACGGATCTCGGGCCAGCCGCGGGTCTTCAGACCGCAGTCGGGATTGACCCACAGGCGTTCCGCCGGGATCGCCGCGAGCCCGGTGCGCAGCAGTCCCGCCGCCTCCTCGGCGCTCGGCACGCGGGGCGAGTGGATGTCGTACACGCCGGGCCCGGCCTCCCGCGGGTAGCCGTGGGCGGCCAGCTCGCGGGCGACCTGCATGTGGGAACGGGCGGCCTCCAGGCTGATCACGTCGGCGTCGAGGTCGTCGATGGCCCGTACGATGTCACCGAACTCGGCGTAGCACATGTGGGTGTGGACCTGGGTGTCCGGACGCACCCCGCCCGTGCTGAGCCGGAAGGCCTCGGTGGCCCAGGCCAGATACGCGGGCCGGCCGGCCGAGCGCAGCGGCAGGGTCTCGCGCAGCGCGGGCTCGTCGACCTGGATCACGGAGGTCCCCGCGGCCTCCAGGTCGGCCACCTCGTCGCGCAGGGCGAGCGCGACCTGGCGGGCGGTGTCCCCGAGGGGCTGGTCGTCGCGGACGAAGGACCAGGCCAGCATGGTGACCGGACCCGTGAGCATGCCCTTGACCGGGCGGTCGGTGAGGGACTGGGCGTACGTCGTCCAGCGCACGGTCATCGGCTCCGGGCGCGAGACGTCACCGGCCAGCACCGGCGGACGGACGTAGCGGGTGCCGTAGGACTGCACCCAGCCGTGCCGGGTGGCCAGGTACCCCGTGAGCCGCTCGGCGAAGTACTGGACCATGTCGTTGCGCTCGGGCTCGCCGTGCACCAGCACGTCCAGCCCGGTCTTCTCCTGGAAGGCGACGACCTCCCGGATCTCCGCCCGGATGCGCTCCTCGTAGCCCTCCGTGTCGATCCGCCCGGCCCTCAGGTCGGCGCGGGCGGTGCGCAGCTCGCCGGTCTGCGGGAAGGAGCCGATGGTCGTCGTCGGCAGCGGCGGCAGCCGCAGGTGCGCCCGCTGGGCGGCGGCGCGTTCGGGGTACGGCTGGGAGCGGCGCGCGTCGGCCTCGGTGACCGCGCCGGTGCGGGCGCGGACGGCGGGGTCCCGGGTGATGGGGGAGCCCGCACGGGAGGCCAGGTCGGCGCGGTTCGCGGCGAGTTCGGCGGCGATCGCGCCGGTGCCGCGGGCCAGGCCCTTGGCGAGGGTGACCGTCTCCGCCGTCTTCTGCCGGGCGAAGGCGAGCCAGCGCAGGATCTGCGGCTCGATGTCCCGCTCCGCCGCCGTGTCCAGCGGCACGTGCAGCAGGGAGCAGGAGGCCGACACGTCCACGCGGTCGGCCAGACCGAGCAGGGTGCCGAGCGTGGTCAGGGAGCGGGACAGGTCGTTCACCCAGATGTTGCGGCCGTTGACGATCCCCGCGACCAGGCGCTTGCCCGGCAGCCCGCCCACGGCGGCCAGGTCCTCCAGGTTGGCGGCCGCGGCCTCGGTGAAGTCCAGCGCCAGCCCCTCGACCGGCGCCTTGGCCAGGACCGGCAGGGCGTCGCCCAGGCGGTCGAAGTACGAGGCGACCAGCAGCCGGGGCCGGTCGGTGAGGGCGCCCAGATCACGGTAGGCGCGGGCGGCGGCGTTGAGTTCGGCCGGCGTGCGGTCCTGGACCAGGGCCGGCTCGTCGACCTGCACCCACTCGGCTCCGGCCGCGCGCAGGTCGGCGAGGACCTCCGCGTACACCGGCAGCAGCCGGTCGAGGAGGGTGAGGGGCTCGAAGTCCGCGGGGGCGCCGGGCGCCGGCTTGGCGAGCAGCAGGTAGGTCACCGGGCCGACGAGCACCGGGCGGGCCGCCAGACCCAGCGCGAGCGCCTCCCGCAGCTCCGAGACCTGCTTGCCCGAGTCGGCGGTGAACACCGTGTCAGGACCCAACTCCGGCACGAGGTAGTGGTAGTTGGTGTCGAACCACTTGGTCATCTCCAGCGGCGCGACGTCCTGGGTGCCGCGCGCCATGGCGAAGTACCCGTCGAGCGCGTCGGCGGCCACGGCGTCCCGGTGGCGCGCGGGGACGGCGCCGACCATGACGGTGGTGTCCAGCACGTGGTCGTAGTACGAGAAGTCGCCGGTGGGCACCTCGTCGACACCGGCCTCGGCGAGCTGTCGCCAGTTGGCGGCGCGCAGCCCGGCTGCGGTGGCGTGGAGGGCGTCGGCGCTGACGCGGCCCTTCCAGTAGCCCTCGACGGCCTTCTTCAGTTCCCGGTCGGGGCCCTGGCGCGGATAGCCGTACACGGTGGCGTGCACGGGGGCGGACGTACGGGTCACGGAGATCTCCTTCGCGAGACGAATCCCTGAGATCCCGGCGACGGGACGAGAGCGCGAAGGGTGACGGGAACCCGGCGGCACGAACCGGCGCGCGGGGCGCCGTCGTCCGCCTGGTATGTACGCCGACCCGCCCACGAGGTCACCGGGATGTCCGCGCACGAGTCGTTCGTACGCGGGCAGTTGGCAGGTCTTCGGACTCGCGGGCACGTCCTCCGGGAGGACACCTACTGGCCGTCGCTTCCCAGGTCCCTCTCACCGGACCCAGTGCGTATGACGGCGGTCGTTCCCACTCACCGCTGCGGGGCAGTCCCGGATTCCCACCGGGTTCCCTCTTGCGACGCATCCCGCCTGGCGGACGGGGCGAACCAGCTGCACTGTTCACCCTACCGGGGCCGGCCCCTGGACCGGCCGGCCGCGTCCGGCATGCGGACGGCGCGACGGGACATGCCGCCGTCGGACTACTGCTGGGCCCAGTTGCTCCGGTCCCGCTCCGGCGCGTTGACGTGCCGCGGGCAGGCCGTGTCGTGCGCCGAGCCCAGCGAGGTCCACCACACCTCGCAGCAGTCGGCGCTCACGGGGACGCGGGCGGCGGCGGGGCGGGTGCACTCCTGGCCGTGCGCGGCGCCGTCCGAGTGCTGCCAGAACGCGCAGCACGGGGCGAGGCCGAGCGGCTGGTGCCCAGGCGGGCGGGCCAGGAGTTCGGCCCGGCGCGCCAGTACGGTCCGGCGCCGGTGCTCGGCTCCCTCCCGGGCGGCACACCAGGCCATCACGCCGGCGGCGTAGAGACCTGGCAGGGCGAGCCAGGGGTGGTGGGTGCCCGCGTACGCGGCGGCGGCGAGCAGGAGAACGGCGGCGGCACGGCACCCGCGTGCGGTGCGCAGGCTCGGTGTCACAGGGGGACTCCCGTGGGTCGGCGGCGGAGAAGGTCCTCGGGAAACCCGTATGCCCGCCGTTCGCCGACCTACGTCCACCAATTGCCCCAGGGCGTGTCCGGGCGGGCTCCTCAGCCGCGTGGACGGGCGGAAATCCCGTTGCGGGCGGCCGCCGACGCCCCCGATTCTGCTCTCATGTCCACCGCCGACCTGCGGCCGGCCACCCTTGCCGACGCCCCCGCCATCACCCGACTCCTCAACGAGATCGACCGGATCGAGATCGGCCGCCCCGAGACCGACCAGCACACCGTCGAGGCCGACCTCAGGCATCCCGAGACGGACCTGACCCGGGACTCGTGGCTCGCCTTCGACGGCGGCCTGCTGGTGGCCTACGGGCTGCTGTGGGACGAGTCCGGCGGCGAACGCGTCGACATCGACCACTACGTGCTGCCCGACCACCAGGGCACCGGCCTGCGGCTGCTGGCTGCCATGGAGGACCGCGCCCTCGCCAAGGCGCGGGCCAACGGGGCCGCTCGGGCCGTCGTCCACCTGCACCTCAACACCCGGCCCACGACCGACACCGCGCTCCTCGCGGACCGGGGCTGGAAGGTCGTCCGGTCCCACCAGGTCCTGCGCCGGGCGGTGGACCCGGCGGCCGACCTGCCGCCGCGGGCCCCGGCCGGGGTGCGCGTGCGCGCCTGCGCGACGGAGGCGGACCGCGTCCGGGTGCACGAGCTGTACCAGCAGGCGTTCGCGGACCACTTCGACTTCCAGCCGCGCCCGTACCGGCTCTGGCTGAGCGACATCGACGCCGAGGGGCTCGACTGGTCCCTGGTGTGGATCGCCGAGACCGACGAGCTGGGGGACGCCGGGTTTCTGCTGGCCCGGGACGACCGCGAGGCCATGGGCTGGATCCGCGCTCTAGGCGTGCTGGGCGAGGCGCGGGGGAGGGGCCTGGGCGGTTTCCTCCTGCGGCACGCCTTCGCGCACTTCGCCGCGCGGGGCCGGGACACGGTGGGCCTCGGGGTCGACACGGCCAACGCCACCGGCGCCCCCCCGGCTCTACGGCCGCAACGGCATGACCGTCCACTTCGCGGTCGACACCTGGGAGGCCGTCGTCGGCTGACGCCCGGTGCGGCGCCCGCGCCGGGAGCCGAGCGCGTCAGAGCACCATCGCGACCGTCACCGCACCGAGCAGCGCCACGTACGTCCACGCGTGGGCGCGGTCCGGGATGCGGGGCGGGCGGCGCCGCAGCACCGCGATCACCGGCAGGGCGCCCAGGAGCAGTCCGGCGGCGGCACGGAGGTCGACCAGACCGACCATGCCTGCGTGGGTGCCCGCCAAGCCCTCAGCGCCGGCCAGGAAGACCGCGGCGGCCGGCAGCGCGATGGCGAGCGTCAGCGGGTTGGCCAGCGCGGTCGCCACCCGCATGCTGTGCCCGGCCCGCCGCATCGCCGGGACGGTCAGCACGCTGCCGCCCACCCCGAGGAAGGCGGCCAACGCGCCGACCGGAACGCCGACGACCGCGGGCAGCGGACAGGGTGCGCCGTCCGTCGCCGCCGCCTCGGCCGGGGCGCGTGGGCGAAGGAAACCGGGGCGCAGCAGCAGGTCCACGACGGTGAGGGCGACGTAGGCGACGAACGCCCAGCGGATCAGGGCGGCCGGTGCCACCCGCGCGGCGAGCGCGCCGACCGAGGAGCCGGCCGCGAGCAGCAGGAGCAGCGGGCCGCCGCCGCGCAGGGTGGCCAGCACCCGGCGCGGCGTGACGGCCGTCGCGAACCCGGCGTTCACCACCATGACCACGGCCGAGGTGGCCGTGGCCACCCGTATCGCGTCCGCGCCCAGGGCGGAGTCCGCCCACACCACGACCGGCACGGCGACGAACCCGCCGCCGAACCCGAACAGCACGGTCGTCACACCGGTGAGAAGCCCGATACCGAGCAGCGCCAAGAGATCCACGATGCCCACCCCACCAGCCGCCGACGGGCGCCCGCATGCGATGCCCGGCACGATTCCTTCGCGTCCCGGCCCGTAGAGTGACGGCGTGAAGAACGTCCCCTTGGCCGACGTCGACCACGTGGACCGGGCGGTGCTGCCGATCGGCACCGACTACCCGCCCGGCCACGTCCTGGACTGGCACCGGCACCGGCGGGCGCAGTTCCTGTACGGCGCCACCGGGGTCATGGTCGTGGACACCGCCGACGGCACGTGGACCGTGCCGCCCGAGCGCGCCGTACTGATCCCGGCCGCCACCCGGCACCGGGTGCGCATGCTGGGCGTGAGCACGCGCAGCCTGTACGTCGAGCCGGACGCGGTGCCCTGGTGGCCGGACACCTGCACGGTCGTGGACGTGCCGCCGCTGCTGCGTGAACTGCTGCTCGCGGCGGTCGAGTTCGAGGCCGACTACAGCCTCTCCGGACGGGAGGGCGGTATCGCCGCCCTGCTGCTGCACGAGATCGCGGCGCGGACCCCACTGCCGTTCCACGTCGGGATCCCCGCCTCCGCCGACCTCGCGGCGCTCTGCCGGTCCTATCTGGCCGACCCGGACGCCGGCGCGACCAACGCCGAGTGGGCGGCGCGGACGGCCATGAGCGAACGGGCCTTCACCCGGCGCTTCCGCACCGAGACCGGCGACAGCCCCGCCGTCTGGCGTGCCCGCGCCCGCCTGCTCGCGGCCGTCCCGCTGCTGCGCACGGCGTCGGTGACCGAGGTCTCCGGCCGTCTCGGCTACGCCTCACCCGCGGCGTTCACCGCCGCCTTCACCCGCACCTTCGGCCTCCCGCCGTCCCGCTTCACGGCGAGCCGGCGCACATCCCGTTAGGGCTGCGCCCGCTCGTCGCGTCGCGCCTGCTCCCGCGCGTGGTGGCTCAGGGCCGCGCTGCGGCTGGTCGACTGGTGGTGCAGGACCAGTTCCTGGACGCGCTCCACGTCGCGTTCCGCGATGGCCTGGTAGAGGGCCTCGTGCTCCAGGGCGACGGCCATCAGGTCGTCGTGCTGGCCCATGAGCCAGCGCAGGCGGCTGCGCAGGACCCGTTCGAGTTCGTTGAGCAACTCGTTGGCGGCCAGCGAGATCACCGTCTGGTGGAAGTCGGCGGCCGCCCGGCGGGCCCCCACCGCGTCGTCGGCGCGGGCCGCGCCGAGTTCGGCGTCCACCGTCGCGCGCAGCCGTTCAAGACCTTCGCGGGTGTGCCGCCCGGCGGCGAGCCGGAAGGCCAGGGTCTCCAGGCCCGAGCGGACCTCGTCGAGGTCGGCGATGTCGCTCGTGGTGAACTCCCGCACCACCGCCCAGGACCGCGGCCGCGGCGTCACCAGCCCCTCCGACACCAGCGTCCTCAGGGCCTCCCGGACGGGCAGCCGGCTCACGCCCAGCGCCTCGGCCAGCTCCCGTTCGACCAGGCGGCTCCCCGGTCGCCGCACGCCGTCCACGATCTCGTCGCGCAGCCGTCGCGTGACCCGCTCGGACTCGGGCATGAAGCCCTCTGACGCAGCCATCGCCGTCCTTCGTCCCTCTTCCCGTTCCGAGCCGCACGACCGCGCCGTGCGGAGCGGCGATCGGGCGGCCCGTCAGAATACCCCGGAGCCGGCCGCCGACCGGGGCGCGGGAGGACTTGGCGCCGGGTCAGCCCACCCGCGGGGGCCAGTTGACGATCCGCTTGACGCGCGGAGGCGCGTAGGTGCGCACCTTGGACGTGGACAGGCCGAGCCGGACCAGGGACTCGGCGACCGTCACGGCGGCCGTGACGCCGTCGACCACCGGCACCCCGGTCCGTTCCACCACGCGTTCGGCGAGGCCGGCCATGCCTCCGCAGCCCAGGCAGATCACCTCGGCCCGGTCGTCCTCGACCGCGCGGGCGGCCTGTTCGGTGATGGCGTCCACGGCGGCCTGTTCGTCCCGCTCCAGTTCGAGCACCGGAAGCCCGCTGGCGCGCACCGAGGCGCACCTCGCGCTCAGTCCCGCCACCTCCAGCCGCTCCTCGATCAGCGGGACCGTACGGTCCAGGGTGGTGACGACGGAGTAGCGGCGGCCCAGGAACTGGGCGGTACTCGCGGCGGCCTCGGTGATGTCGACGACGGGTACGTCGAGCAGTTCCTGGAGCCCTTCGCGGCCGTGCTCCCCGTAGCCCGCCTGGATCACCGCGTCGAACGGCTCCCGGTGGGCCCGGACGGTCTCCATGACGGCGACGGCGGCGAGGTAGCTCTCGTAGTTGCCCTCGACGGACTCCGCGCCGAACTCCGGTGTCAGCGGCACGATCTCGGTGCCCTCGGAGGCCGCGGCGGCGGCCTGCTTGCCGATCGCGTCGGTGATGGACTGCGTGGTGTTGACGTTGACCACGAGGATGCGCATGGGGGGCCTTCTGCTCGGGTGGGTGGTTCCGCGGGTCGCCGCGCGGCGGCGGCAGGGGAGGATTCGCGGCGATGGTGGGGCTGCGGCGCTACGGCGGGCTGGTTCGCCGCGACGGTGGACTTGCGGCGGGTGGCCCGCGGCGACGGCGGGTTGCTGCGGGGCGGCGGGATCGGTTCGCGGCGACGGTGGGCCTGCGGCCCAAGGCCCTACGGCAGGCCTGCTCCGCGGCGACCGCGGACTCAAGCCGCTACGGCGGGGCCCGCCCCGCCGCAACCGCCCCGCAGCTACTCCGCCGCCACGGCGATGGCCTCGCCGTCCACGTCGCGGATCGGGGAGGCGCGGTCCGCGATGACCGCGTACAGCGCGGCGGCGACGATCGCTCCGACGAACCAGGAGAACCCGGCCGCGGCGTGAAAGTAGGGGACCAGGGCGACCACGACGGCGACGGCGGCGCTGGGGACGAACGCGGCGACGGCGCGCGGGTTGTAGCCGCGGCGGTAGTGGTACTCGGCGCCCGCGTCCTCCGTGTAGAGGGCCGGCACGTTCACCCGGGACTTCCGCAGCAGCCAGTAGTCCGCCATGATCACGCCGAACAGCGGCCCGAGCAGCGCGCCGAGCCCGCCGAGGAAGTAGTTGACGACGACCGGGCTGTTGTAGAGGTTCCAGGGCGTGATCACCAGGCCCAGCACCGCGCTGACCAGCCCGGCGCGGCGGAAGTCGAGCCGGTGCGGGAAGAGGTTGACCAGGGCGTAGATCGGCGCGACGAAGTTGGCGAGCAGGTTCACCGCCACCGTGAGGGCGATCAGGCAGAGCGAGGCGACGGCCAGCAGGAACATGCTGGGGATGGTCCGCACGATGTCCGTCGGACTGGTGATGACGTGCCCGTCGAGGCTGAACTGGGCGCCGCTGAGCACCGCCACGATCACGGCGAAGAAGAGCATGTTCACCGGGATGCCGATCACGTTCCCGCGGACGATCGAGCCCCGGCTGCGCGCGGAGCGAGTGAAGTCGCAGAAGTTCAGCACGAAGGTTCCGTAGATCACCACCCACAGGGCGGCGGCCTGCAGCACCTGGAGCCACATCGCGCCGCCGGTGAGCGGATCGTCGACGGACAGCGAGATGGAGCCGTCCGCCCGGACGAACATCCACACCGCGAGGGCGCACATGGTGAGCAGCGTGGTGGGCGCCGCGAAGGCCATGTACCGGCGGATCATCTGCATGCCGTAGCTCACGATGAGCACCTGGAGGGCCCACAGGACCAGGAAGGTGATCCAGCCGAGCGTCGACTGCCCGAGCACGGAGTTCGTGTCCAGGCGGGCCAGCCCGGGGAACATGGCCACCAGGAGCGCGCTCAGCACCGCGGCCGCGAGATAGGTCTGGATACCAAACCAGGCGATCGCCACGACGCCCCGGACGATCGCCGGAATCTTCGCCCCCTTGATGCCGAACGCGATCCGGCTCATCACCGGGAACGGCACGCCGGTCTTGTGACCCATGAATCCGGACAGGGTGAGCAGGAGGAAGAGCAGGACCGAGGCGAGCGCGAAGGCGGCGAGGATGCCCCACACATTGAGCCCGAGGGCGAACATTCCGATGGCGAAGGCGTAATTGCCCAGGCTGTGCACGTCGTTGGCCCAGAGCGTGAAGACGTTGTACGCGCCCCAGCGGCGCCCTTCACGCTTGGTCGGGGCCAGGTCGTACGTGTAGAGGCCGGAGCTGGTGGCGGTGTCACTGGTCTCCGCGGACGAGCGGCGGTCTTCCAGGGCAGTCATACGGGACTCCTGGGATCAGGATGCGGGGAGTTGGAGAGTTCCACAAAGTGGAAGCGGCTTTCCGATGAACAGAACGTAGTTTTCGCCAAACCGCACCGTCAAGAGGTCCACGGCAAATGGAATACCATTTCTCGCCCTGTTGACAGCCCTTCGGAGCCTCCCTAGCCTGACGCCCCGCCATTACATCGATGTAAAGCTGCGGAAAGGGACCCCACCGTGCCTCCCAGCCCCTCACGCCATCCCCGCAGGCAGGTCGGCCTGCTCGTCGCCGCCCTCCTCGGGCTGCTCGTCGGCCTGCTCCCCGGGCTCACCGCCCAGGCCGGCGCCGCGCCGCCCGCACCCGAACCCCGTGCCGACGCCGCTCCGGCCGCCGCGGCCGGCACCTTCCGCAACCCGCTCAACAGCGGGCCCGACCCCTTCATGACCAACTGGAAGGGCAACTACTACCTGACCACCACCCAGGGCGGCAGCATCAAGATGTGGCGCTCGCCGTCCCTGGGCACCCTGGCCGCGGCCGACCCCGTCACCGTCTGGACGGACACCGACCCCTCGCGCAACCGCAACATCTGGGCCCCGGAGTTCTACCGCTTCGGCGACCGCTGGTACCTGTACTACACCGCCGACGACGGCGTCGACGAGCACCACCGGCTGTACGTCCTGGAGTCGGAGCGCGACGACCCGACCGGCCCGTACCACTTCAAGGCCAAGCTCGCCCCGCCCAACCACGCCAACGACTTCGCCATCGACGCCGGCATCCTCCAGCTCGGCGGGCGCCTCTACCTCGCCTACAGCGGCATCAACCAGTACCAGCACAACGGGCTGAACCTCGCGCCGATGTCCAACCCGTACACCGTCTCCGGCGACGCCGTCGCGATCAACGCGGCCGGCGGCTGCCCCGAGGTGCGGGAGGGGCCGGAGTTCCTGTACCGCAACGGGCGGGTCTGGATGACGTACTCGGCCTGTGACACCGGCAAGCCGGACTACCAGGTCTGGATGATGTCGATGCCGCTGACCTCCGACCCGCTGGTGCCGGGCAACTGGCGGCAGCACCAGGGCGCGGTCTTCTCCCGGGCCGACGACCGGGGCGTGTTCGGGCCGGGCCACCACGCCTTCTTCCAGTCCCCGGACGGGACCGAGGACTGGATCGTCTACCACGCCAAGACGACGTCGGTGAACACCTACAGCAACCGCACCACCCGGGCCCAGAAGTTCACCTGGCGGGCCGACGGCAGCCCCGACTTCGGCCGTCCGCTCGCCATGGGCGCCACCCAGAACCTGCCCTCCGGCGACCCCGGCTCGGGCAACTACTGGATCAACGACGACGGCCGCTCCAGCGGCGCCGGGAGCGTCACCTACACCGGCGCCTGGAACTCCGGTTCGGGCTGCGCCACGCAGTGCTTCTGGAGCGACGACCACTGGAGCGACCGGGCCGGCGCCACGGCCACCTTCTCCTTCACCGGCACCCGCATCGCCCTCCTCTCGGTCAAGGACACCGGCAACGGCTACGCGGCCATCAGCATCGACGGCGGTCCCGAACAGCGGGTGGACTTCCACAACTCGATCCGCGTCGGTGAGGCGGTGCAGTACACCAGCCCGCGGCTCGCGAACGGCGGGCACACCTTGCGCATCCGGGTCACGGGGGAGCACAACTCCCAGTCCGGGGCGTCCTTCGTGAGCGTCGACCGCGCCGAGGTCTACACGAACTGACCCACCAGGGCCGACCGGTCCGTCAGCGCCGCTCGTGGCCCTCCGTGCTCTCCCTCAGGACGAGCCGGTGGGCCACGATGCGGTCCTGGGGCGACTGCACCCCCGACTCGGCGTCGCCCCGCACGCCGTCCGGTCCGGTCGCGTCCTCGATGCGGCGTTGCAGCAGCTCCACGGCGACCTTCGCCACCGCCGCCTTGTCCGGGGCCACCGTGCTCAGCGTCGGCACGCTGAACCGCCCGCCCTCCACGTCGTCGAAACCGATCACGGCGACCTCCCCGGGCACGTCCACCCCGTGCTCGTGCAGCGCGCGCAACGCACCCAGCGCCAACTGGTCGTTGAGGCAGAGCAGCGCGTCGGGCCGAACCCCGTCGTCAAGCAGCCGCGTCACGGCCCGCGCTCCGGCGGGCATCCGGAAGGAGCCGACCGGGATCACCAGGGACGGGTCGTAGGCGATGCCCGCTTCCGCCAGGGCGGCGCGGTACCCGCGGGTGCGGGCCTCCGCCGTGCCCAGGCCCGGGGCGTCGAACCCGCCGACGGCCAGGACGCTGCGGCGGCCGAGGCCGATCAGATGGCGGGTCGCCTCGCGCGCGGCACGCTCGTTGTCGATGGCCACGTGGTCGGCGCCCTCCTCCAGCAGCTCCCCGAGCAGCACGGTCGGCGGGAACCCCGAGCGGTCGCGCAGGTCGTCGGCGGTCAGGGCGAGCGGGCTGAGGATGATCCCGTCCACGAAGGTGGAGCCGAACCCGGCCAGCGCCGCCAGCTCGTGGGCGCGGTCCGCCCCCGACTGGTGGATCAGGACGGTCAGGGAACGCTCCTCGGCCTCGCGGATGACATGCCGGGCCAGCTCGGCGAAGTACGGTATGTCCAGCTCCGGGACGACGAGCGCGATGATGCCGGTTCGGCCCTTGCGCAGGTGGCGGCCCGCCAGGTTCACCCGGTATCCGAGCTGTTCGATGGAGTCCCGCACGACCCGCCGCGTCCGGTCGGAGACGTGGGCGTAGTCGTTGATGACGTTGGACACCGTCTTCTCCGAAACGCCCGCGTGACGTGCGACGTCCTTGATCCTGGGCCGTGCCACCGAGACCTCCCTGCCTCTCGTGCGGTGCATGAGTCTATGTCCCGGCGCTCGGACGGTTTCCCGCGCGGGGCCACGGGACGCCGATCTCACGGTCACGGTCGGCGCTCTGCCGCCTCAGCTCTTTACAGCCAATGTACATCGATGTAAAAACTAGCCACCGCATGAGCTCCGGCCGTCGAAAGGTCCGCGATGAGTTCTCGTTCGCCCCTCCAGGGGGTGCCGGCCGTGTCCGACCCGCTACGCCGCCTCAGCCGCCGACGGCTGTTGCGCCACGCCATGGCCGGGACGGGAGCCCTGCTCGCCGCCGGGCCGCTGTCCGGCTGCGCCTCACCGGCCTCGGCCTCCGGGGCGTCCGCGCTGAGCGTGTGGGACCTGTTCCAGGGCGGCGACGGCATGCTCATGGACGAGATGATCGACGCCGTGTCCCGGGGCGACGACGGCTTCGACGTCGACCGCACCATCCTGGACTGGGGCCCGTCGTACTACACCAAGCTCGCCATGTCCGCCGCCGGCGGCCGCGCCTCCGACGTGGCCGCCATGCACCTGTCCCGGCTGGCGGGCTACGCGCCCGGCGGCCTGGTCGACCCCGTCGACCTGGACCTGCTCGCCGAGTTCGGCGTCACCGAGAAGGACTTCACGCCGGCGGTGTGGTCGCGGACGCGGCACGAGGGCACCGTCTACGCGATCCCGCTGGACGTCCACCCCTTCATCGTCTTCTACGACAAGAAGGCCGCGGAGAAGGCCGGGCTCCTGGACTCCTCCGGCGCCCTGGCCCCCATGGGCTCGCCCGAGGCCCTGCTGGAGGCGGGCAAGGCCCTCGCCGAGGCCACCGGGCAGGCCGGCATCCTCTTCGGCCACGTCACCGACACCGCGCAGAACTGGCGCCTGTTCGCCGGCCTGTACGCGCAGACCGGAGCCGAGTTCGAGCTGCCGGACGGCGGGCCCGCCCGGATCGACGTCGACGCCGCCGTCCGCGTCGTGACCCTCATGACGCGGCTCTTCGACGGGAAGACCAACCCCAACAACCTGGACTACAACGGCGCGCTGGCCGCCTTCACCAGCGGGCGCGGCGGCATGGCCATGCTCGGCGAGTGGGAACTGCCGACGCTGAAGGAGTCCGGCATCGACCTGGGTGCCGCGCCCTTCCCGCAGGTCTTCGACAAGCCGGCCGTCTACACCGACAGCCACAGCTTCGTCCTCCCGCACCAGGAGGACCCCGACCCGGCCCGGCGCCGCGAGGCCCACCGGTACATCGCGGCGATCCTCAAGCAGAGCCTCACCTGGGCGAGCGCCGGTCACATCCCCGCGTACCAGCCCGTCCTCGCCGAGCCCGAATACGCGGCCCTCGAACCGCAGTCCTCCTACGCCGACGCCGCGAAGGTGGCGGTGCTCGACCCGCCCAACTGGTTCGTCGGAGCCGGTTCGAACTTCCAGAACCGGATGTGCCAGCCGCTCCAGTCGGCGCTGCTGGGCAACACCTCCCCCGAGAAGGCGGTGCGGCAGATGGTCCGCGAGGCGGACGCGCTGCTGCAACAGCCCAACCCGGTGGCCTGACCCAGCAGAAGGAGTGACCGACGTGACCACCACCGCACCGCTCGGCGCCGAGGAGCGGACCGACCCCGCCACCGTCCCCGCGGACGGCCGCCGCGCCGTCCTGCGCCGGATACGCCCCGGCAACGGATTCGTCTTCGTCCTGCCCTTCCTGCTGGTCTTCGGCCTCTTCATGGTCTGGCCGATCGTGCAGGGGCTCTGGATGAGCTTCACCGACAGTTCGCTCGCCCTGCGCGACACCAGCTTCGTCGGCCTCGACAACTACACCGAGGCCTTCGGCGATCCGGACGTCTGGAGCAGCCTCGGCAACACCGTCTTCTTCACCGCCATCTCCAGCGTCCCGCTCGTGCTGGTCGCCCTGGCCATGGCGCTGCTCGTGCACAGCGGGCTCGCCGGACAGTGGGCGTGGCGGCTGGCGTTCTTCGCCCCCTACCTGCTGCCCGTCACCGTGGTGACCCTCATCTGGACCTGGCTCTACCAGCCGGAGCTGGGCCTGGGCAACCAGCTCCTCGACACCCTCGGCATGGCGCCCGTCGGCTGGCTGTCCGACGAGTCCGTCGCCATGTGGTCCATCGCCGGCCTCACCGTCTGGTGGACGGTCGGCTTCAACTTCCTGCTCTACCTCGCGGCGCTCCAGTCCCTGCCCACGACCTTCGACGAGGCGGCGGCACTCGACGGGGCCGGCGCCTGGCGGCGGCTGTGGTCCATCACCCTGCCGCAGCTGCGCAGGACCACCGGGCTGGTGGCCATGCTCCAGATCCTGGCCTCCCTCAAGGTGTTCGACCAGATCTACATCCTCACCAAGGGCGGCCCCAACGGCTCCACCCGGCCCATCCTGGAGTACGTCTACGACGTCGGCTTCACCGGCTACCGCCTCGGCTACGCCTCCGCCGTCTCGTACCTCTTCTTCGCCCTGATCATCGTCGTCTCGCTCGTGCAGTTCCGTCTCTTCCGCCGGGAGGACTGACCGTGTCCGCAACCGCCACCCCCGTCCGCACACGGCGGCGTCCACCCCGTGAAGCGTCCGGCTCACCCCTGCTCCTCGGCCACGGCCGGCTGCCCCGGGTCCTGGCCGGCACGGCGCTCGTCGTCCTCGCGGTCGTCTGGCTGGTGCCCTTCCTGTGGGCGATCGCCACCTCCGTGCAGAGCGAGCAGGACGTCGCCACCACCGGGCTGTCCCCGTTCAAGGGCGCCTTCACCCTGGACTCCTACCAGGAGATCCTGGAACGCGGGAACGTCTCCGTCTGGGCCTTCAACAGCTTCCTGATCGCCGGGCTGGTCACCCTGCTCACCGTGGTGGTCTCCACCCTCGCGGCGTACGGCTTCTCGCGCGGCACGTTCCGCGGCCGGCGGGCGCTGCTCGCCGTCACCGTCGCGGCCATCATGATCCCGCCGCAGCTCCTCGTCGTGCCGCTGTTCGACCAGATGCTGCTGTTCAACATGGTCGACACCTACGCGGCGGTCATCCTGCCCCAGGTCGTCGCGCCGATGATGGTGTTCATCCTCAAGCGGTTCTTCGACGGCATCCCCAAGGAGCTGGAGGAGGCGGCTCGGATCGACGGCGCCTCCGAGTTCCGGGTCTTCCGGTCGATCGTGCTGCCGCTGTCGCGGCCGATCGTGGCGGCGGTCGCGATCTTCGTCTTCATCGGGGCCTGGAACAACTTCATGTGGCCGTTCATCGTCACCAACGACCCCGACCTGATGACCCTCCCGGTGGGACTGGCCACCGTGAAGGACGCCTACGGCATCCAGTACGCGCAGTCCATGGCGTCCGCCCTGCTGGCGGCGCTGCCGCTGATCGTCGTCTTCCTCCTCTTCCAGCGCCGCATCGTCAACTCCGTGGCCACCACCGGCCTCGGCGGTTCCTGACCCTTCCCCGCACAGCTGTACACCCGGGTCCGGCGTCCGAGCGCCGCCCCACCGATCGACTGGAGCATGTGTGTCCACTCACTCCGTACCGCGCCCGGAGTACCCGCGACCGCAGTTCGTGCGTCGCGACTGGCTCAACCTGAACGGCGCCTGGCAGTTCGAGACCGACCGAGGCGACAGCGGGCTCGACCGCGGGCTCCTCGACCGCGAGCTGCGCGACGAGATCCTCGTCCCCTTCCCGCCCGAGTCCGAGCTGTCCGGCATCGGCGACACCGACTTCCTGGAGGCCGTCTGGTACCGGAAGGCCCTCACCCTCCCCGCGGCCTGGGCCGGACGCCGGGTGCTGCTGCACTTCGGCGCCGTCGACCACGACACCACCGTGTGGGCCGACGGCAAGGAGGTCGTCCGGCACCGCGGCGGCTTCACCCCCTTCACCGCCGACCTCGGCGACATCGCCGGGGCGGGCGAGGAGGTCGTGATCACCGTCCGGGCCCGCGACCCCAAGTCCGGTCCGCAGGCCCGGGGCAAGCAGGCGATCAAGTACGCCAACCACGACTGCAACTACACCCGGGTGACCGGCATCTGGCAGACCGTCTGGCTGGAGCCCGTCCCCGACGTCCACCTGCGCCGCCCCCGGATCACCCCCGACCTGGCCGGCTCCGCCTTCCACCTCGAACTGCCCCTGTCCGGCAACCGGCCCGGCCACTGGGTACGCGCCGTGCTCAGCGACGCCGCCGGCGAGGTGAGCCGCGCCGAGGCCCGCGCCGACCTGGACCTCGCCCCGCGCCTGCACCTGCCGGTGCCGGACGACCGGCGCCGCGAGTGGGGCCCCGAGGACCCGCACCTGTACGACCTGCGCCTCGAACTCCTCGACGCGGCGGGCGAGGTGGTCGACAGCGCCGAGAGCTACGCCGGTCTGCGCGCCGTCGGTCTGCGCGGCAAGGCCGTCCTCATCAACGGGCGCCCGCTGTTCCAGCGTCTCGTCCTCGACCAGGGCTGGTACCCGGACGGGCTGATGACCGCCCCGACCGACGAGGCACTGGTCAAGGACATCGAGCTGGGCCTGGCGGCCGGGTTCAACGGAGCCCGGCTGCACCAGAAGGTGTTCGAGGAGCGCTTCCTCTACCACGCGGACCGCCTCGGCTACCTGGTCTGGGGCGAGTTCGGCGACTGGGGCTGCGAGACGGGCGGTTCCTCGGGCGACAACCAGAAGCCCGACGCCTCCTACGTCGCCCAGTGGCTGGAGGCGCTGGAGCGCGACTACTCGCACCCCTCGATCATCGGCTGGTGCCCACTCAACGAGACCTACCAGAAGCTGCACGACCGGATGACCCAGCTCGACGACGTGACCCGGGCGATGTTCCTGGCCACCAAGGCCATGGACACCACCCGGCCGGTCGTGGACGCGTCCGGCTACGCCCACCGGGTCGCCGAGACCGACATCTACGACTCCCACAACTACGAGCAGGACCCGGCCGCCTTCCGGGAGCTGATGTCCGGCCTCGCCAAGGACGCGCCCTTCGTCAACGCCTACGAGAACGGCGCGCCCTACTCCCAGCCCTACCGGGGACAGCCGTACTTCGTCAGCGAGTTCGGCGGCATCTGGTGGGATCCCGAGGCCGCCGCCGAACTCTCCGGCGAGGACCGCACGGTCTCCTGGGGCTACGGGGAACGCGTCCGCAACGAGGACGAGTTCCACGAGCGTTTCAGCGGACTCACCGGGGTGCTGCTGGAGGACCGCGACATGTTCGGCTACTGCTACACGCAGTTGACCGACGTCTTCCAGGAGCAGAACGGCATCTACCGGTTCGACCGGGGCGAGAAGCTCGACGTCGCCCGCGTACGGGCCGCGCAGCTCCGCCCGGCCGCCATCGAGGAGCAGGACCAGGCGTAAGCCGACCCGGGGGGGCCGGGGGCGGACACCGCTTCCGGCCCCCTTCCCCGTTTCCTCAGAAGGGGCGGTCGCCGGCGATGGCGACACGTTCGGCGACCCGGCGCTCGGAGCCGTAGTCGCCCACGGCGTAGTGCTGGGTGGCCCGGTTGTCCCAGAAGGCGACGTCGCCGGCCTGCCAGCGGAAGCGCACCTGGTACTCGGGCACGTGCGCCTGCTGGAATAGGAGACGCAGCAGCCGGTCGCTCTCGGCCCGGTCCATGCCGGTGATGCGGGTGGTGAACGACGTGTTCACGAACAGCATGCGCCGCCCCGTCTCGGGGTGGGTGCGCACCACGGGGTGCTCCACGGGCGGGAAGAGGTCCTGGTGCGGAGCCAGCCGCTCGGGCCCGTAGAACCTCGCGAACCCGGGGATGAAGTCGTGCACGGCGCGGGCGCCGTCGACGCGCTCCTTCACCTCCGGCGGCAGGTTGTCGTAGGCCGCCGCCATGTCCGCCCACATCGTGTCCCCGCCGAACGGCGGGACCTCGCGCAACTGGAGCACGGCGCCGAGCGCGGGCCGCTCACGGAAGGTGACGTCGGTGTGCCACACGTTCTCGTACGTCGGCGCACCCCCGGCGCCCTTGTCGAACCGGACGACGTCCGCACTGGCACCGGCGCTGAGCAGGGGATTGGTCTCCAGCTCGCCCCAGTGTCGGGCGAAGTCCCGCTGCCGGCCGGAGGTGAGGTGCTGGGCGCGGAAGAAGAGCACCTTCCACTCCAGCAGGGCGCGGTTCAACTCCTCGCGCAGGGTGGCGCCGAGCGGGCGCGAGAGGTCGACGCCCCGGATCTCGGCGCCGATGGTGCGCGCCTGCGGAACGACCTCGAAGTGCTCGTAGGGCCGCTCCGGCCATCCATCGGGCAGCCGGCGCAGAATGCGCCGGCCCTCGTACATTCCGTCCTCCGGGATGCGCGCTTCGCGCAGGACGGTGCTCGGGTCTGCGGCCGTGACAGTCATGGGAGTCCTCCCCTGGTGCGGTGGTCTGGGCGGTACCGGGCCATGGCGGTACGACGTCGTCGCCCGATGGCCGGAAAAATGTGAGGGTTCCGGAGCGTTTCAGCGGTTCGCCGGAGAACGCTTCGCCGGAAGACGGACCGACAGGGCCCTGACGCGTCGCGCGTCGAGCCTTCGGTGCGGGGGACGGCCGTTATCGGCCGGAGCGCTCACAACCGGTTCGCTCGGGCACGCGGGGACACTCCGCCGTGGTGCCGAACCGGTATGTGGTCATGGCCCCGATTGTGTGATCTTTGGCCGTTCCTGTCAACGGTGCCGGACCGGCCGGGGGACGAACGGGAGCATGTCGTCGCCCTCGGGCTGGACCACGCCGTAGCTGCCCTCGGGCACCTTGTTCCAGACGCCGGGCAGGTCGCCCAGCGGCTCCGACACGATCAGGCGGGTCTCGTCGGACGCCTCCCGCAGGAACGGCAGGTCGGGATGGAGGGCGCGCAGGCTCTCCACCCGTGAGCTGTAGTAGAGCGACCGGGAGTCGGACTGGGTGGAGTAGCGGAACGCCCACAGGCGCCGCCCGTCGGTCACCGCGACGGTCATCTGCAACGGGTACTCCACCCCGTGCTCGTGACCGACCTCCTCCACCAGCCCCGCCATCCGGGCCACGGCCCCCGGCGGGTCCTCCTCCAGGCCGAAGGTGAGGGCCAGGAAGAACATCATCTCCGAGTCCGTCGACCCCTCGATGTCCGGGTAGAGACGCGGGTCGACGGCCAGCGCCAGTTCCCGGCGCAGCTTGTGGAAGTCGGCGATCGCGCCGTTGTGCATCCACATCCAGCGTCCGTGGCGGAACGGATGGCAGTTGGTCTGCTGCACCGCGCTGCCCGTCGACGCCCGGATGTGCGCGAAGAACAGCGGCGAGCGGACATGACCGGCGATCTCCCGCAGATTGCGGTTGCTCCACGCGGGCCCGATCTCCCGGACGATCGCGGGCGTCCGCATCTCGGGGCCGAACCAGCCGACGCCGAACCCGTCCCCGTTCGTCGTCTCCACCCCCATCCGGGAGTGCAGGCTCTGGTCGATCAGCGAGTGCTGCGGCTTGTAGAGGATCGTCTCCAGCAGCACGGGGGTCCCCGAGTAGGCGAGCCATCGGCACATCGTCCGCCGCCTCCCTGGCGTCGTCAGTCGACCGGCCAGGTGTGGACCGGGGCGTTGAGATGCATGTAGTCCATGTACTGCTGCGTCATGCGGCGCAGCGCCTCGTGGCGGCTCGGCCGGGCGGAGGCGTCGATGTGGTGGAACATCTCCTTCTGCCACACCGCGCCGTTGCGGCCGGTGACGCAGCGCTGCTCGATGATGCCGAGCAGCGGCTCCCGCCAGGCCGAGTCCATGCCGGACAGCTCCAGTCCCCGGTGCGCCAGCGGCAGCAGCCGCCGCAGCACCAGCTCGGGCACGGTGACCTCGCCCATGCCGGGCCAGTAGAGGTGGGCCTCGATGCCCTGCCGGGCGGCGGTGTGCAGGTTGTCCTCGGCGACCGAGAAGGACATCCGCGACCACACCGGCCGCTCCTCCTCCACCAGGGCGCGGGTCAGCCCGTAGTAGAACGCCCCGTTGGCGAGGGTGTCGGCCACGGTGGGACCGGCGGGCAGGACGCGGTTCTCCACCCGGACGTGCGGTTTGTCGTGGGCGACGGCGTAGACGGGCCGGTTCCAGCGGTAGATGGTGCCGTTGTGCAGGGTCAGCTCGCCCAGGTCGGGGACGTCGCCGCGGTCCAGTGTGTCGGCGGGGTTCTGGTCGTCGCAGAGCGGCAGCAGGGCCGGGAAGTAGCGGAGGTTCTCCTCGAAGAGGTCGAAGACGCTGTTGATCCACCGCTCCCCGAACCACACCCGGGGCCGCACCCCCTGTGCCTTGATCTCCTGCGGCCGGGTGTCGGTGGCCTGCTCGAACAGGGGGATACGGCTCTCGTGCCAGAGTTCCTTGCCGAGCAGGAAGGGCGAGTTCGCCGCGAGGGCGACCTGGACGCCGGCGATCGCCTGGGCGGCGTTCCAGTAGTCGGCGAACTCCTCGGGCGCCACTTGGAGGTGGAACTGCGTGCTGGTGCAGGCGGCCTCCGGCGTGATGGTGTCCGCGTAGGTGCGCAGGCGGTCGACGCCGTCCACCTCGATGTGCAGGTCCTCGCCCCGGGCGGCGAACACCTGGTCGTTGAGCAGCCGGTAGCGGGGGTTCTCCGACAGGGCCGCCTCGCCCACGTCCGACTGGCGCAGCGTGGGCAGGATGCCGATCATGATCAGGTGGGCGCCGACCGACGTGGCGCGGTCCTCGGCGTGGTTCAGGGCCGCCCGGATCTCGGTCTCCCAGGCGTCGGGGCCGCCCGCCGTCAGCCGGCGGGGCGGGATGTTGATCTCCAGGTTGAAGCGGCCCAGCTCGGTGGCCCAGGCGGGGTCGGCGATCGCCTCGAGCGCGTCGCTGTTGCGCATCGCCGGCTCGCCCCGGTCGTCGACCAGGTTCAGCTCGATCTCCAGGCCCACCTGGGGCCGCTCCGTCTCGAACCGGGACTCGCGCAGCATCTGCGCGAAGGCCTCCAGGCACTCCTGCATCTTGATCCGGTACCGGCGGCGGTCCTCACGGGTGAAGACCACCGCCGGGACGTCCCGTCCCATCGGCCCTCCCGGGGTTGCCGTCGTCGGACACCTCTCCACCCCAGCGTCGCACCACCCGGCCCACCCCACCAGACGGGGACGGGGCCCACCGCGGCGTACGCGGTGGGCCCCGTCCCTTCGGGTCTGCTGCGGACGATCAGCCCTCGACGCGGCCGGACTCCCGCACGGTGATCTTCGCGGAGGTGCGGCCCGACGGCGACGAGCCGTAGGTCTCGATCCGGTCGACCAGGTCCGTGCCGTCCACGACCTTGCCGAAGACGACGTGCTTGCCGTCCAGCCAGGGGGTGGGGACGGTGGTGACGAAGAACTGCGAGCCGTTGGTGTTCGGACCCGCGTTCGCCATGGAGAGCAGGTACGGGCCGGTGTGCTTCAGCTGGAAGTTCTCGTCCGCGAACTTCTCGCCGTAGATGCTCTTGCCCCCGGTGCCGTCGCCCCTGGTGAAGTCGCCGCCCTGGAGCATGAACTGCGGGATCACGCGGTGGAACGGGGAGCCCGCGTAGCCGAAGCCGTGCTCGCCCGTGGCCAGCTCGATGAAGTTCTTGGCGGTCTTGGGGGTGACGTCCTCGAAGAGTTCGAAGACGATGCGGCCCGCATCCTGGCCGTCGATGTCGATGTCGAAGTAAATCTTGGAATTGCTCATCGCACCATTGTGACGTGCGAGGCCCCGTGATGCCGAACCGGCTTCCCCTTCAGCGTGTGGCGAGCAGTTCCAGCGTGTCGATCACGCGGTTCGAGAAGCCCCACTCGTTGTCGTACCAGGCGACGACCTTGACGTGCCGGCCGTCCACCCGGGTCAGGGCCGAGTCGAAGATCGAGGAGGCCGGGTTGCCGGTGATGTCGGAGGAGACCAGCGCGTCCTCCGAGTACTCCAGCACGCCCGCGAGCGGGCCCTCGGCGGCGGTGCGGTACGCCGCCAGCACGTCCTCGCGGGTCACGTCGCGGGCGACGGTCGTGTTCAGTTCGACGATCGAACCCACCGGGACCGGCACGCGGATCGAGTCGCCCGACAGCTTGCCGTCCAGGCCGGGCAGCACCAGGCCGATCGCCTTGGCGGCGCCGGTGGTGGTCGGCACGATGTTGACCCCGGCGGCGCGGGCGCGGCGCGGGTCGCGGTGCGGGCCGTCCTGGAGGTTCTGCTCCTGCGTGTAGGCGTGCACCGTCGTCATGAAGCCGTGCTCGATGCCGGCCAGCTCGTCGAGCACCGCGGCCAGCGGCGCGAGGGCGTTGGTGGTGCAGGACGCGTTCGAGACGATCGTGTGGGCGGCCGGGTCGTACGCGTCGGTGTTCACGCCGTACGCGAGCGTCACGTCGGCGCCGTCCGACGGCGCGCTGACCAGGACCTTCCTCGCGCCCGCGGTGAGGTGGCCGCCCGCGGCGGCGGCCGAGGTGAAGCGGCCGGTGGCCTCCAGCACGATGTCGACGTCCAGTTCGGCCCACGGCAGCCGGGCCGGCTCGCGCTCGGCCAGCACCTTGATCCGGCGGCCGTCGACGACGAGGGTGTCCCCGTCCACGCTCACGGGGCGCCCGAGCCGGCCGGACGTCGAGTCGAACGCGAGCAGCCGGGCCAGGGCGGCCGGCTCCGTGAGGTCGTTGACGGCGACGACCTCGATCTTGGAGTCGCGTTCGAGCAGTGCGCGCAGCACGTTCCGTCCGATGCGGCCGAATCCGTTGATGCCGATGCGCGTCATGTGCGCTGTCCCTTCGTTGCGCGGCCAGGTCCTTCGCCACCAGGCTCGCGCGCCGCGTCCACGGACGGCAGCGGCGTGAGTGCCACGGTTCGAAAGGATCGCGCCAGGGCCGAGGGTGGGGGCGGGGGCGGTCAGTCGCCCCGGGCGAAGGTGCGGCGGTACTCGCTGGGGGTGGTGCCGAGGATGTGCTGGAAGTGCAGGCGCAGGTTGGCGCCGGTGCCCAGGCCGACGTCGGCGGCGATCTGCTCGACGCCGCGTTCCGAGCGTTCCAGCAGCTCACGGGCCATGTCGATGCGGGCCCGCATGATCCACTGCATCGGTGTGTAGCCGGTGTCCTCGACGAAGCGCCGGGACAGGGTGCGCGCCGACACCGTGGCGTGCCGGGCCAGGGCCTCCAGGGTGAGCGGCTCGCCGAGGCGGCGCAGCGCCCACTCGCGGGTGGCCGCGAACCGCTCGCCCAGCGGCTCGGGCACGCTGCGCGGCACGTACTGCGCCTGGCCGCCGCTGCGGTAGGGGGCCGCCACGAGGCGCCGGGCGGCGTGGTTCGACGCGGCCACCCCGAGGTCGCCGCGCAGGATGTGCAGGCACAGGTCGATGCCGGAGGCGGCGCCGGCGGAGGTGAGCACGCTGCCCTCGTCCACGAAGAGCACGTTCTCGTCGACCCGCACCCGGGGATGCTTCCGGGCGAGTGCCCGTGTGTAGTGCCAGTGCGTCGTGGCACGCCGGCCGTCGAGCAGTCCCGTCGCGGCCAGCGCGAAGGCGCCGGTGGAGATGGCGGCCAGCCGCGCGCCCCCGCCGTGGGCCCCGGTCAGCGCCTCCACGACGGCCGGCGGCGGGTCGTCGCGGTCGGGGGACCGGTAGCCGGGGATGAAGACCACGTCGGCCCACGCCAGCGCGTCCAGGCCGTGGGCCACGTGGTACGACAGGCCGTCACCGCCGGTGACGAGGCCGGGCGCCGCGCCGCACACCCGGACCTCGTACGGCATGCTCGCGCGCGTCGTGAACACCTGCGCCGGGATGCCGACGTCGAGCGGCTTCGCGCCTTCGAGCACGAGGACGGCGACGCGGCGCAGGCGGGAGGACGGCACGCGCCCAGCGTACGCGGGGCGCGGGTGGAATCAGCCCAGGCCGAGGGCGTCCATGGTGTGCTCGGCCATCCGCCGCTCACCGAGCGCGTTGGGGTGCACGGGGACGAGGCTGTGGCCGAAGAGGAGCGGCTCGATCCATCGGGTGCCGGGTGCCTCGCAGGCGTCGTGGCCCTCGGAGACCCCGGCGAAGTCCACGAAGGTGGCTCCGGTCTCCTCGGCGGCGCGCTCGACCACGTCGTTGAGGTGGGCCTGGATGCCCCGCAGGTAGGGCACGTCACCGGCGGCGATCGGCAGCTTCACGAAGCAGGACGGGTCGGCGGCGGCCGGTGTGATCCAGGGGTAGCCCAGGGCGGCCACCCGGGCGTTGGGCGCCGCCTCCATGACCTCGCGCAGGGCGGCCTTGAGCGCGGGGTAGGTGTTGTTCTCGATCTGGTCGTCGAAGGACGTGCCGTGTCTGTCCTTGCAGGGGCTGCCCTTGCCGCCGCTGAGGACGCCCGCGGAGCCGCAGGCCGTGATGGCGTTGATGAAGGTGCTGTTGTCGTTGCCGCCGATGGTCAGGGTGACCAGGTCCGTGCCGGCGCTCAGCGCGTTCACCTGGGGTGCGACACCGGGGTACTGGGCCTGGGTGAAGTGGGAGGTCTGCGCGGCGCCGCAGGTGACGTCCTTGAGGCGGGCGCCGGTCGCGTCGGCGATGACGTGGGGGTAGTTCGCCGTCGAACGCAGACAGAGCAGGTTGGTGGGGTCGATGGGCAGGACCCCGGAGCCGGCGCTGTAACTGTCGCCGAGGGCCACGTAGTCGAGGGTGGGGGTGGCGGCGTGCGCGGTGGCGTCGGCGAGGCCGAGGGCCAGCACACCGACCGCAGCGGTTGTCGCGGTCATGACACGGCGCAGAGCATGCTTCGGCATGTGCTCCCTCTTCTGGAGTGCGGGGTGCTGAGTGCGGAGTGCGGCCGCTGGTTACTGGTCGGTTCTACTTTTAAGTAATGTGCAGTGTCGTTGACTCCAAGTCAACGTTGTTGACTGAACTTCTTGCAGTGGAACCGCTGTTCGGCGAGGTCGATTGATTTTCGATCGATTCCAATTGAGAATCGATACATGCACCGTCTCTTCATCGCCGCGCTCCGGGCCGGCATCGCCGCCGCGATCCTGCTCGGCCTCTTCGGACAGCTCGTCGTCATACCCACGACCGCCTCCGACGAGGTCGACCGCTTCCCGCCCTACGCCCCGTTCGCCGCGCCCTACGTGGCGGTGGCGGTCGTCGGCGTCGTCTGTGTCCAGGTCGCGCTGGCCGCGGTGTGGATGCTGCTCGGCATGGTCGAGCGCGACGCCATCTTCACCCGGCGGGCGTTCCGTTGGGTCGACACCGTCATCGGCGCCGCGGCCGTGGCGACGCTGCTGGCGGTCGGGGTCGCCGTCCACCTGGCCGTGGCCGAGATCCCCTCGCCCGACGACGGCATGGAGCTGATCGGCGCGCTGGGCGCCGCCGTCGTGGGCGTGGGGGTCGGTGCCGCCTTCGTGATGCTCGTGGTCGTCATGCGCGGCCTCCTGCGCAAGGCCACGCAGCTGCAGACCGAGATCGCCGCGGTGGTCTGACGCCGCCTCAGCCGGGCACGGCGTCCCGCTTCCGGTCCGGCGCGGCGAGCCGGGCCCGCCGTGTCCGCGGTCCGAAGACGCTCAGCACCACGGCGCCGACCAGCCAGGTGCCGGCGATGAAGTAGAAGACGCTCCGGTAGCCGTGGGCGTTGTAGAGGGCCGCCACGATCAGCGGCCCGGCCGCGTTCGACAGCCGGCCCAGGCCGTAGGAGACGCTCGTCCCGAGCGACCGGCCGCGCGTGTCGAACAGTTCGGGCGAGTAGGCGTACCCGAGGGCGGTGTAACCGCGTTCGAAGAGGTTCACCAGGAAGCCGAACACGATGATGAGCACCGGGTTGAACGTCAGGCCGTACAGCAGCCCGCACAGCGCGATCAGCGTGCC
Source organism: Streptomyces sp. NPDC056128 (assembly GCF_042263835.1). NCBI lineage: Bacteria > Bacillati > Actinomycetota > Actinomycetes > Kitasatosporales > Streptomycetaceae > Streptomyces > Streptomyces sp. NPDC056128. The sequence continues at coordinate 445,331 of NZ_JBHJVQ010000004.1, read as the reverse complement.
GAAGGCGGCCAGGCACCACTTGCGCTCGAACCGGTCGGTCACCAGGGCCGCCAGATAGGAGCCGAGCGGGGCACCGACGGTGGTCAGCGCCACGTAGAAGACGGACTTCTCGACACTGAAGCCCTCCTTGGCCAGCAGGGTCGGCGCCCAGCTCGAATAGCCGAAGAAGCCGATGGTCTGGGTGACCCACAGGACCGTGAGCAGCAGCGTCGGGTACAGGTACTTGCGCTGGAGCAGCAGCCGCAGCGGTGCTTTGGTCACCGGCTGCTCCTCGACCGGGGGCTCGGGCTCGGGCAGCGGACCGTGCTCGGCGGCGACCCGGGACTCGATGTCGCGCAGCACCGCGTCCGCGCTCGCGTGGTCGCCCCGGCTCTCGTGCCAGCGGGGCGACTCAACCAGGTGCCGGGTGAACAGGACGAGCAGGATGCCGAGGGAACCCCACAGGTAGACCAGGCGCCAGGTCCAGTCGCCGAGCGGCACGACCGCGCTGGCGACGAGATTGGTGACCGGGGTGCCGCAGATGCCGATGACGATGGCGTACGCCTGGTACTTGCCGCGGACGGCCGACGGGTACATCTCGTTGACGTAGATGACCGCGACCACGGTCATCGCCGCCAGACCGGCCGAGGTCAGTACCCGGAAGACGGTCAGCGACACCAGGTCCCAGGCGAACGCCGAGGCGAAGGAGAAGACGCCGAAGAACAGCGTCGTCAGCAGCAGGGTCCGTTTCCGGCCCAGGCGGTCGGCGACGGCCCCGGCGACGATCGAGCCGAGGAACATGCCGACGAACGACAGCGAGGTGACGTAGGCGATCTGGTCGACCGTGATGCCCCACAGGTCGACGAGTTTCGGGGCGGTGGTGGCGAAGGTGTTGATGTCCGCGAACTCGAAGAAGTACGCGAACGACACGGCGAGCAGGGTGACTTTGTGGAACCGGGCGACCGGCAGCCGGTCCAGGCGGTTCAGGGCGTTGGCGTGCTGCATGACGGGGTCCTTGTCGAGGAGGTCGGGGACGGCACCGGGCGGCTCACCGCTCGCCGGGCCAGTACAGGCGGGCCGGGTTGTCGACCAGCAGCCGGTGGAGCTGCTCCTCGGTGACGGCCACCCGCCGCACGTGGTCGACGAGGAGCCCGTCGTCGGGCATGTGGCCGGTGAGGTTCGGGTGCGGCCAGTCGGTGCCCCACAGCACGCGGTCGCCGAACTCCTCGACGACGCGGCGGGCGTGGGGCACGACGTCGGCGTACGGCTCCCGTTCACCGTCGAGGGCGGGAGGCCCGGTCACGCTCAGCCGCTCCGGGCAGGACACCTTGACCCACACGTCGTTGCGCTCGGTGAAGCGCAGGAAGCGCGCGAACCCGGGCCCGTCCACCGGCCGCGTCACGTCCGGGCGGCCCATGTGGTCCACCACGAGCGGCGTGGGCAGCGACGCGAAGAAGCCCTCCAGCTCGGGCAGGTCGGCGGCCTCGAAGTAGAGGACGACGTGCCAGCCCAGCGGGGCGATCCGCCGTGCGATCGCGCGCAGTTCGTCCTTCGGTGAGGTGTCGACCAGGCGGCGCACGAAGTTGAACCGCACCCCGCGCACGCCCGCCGCGTGCAGCGACCGCAACTCGGCGTCCCCGATGTCCGGCCGGACGGTCGCGACCCCGCGGGCCCGTCCGCGGCTCGCCCGCACGGCGTCCAGCATGGCGCTGTTGTCGGCGCCGTGGCAGGTGGCCTGCACGATCACCGTACGGGCGATGCCCAGGTGGTCGCGGAGCGCGAAGAGCCGGTCCTTGCCCGCGTCGCAGGGGGTGTACTTGCGGCCCGGGGCGAAGGGGAACTCGGCCTGCGGGCCGAAGACATGGCAGTGCGCGTCGACCGTGCCGGGCGGCAGCCGGAAGGAGGGCACGGACGGGTTCGGGTGCCAGTCCAGCCAGCCCGGGGTCTTCGGGGCGAGGTCGGCCATGTCAGCGCCCCTGCCGCTTCAGCAGCGCGTCGAGGCGCGGATAGACGGAACGAGCGTTGTGCTCCTGGACGGCGGCGACCTGCTCCGCGGGCAGCGCGGACGCCTCGACGTAGCGTCGGGTGTCGTCGAAGTGGTGGCCGGTGCGCGGGTCGACGCCCCGCACCGCGCCGATCATCTCGGAGGCGAACAGCACGTTGCGGGCGGGGACCACGTCCAGCAGCAGGTCGATGCCCGCCTGGTGGTAGACGCAGGTGTCGAAGAAGACGTTGCCGAGGACGTGCTCCTCCAGCGGCGGCTTCCCGAGCGCCATGGCCAGACCCCGGAACCGGCCCCAGTGGTAGGGCACGGACCCGCCGCCGTGCGGGATCACCAGCTTCAGGGTCGGGAAGTCCGCGAACAGGTCGCCCTGCACCAGCTGCATGAACGCCGTGGTGTCCGCGTTGAGATAGTGCGCGCCGGTGGTGTGGAAGGCCGGGTTCACGCTGGTGCTGACGTGGATCATCGCCGGGACGTCGTACTCGGCCAGCTTCTCGTAGAGCGGGTACCAGGAGCGGTCGGTGAGCGGGGGAGCGGACCAGTGGCCGCCGGACGGGTCGGGGTTGAGGTTCACCGCGACCGCGCCGTACTCCTCCACGCAGCGGGTCAGCTCGGGGACGCACGTGGCCGGGTCGACACCGGGCGACTGCGGCAGCATGGCGGCGGGCGCGAAGCGCCCGGGATAGAGCCCGGCGACGCGGTGGCACAGCTCGTTGCAGAGCGCCGCCCACGCGGCGGACGTACGGAAGTCGCCCACGTGGTGCGCCATGAACGACGCCCTGGGGGAGAAGACGGTCACGTCGATGCCGCGCTCGTCCATCGTCCGCAACTGGTTCGGCTCGACGCTCTCGCGCAGTTCGTCGTCGCCGATCCGCGGGTCCGGCGGCGAGGGCGCCGCCGGGCCGGCGAGACCGGCGATCTGCCGCTCCCGCCACGCGGTCAGCGCCGGTGGAGCCGTGGTGTAGTGACCGTGACAGTCGATGATCATGGGCTGGGTCCTCCGGGTCGGGTCGTCGTCGACCGCGGCAGCCTCTCCCCGGCCGTGCGGGGGCCGGGAGACGACCGGACACAGAACTAACCTCGCCTTAACAAAGCGGGACGCCACCGTCCGTCCACCCTGCGGACCAGGCGAAACGCACCGCCGGGCGTGGTTTACATTCGGACCGGGATATTCCGACACCAGTTCCCGGACGCGGGCGGCATCGACGCCGACGCCGCCGGAGGGAGACGGCAGGATGCACATACTGCTGGCCGAGGACGACGACGGGGTCGCGGGCGCGCTCGTGGAGGTCCTGTACGACCACGGCCACATCACCCGGCGGGTCACCCGCGGCCAGGACGTGCTGACCTACCACCGCAGCTCCGACCTGCTCCTCCTCGACCTCGGCCTGCCCGACGTCGACGGCCTGGAGGTGCTGCGCAGGCTGCGCGCGGTCAGCGACCTGTCCGTGGTGGTGCTGACCGCGCGCGGCGACGAGCGCTCGGTGGTGCGCGGGCTGCGGCTCGGCGCCGACGACTACCTCGTCAAGCCGGTCCGCCTCACCGAGCTGCTCGCCCGGATCGAGGCCGTCACCCGGCGCGCCGCCGCACAGGCGCCGCCCGCCGCCAGGACCGTGCGCGTCGGGGACGTGGAGGTCGCTCTCGACGCCCGGCAGGTCCGGGTCGGCGGCGAGGAGGTCGAGCTGACCGCCAAGGAGTTCGACATCCTCGCCGTACTGGCCCGCCGGGCCGGGACCGCGGTCAGCCGCGAGCAGGTCCTGGACGAGGTGTGGGGCGACGCCTACCACGCCGTCTCCCGTTCCCTGGACGTCCACCTCACCCAGCTGCGCGCCAAGCTCGGCCGACCGCGGCTGCTCAGCACGATCCGGGGCTTCGGCTTCCGGCTCGGCGACTGAGGGAGCGGCCCGTGCGGACCCGCGTGCAGACGGTGCTGCTGCTGTTCGGCGTGCTGGCGGTGGCCGCGTTCGCCGTGCCGCTGCTGCTGTTCACCGCCTCCGACCGCACCCAGCAGCTGGTCCTCGCCCGCAGCTCCGACCTGGACCGCTTCGCCTCGCTCATGGACCGGGCGGCGGGCACCGGCGACACCTCGGCCATCACCGCCGAGGCCGTGCGCTACACCCGGCTCTACGGCGAGCCCCTCGTCGTCACCGACACCCGCGGGCACCCCGTCGTGCAGACCGGCGGCATGCGCGCCGCCGATCCCGCCGTGGCCCGGCTGATCGACGCCGCCCTGCGCAACCAGACCGCACACCCGGGCAGCGCCCTGCGCCCCTGGTCCCGGGGGCCCCGGATGTTCGCGGAACCGGCGGGGACCGGGACCCAGGTCTCCGGCGCCGTCGTGCTGCGCGCCGACGTCACCACGGCCGCGGAGGACGTCACCCGGCGCTGGGCCGCCGTGCTGGCCGGCACCGCGCTGGTCGCCCTCGGCTGCACGGTCCTGGCCCGCGCCGCGACCCGGTGGGTGGTCAGTCCGCTGCGCCGCCTCGACCGGGCCGTCGGCGAGCTGGCCGCGGGACTCCCGCCCGAGCACACCCCGCCCGTCGCCCCGCCGGGGCAGCGCGGCTCCGCCTCCGTCGGCGGACCGCCCGAGCTGCGCCAGCTGGCGACCGGGTTCAACCGCATGGCACGCACCGTCACCGCGGCCCTGGAACAGCAACGGCGGCTCGTCGCCGACACCTCGCACCAGATGCGCAACCCCATGGCCGCGCTCCGGCTGCGGGTGGACGCCCTCCACACCCACCTGCGGCCCTCGGGCGAGCGCACCTACACCGGTGTCAACACCGAACTGGACCGGCTGCAGACCCTCCTCGACGACATGCTGGCCCTCGCCACCGCCGAGCACCGGGCCGGGGAGCTCACCGTGACCGACGGCTCGGGCGCCCGGTGCGACGCTGCCGAGGTCACGCTGACCCAGTACCGGCTGTGGGAACCGGTCGCACGGCGCGCCGGGGTGCGGCTGACCGCCGAGGCCCCCGAACCCGTGCCGGCGGCCTGCACGGACCGGGAGCTGGCCCAGGTGACGGACATCCTGCTGGACAACGCGATCAAGTACGCGGGCGACGGCGCCCGGGTCCGGCTGCGCTGCGCCGCGCAGGGCCCGTACGCGGCCGTCACCGTCACGGACGACGGCCCCGGCCTGCGGGCCGAGGAGATCGCCCGCGCCACCACCCGCTTCTGGCGCTCGGCCCGGCAGACCGGGACGTCCGGCACGGGCCTCGGACTCCCCATCGCCGAACAACTCCTCACGGGCCGCACCGGCCGCCTGGAACTGACCCCGGCCCAGCCGCGGGGCCTACGGGCACGTGCGGTCGTACCCCGGGCAGAAACCGAGGGAGGCCCGCAGTGAACCGGGATCTGCTGGTGGACGGCTGCCCGGGCCCGGCGGTCGTGCGGCCCCGGGGGCCGCGGGCGTGTGCCGTCGTGTCCCGTGCTCAGTCCGAAGGAGGCCCCCGATGAACCGGCGTGCCGTCCTGCGTGCCGCCCTCGGTACGGCCGCCGCCGGGGCGTTCGGTGGGCTGGTCGCGGGGGACGGCGCGGTAGGCGGGGCCGGTCCGAGGGGGGTGCTGCGGCTGGCCACGGGTGAGCCGACCGCCTTCTACGCCGCCTTCGGCCGGCTCCTCGCCGCTCAGTTGGAAGCGGCCGACTCCGGTCTGCGCTGCCGCGTCCGCACCACCGCCGGGAGCATCACCAACATCGAACTGCTCCGGGACGGCCACGCCGACCTCGGGCTCGTCCTGACCGACACCGCCCGGGCCGCCCAGGGCACCGGACTCTTCCCGCGCCCCGTGCCCCTGCGGGCGATCGGCCGGGTCTACGAGACCTACCTCCAGCTGGCCGTGCGCGCCGACGCCCCGGTGCGCGCAGTGGCCGACCTCGCCGGGCACCCGGTCTCGCTCGGCGCCGTCGGCTCCGGCGCGGCCCTGCTCGGCGACCGTCTGCTGCGCGCCGCCGGTCTGTCGCCCGGCACCGACGTCCCGGTACGGCACCTGCGGCTGGCCGACGCGGCCGAGGCGCTGCGGACCGGCTCCGTCGTCGGCCTGCTCGTGGCCGGTGGCGTGCCGCTGCCCACCCTCTCCGACCTCGACCGGGACCCCGGCCTGCGCTTCCTCCCGCTCGCCGGCCTGCTGCCCGGCCTCGGCGGCGGCCGGGACGGCATGGCCGCCTCGGGTCTTGAGGAGGTGACCCTGCCGCAGAGCGCGTACCGCGCCTCGGCCGGCGTCGCCACCGTCGGCGTGTCCAACCTGCTGGTGTGCCGCCCCGACCTGGACCCCGCCGTGGCCGGCGCCCTCACCCGCCTCCTGGTCCGGCGCGCCCCCGAGTTCGTGCCCGACCACGCTGTCGGCGCCCAATTCCTGGACGTGCGCAGCATGATCGGCACGGGCAGCGTGCCGCTGCACGAGGGGGCGGTGGCGGCGTACCGGTCGCTGCACGGCTGACGGCGCAGGTCCGTTGTCGGTGCCGGTCGTTACGCTCCCCGGAGACACGACCGCACCGCCGCCCGCACTTCGCACCCTTCGCACCGGGAGCCCGCCCATGCCGCCCACCGAGGCCGAACTCGCCGACGCCGTCCACCGCGCGGCCCGCGCCGCCCTCCTCGACCTGTTCCGGGACCACCCCGACGACCGGTTCTACTACTGCACCCTGGTGACCTCCGGCGAGGCCTACGGCCCGGCGCTGTCCGCATGGTCCGTGGAGGCGCTGGCGGCGGAGGCGGCACGGCAGGGCTGCGCGCCGCTCGACCTCAAGTGGTCCTACGCCGACTCCCCGTTCTGCTGCTATGGCGAACGGCACCTGGAGCCCGTACGGCCGCTCTTCGAGGCCCGTGGCGAACTCTTCGACCTGCCCGACGACGAGGCGGACGCCGAATTCGACCTGCGGCTGCGGGCGATGGAGACGGCCATGGCCCGGCTCGACGCCGAAGGACTCTTCGGCACGGGCCCCGACCGTCACTCCGTCGTCGTCACCGTCGAGGTGCCTTCCGAAGCGGGCAACGACGAGCGGGTGCTGCGGCTGAACCCGCCCCAGGCCCTGACGGACTGGCTCGAGGAGGCCGCCGTACCGGAGGACGTGTGACCGGCCCCGACAGGACCCCCGCGCTGTTCTAGAGTGACTTCCGCCAGTGGTACGACGGACCTGTGAGGTACTCACCAGCCATGACGACCGAAACGTTTGAGTTCCAGGTAGAGGCACGTCAGCTCCTCCAGCTGATGATTCACTCCGTCTACTCGAACAAGGATGTCTTCCTGCGCGAGCTCGTCTCCAACGCCTCGGACGCGCTGGACAAGCTGCGCCTCGCCGCGCTGCGCGACGACGCCCCCGGCGCCGACGTGAGCGACCTGCACGTCGAGTTGGAGATCGACAAGGACGCCCGCACGCTCACCGTGCGGGACAACGGCATCGGCATGTCGTACGACGAGGTCACCCAGCTGATCGGCACCATCGCCAACTCGGGCACCGCCAAGTTCCTCCAGGAGCTGCGCGACGCCCAGGACGCCGCCGGGGCCGACGGGCTGATCGGCCAGTTCGGCGTCGGCTTCTACTCGGGCTTCATGGTGGCGGACGAGGTCACCCTGGTCACCCGGCACGCCGGCGAGACCCAGGGCACCCGCTGGACCTCGCGCGGCGAGGGCACGTACACCCTGGAGCGGCTCGACGAGGCCCCCCAGGGGACCGCCGTCACCCTGCACCTCAAGCCGGCCGACTCCGACGACCAGCTCCACGACTACACCTCCGCCTGGAAGATCAGGGAGATCGTCAAGCGGTACTCGGACTTCATCACCTGGCCGGTCCGCATGCTGCCGGAGCCGGGCGAGGACGCCGCCGAGGACCGCGAGCCCGAGACGCTCAACTCGATGAAGGCCCTGTGGGCGCGCCCGCGCGACGAGGTCTCCGACGAGGAGTACCACGAGCTGTACAAGCACATCGGCCACGACTGGCGGGACCCGCTGGAGACGATCCGGCTCCAGGCCGAGGGCACCTTCGAGTACCAGGCCCTCCTCTTCATCCCCTCGCACGCCCCGCACGACCTGTCCACCCGGGGCTACCAGCGCGGCGTCCAGCTCTACGTGAAGCGCGTCTTCATCATGGAGGACTGCGAGGAACTCCTGCCGCCCTACCTCCGCTTCGTCAAGGGCGTCGTCGACGCGCAGGACCTCTCGCTCAACGTCTCGCGCGAGATCCTCCAGCAGGACCGCCACATCCGCATGATCCAGCGGCGGCTGACCAAGAAGGTCCTCGCCACCGTCAAGGACCTCGGGACGTCCGCGCCGGACCGCTACGCCACGTTCTGGCGGGAGTTCGGCGCGGTGCTGAAGGAGGGGCTGGTCACCGACTCCGAGAACCGGGACGCGATCCTCGCCGCCTGCTCGTTCGCCACCACGCACGACGCCGACGCGCCGACCACGCTGAAGAGCTACGTGGAGCGGATGAAGGACGGTCAGGACGACGTCTACTTCATGACGGGCGAGTCCCGGCAGGCCATCGAGAACTCCCCGCACATGGAGGCGTTCCGGGCCAAGGGCGTCGAGGTCCTGCTGCTCACCGACCCCGTCGACGAGGTCTGGGTCGACGCGGTGGGGGAGTACGAGGGCAAGGCGCTGCGCTCGGTCGCCAAGGGCGACATCGACCTGTCCGGCACCGAGGAGGAGAAGAGCGAGGCCGAGAAGGAGAAGCAGGGCGAGGAGTACGCCGAGCTGCTCGGCTGGATGACGGAGCACCTGGGCGAGGACGTCAAGGAGGTCCGCCTCTCCTCCCGGCTGACGGTGTCGCCGGCCTGCGTCGTCTCCGACTCGGGTGAACTCACGCCCGCCCTGGAGAACATGTACCGGGCGATGGGCCAGGAGGTCCCCGAGGCCAAGCGCATCCTGGAGCTCAACCCCGAGCACCAGCTGGTGAAGACCCTCAACCGGGCCTACGCCGACCGGCAGGACCGTACGGAACTCACCGAGACCGCGGAACTGCTGCACACCCTCGCGGTGCTGGCCGAGGGCGGCCGGCCGAAGGAACCCGCCCGCTTCGTCCAGCTGATGGCGGACCGCCTGGAGCGCACCGTCTAGCGGCGCACGCGGCCCGGGGCGCTTCGGCACGCCCGTCGCCCGCCATCCGCATGGCGAGACGGCATGGCATCCGGAGCGCCCCGGTCCGTATATTCGCACGCATGTCTGCCTCGGCTCCGCTGCTGTGCCTCGCGCTCTTCGCGTGCTCGGCGTGGTGCGTCGACGACGGCCTCTGTCGCCGCTGAGCCCGGACCGGCCGGACGATCCGCGCCGCCGGTCCGCCAGCCCGCCCGCCGTCCCCGTGCACCACCCCGGAGATCTTCCGTGACCACCGCACCCCCCGCCGGGTCGCCCCCGGCCGCGCCACCGCGCGCGTCCACCTCCCTCTTCGCCCCCGCTCCCACCTCCTCCGCACGGCCCGAGGCGCCGCCCCTGCCGCCGGTGCGGCGAACGCCCTTCGTGGTGTCCGGGCTGCTCGCCACCGCCCTGACGGCCTACGTGTGGTCCGCGCACGGCGCCAAGCCCGGCGTGCTGCTCCTGCTCGGCCTCGGGCTGGGCCTGGCTCTCTTCCACTCCCGGTTCGGCTTCACCTCCGCCTGGCGGCAGCTGGTCGCCGTCGGCAACGGCGCCGGGCTGCGCGCCCACGCCCTGCTGCTCGGCACCACGGCCACCCTGTTCGCCCTGCTCATCGGCACCGGGACCGGGCTGTTCGGCTCCCAGCCGGCCCCGTCCGCCGGACCGATCGGCGTCGGTCTGTTCGCCGGCTCGGCACTCTTCGCGATCGGCATGCAGCTCGGCGGCGCCTGCGCCTCGGGCACCCTCTTCGCCGTCGGCTCGGGACAGACGTCGATCGTGCTGACCCTCGGCGGCTTCGTCGCGGGCGCCACGCTGGCCGCCTGGCAGTTCGACCTGTGGAAGGACCTCCCGGCCTGGGAACCCGTCGTGCTCTCCGACCACATCGGCTGGTTCGGCTCCTGGGCCGTGACCATCGGGGCGCTGCTCCTCGTGGTGCTGGTCACCCGGCGCGTCCAGGCCCGCCGCAACCCGCCGCCCCTCGGCACCGTGCCCTCGGCGCGCGGCGCCGCCCTGCGGGCCGTCCGGGGCTCCTGGCCGCTGGCCGCCGGTGCCCTCGTCCTGGCGGTGCTCGGCGCGGGCGTGCTGCTGGTCTCCGGCGGCGCCTGGGGCGTCACCAGCGCCTTCAGCCTGTGGGGCTCGGAACTGGTGGGCGCGCTCGGCGGGCACCCGGAGAACTGGACCTGGTGGCGGCAGCCCGGCAACGCCGAGATGCTCGCGGGCCCGGTCCTCGCCGACAAGACCAGCCTCACCGACATCGGCATCATGATCGGCGCCGCCGTCGCCGCCGCGGTCGGCGGCACCTGGGCGCTGCACCGGGGCATTCCGTGGCGCACGGCGGTCGCCGCGGTGCTCGGCGGCGTGCTGATGGGCATCGGCGCCCGGCTGGCCGGCGGCTGCAACATCGGCGCCTACCTGGCGGGCATCGCCTCGGGCAGCCTCAGCGGCTGGCTGTGGGGCGCCTTCGCCCTGGCGGGCACCTGGGTGGGGCTGAAGCTGCGCCCCCTGTTCGGCCTGGGCAACCCCAAGCCGGGCGACGGCGTCTGCTGAACGGGGAAGCCCGTGCGGCACAGGGGTCAGGCCTGTGCCGCACGAGCGGCTAAGGGGTGCGCCGGTCCGTGGTGGTGACTCGGGCGACGGCCTCCAGGGTGAGGGCGCGGCCGTGCGGCTCGCGGGCCAGGGCGCGGTGCAGCGTCAGGCCCTCGATCAGCGCGTCGAGCTGGCGGGACGTGTCCGGGTCGAAGTGCTTCTCCAGGTGCACCCGGCTGCGCCGCATCCACTCGTGGGTCAGCTCCCGGTAGACGGGCTGCCGCGCGGCGAGCGTGTACAGCTCCTGGGTGAGCACCAGGTCCCGCTGGCTGCCCTCCGACAGCTCGTGCACCAGGTCGGCCACCGCCGCGCGGGCCTCGTCGCGGTCGGCCGCGGCGCCGAGATACGCGTCGAAGACGGCGACGATGTGGTCCGTGAAACGGCCGAACGCCTCCCGCAGCAGCTCCTCGATGCCGCTGAAGTGGTACGTCATCGAGCCCAGGGGGACCCCCGCGCGCGTCGCGATCTTCCGGTGGGAGACGCGTGCGATGCCCTCCTCGGCGATCAGGTCGAGGGTGGCGGCGATGATGCGCTCGCGGCGCTGCGGGTCCGTGTGTCCGGTTGCCATGGGAGCAGGCTTACACGTTCCGCACCGGCCGGGCAGGGTTGCCGACGGCGACGACGTTCGCCGGCACGTCCTTGGTGACGACCGCGCCCGCGCCGATGACGGAGTTGTCCCCGATGGTCACGCCTGGCAGCACGATGGCGCCGCCGCCCAGCCAGACGTTGTCGCCGATGGTGATCGGCAGCGCCGCCTCCAGCTTGTCCCGCCGGGGCCCCGGCTCCAGCGGGTGGGTGGGGGTCAGCAACTGCACGTTCGGGCCGATCTGGCAGTCCTCCCCGATGGTGATCGCCGCGACGTCCAGCGCGGTCAGGTTGTAGTTGACGAAGGTGCGCGCGCCGATCGTGATGTTGCTTCCGTAGTCGACGTACAGCGGGGGCCGGACGTGCGCCTCGGCGCCCAGCGAGCCGAGCAGCTCCGCGAGGCGTGGCCGCGCGGCCGTGGGGTCCTCCGTGTACGCCGCCTGGTAGCGGGCGGCCAGCCGCACGGCCTCCTGCTGCCTGCGGGCGATCTCCGGGTCGTCGGCGATGTAGAGGTCGCCCGCCTGCATGCGTTCGAGGTTCGTGCGGGAGTCGCCCGCGAAGTGGTCCGTCGGCATGCGCACGATCGTACCCCTGAAGCGTACGAACGTACACTCCCGCCGGGTGTGCGGCCCAGAGACCGACCCGTACGGCGGCACCGCTCAGCGGCGCCGGGGCTGGAGCACTCCGGCGAGCAGCAGCACCAGGAGACCGGCGAGCGGCACCACCAGCAGTCCCACCCGCAGACTCGTCGCGTCGGCGACCAGACCCACGACCGGCGGGGAGAGCAGGAAGCCCAGGCGCATCAGCCAGGAGACGATCGTCAGCCCGGAACCGGGCTTCAGGCCGGGCAGTTCGTCGGCCTCGTGCATCGCCGCCGGTACCAGGGTCGCCACCCCGAAACCGGCCGCGGCGAACCCGAGCACCGTCCCGGGCACCGTGGGCACGGCCAGCGCCAGACCCATGCCGACCGCGGCGATCAGCGCGCCGGAGCGGGCCACGGCGCGCTGGCCGAAGCGGTCCACGAGCCGGTCCCCGATGAGCCGGCCGACGAACTGCGCCCCGACCAGGGCGACATAGCCGGAGGCGGCCAGCGCCACCGACGCGTGCAGCGAGTCGGAGAGGTAGAGGGTGGCCCACGAACTGCCCGCGTCCTCGACCAGCGTGCCGGCCGTGGCGATGAGGACGAGCGCCGCCAGGACGTAGCGGATCCGCGCGCTCGTGGCCGTCCCCGGCGCCGTCCGCGGCGCGCCGTCCCCGGCGTCCGCCTCCTCGGCCGCCTCGGTCTCCGGGCCCGGCAGGCAGAACCGCAGCGCCACACAGGCCGCCACCGCGAACACCACGCCGGAGAAGAACAGATGCTGGCCCCGGGGCACGCCGAGCGCGATCGCACCGGCGGCCATGGAGCCGCCGGTGACGGCGCCGATGGACCAGATGGCGTGGAAGGAGTTGATGATGGAGCGTCCGTAGCGCCGCTGCACCCGCAGGCCGTGCGCGTTCTGCGCGACGTCGGTGAACGCGTCCATCGCGCCCGCCAGGAACAGCGCCCCGGCGAACACCACGACCGACTCCGCCAGTCCGGCGGCCAGGATCCCCACACCGGTCAGCAGCGTGCCGCCGACCGCCACCCGCGCCGACCCGAACCGGCGTACGAGTATCCCGGCCGCGAGTCCGGCCGCGATCGCACCCGCCGGGAACGCGGCCACGGCCAGCCCGTAGGCGGCGTTGCCGATCCCGAGGTCCGCCTTGATCTGCGGATAGCGCGGCAGCAGGTTGGCGAACAGCGCCCCGTTGGTGAAGAACAGCACGGCGACGGCCACCCGGGCCCGCCGGTAGGCCGGCGCGGCCCGGCGCAGTACGTCGACAGTCATGCGCGGAGCCTACAGGCGCAAGCGTACGAACGTACACTCCCCCTCTCCGCGCCTGCCGAAAACCGGTGTCGTGTCGGCGCCGTCGCGGCGATCATGGGACCGATCCGTGCCGCGCCGACCGTGAGGAACCCACCGCCATGCCCGTGCCCGCAGACCCGACGGTGCTCCACCCGATGCCCGAGCACCCGCGGGTGGTGCTCCTCAAACCGCTGGTGAAGTCCCCGCTCATCGAGGTGGGGGAGTACTCCTACTACGACGACCCCGACGACGCGACGGCCTTCGAGACCCGCAACGTGCTCTACCACTACGGCCCGGAGAAGCTCGTCATCGGCCGGTTCTGCGCGCTGGGCACCGGCACCCGGTTCCTCATGAACGGCGCCAACCACCGGATGGACGGCCCCTCGACCTTCCCCTTCCCCAGCATGGGCGGCTCCTGGTCCGAGCACTTCGACCTGCTCACCGGTCTGTCCAGTCGGGGGGACACCGTCGTCGGCAACGACGTCTGGTTCGGCCACGGCGCCACCGTCATGCCCGGGGTCCGGATCGGCCACGGCGCGATCGTCGGCGCGGGCTCCGTGGTCACCCGGGACGTGCCCGACTACGGCATCGTCGGCGGCAATCCGGCCCGGCTGGTGCGCACCCGCTACAGCGACGAGGACGTGGCCCGACTGCTCGCGGTGGCCTGGTGGGACTGGCCGGCCTCGCTCATCACCGAGCACGTCCGGACGATCATGTCCGGCACCATCGAGGACCTGGAGGCGGCGGCCCCGCGCGACGCGCGTGGATGACCGCGCGCCCTGCCTGCGCGAGTAGGCCGGCCACCGAGCGGGCAGACCCCCCGGCGCCGCCGCTCCGCTTGCGGAGCCACCCGCATCGGGTTTCGGTGGAGAGGTCGCGCCACCGCCCCGGGAGCTGTCATGTCGATGTCGTCGTTCGGTTTCGGCTCGTCCGACCCGTTCAGTGAACTGCTGAACCGCTTCTTCGGTATGTCCCCCGCCTCGTCGCCACCAGCGGTCCAGCGCGTGCCGATCGGCCGGCTGCTGACCGAGTCCTCCCGGGAACTGCTCAACCTGGCCGGACGGCGGGCCCTGGAGGACGGGACGTCCGACCTGGACACCGAGCACCTGCTCTGGGCGGCCACGCAGGTCGAGCCCGCCCGCGGCCTGCTCGCCCGGGCCGGCGCCGACCCCGACGCCCTCGGGTCCCAGATCGCCGAGGTGCTGCCCCGCGAGGCGGTCGAGCCGTCCGCCGAACCGGGCCTCACCCCGGCCGCCAAACGCACCCTCGCCACCGCCTACGCCCGCTCCCAGGCGGCCGGCGTCTCCTACATCGGCCCCGAGCACATCCTCGGCGCGCTGCTCGACGGCGGCGACAGCGGCGCGGCCCGGCTGCTGAGCGCGGAGGGCCAGGACGTCACGAAACTGGCGGGGCTGACGGAGCAGGCGGGCCGCGCCGAGGCCGCCCCCGGCGAGAACGGCGCCCGGAAACCGGCCACGACGCTGGACGAGTTCGGGCGGGACCTGACGGAGGAGGCGAAGGCCGGGAAGCTCGACCCGGTCGTCGGACGGGCCGAGGAGATCGAGGAGACCGTCGAGATCCTCTCCCGCCGCTCCAAGAACAACCCCGTGCTGATCGGCGAGCCGGGGGTCGGCAAGACCGCGATCGTCGAGGGCCTCGCCCAGCGCATCGTCGCCGGGGAGGTCCCGGACACCCTCAAGGACAAGCGGGTCGTCGCGCTCGACCTGTCGGCCATGGTGGCGGGCGCCCAGTACCGCGGACAGTTCGAGGAGCGGCTGAAGAAGGTCATCGAGGACGTCCAGCAGGCCCGCGGCGAGATCATCCTGTTCATCGACGAACTCCACACCGTGGTCGGGGCCGGCGCGACCGGCGAGGGCTCGATGGACGCCGGCAACATGCTCAAGCCCGCCCTCGCGCGCGGCGAGCTGCACGTGGTGGGCGCGACCACCATCGACGAGTACCGCAAGTACGTCGAGAAGGACGCGGCCCTCGAACGGCGCTTCCAGCCCGTGATGGTGCCGGAGCCGAGCGTCGAGGAGACGGTGCAGATCCTGGAGGGCCTGCGGGACGCGTACGAGGCGCACCACCAGGTCCGCTTCGCCGACGGCGCCCTCGCGGCCGCGGCGGAACTCTCCGACCGCTACGTCAGCGACCGCTTCCTGCCCGACAAGGCCATCGACGTCATGGACCAGGCGGGCGCCCGGGTACGGCTGCGCAGCGCCGCCCGCTCCACCGAGGTCGTCGGCCGCGAGGACCGCATCGCCGAGCTGCGCCGGGAACAGGAGCAGGCCGTCGCCGCCGAGGACTACGACCGGGCGGGCGCCCTCAAGCGTGAGATCGCCGAGGCGGAGGGCGAACTCGCCGGCATCGAGGAGCGGCGCGAGGGCGTCGTGTCGGTCACCGCCGACGACATCGCCGACGTGATCTCCCGGCGTACCGGCATCCCCGTCTCCCAGCTGACGGCCGGCGAGAAGGAGCGGCTGCTCAAGCTGGAGGAGGAGATGCACGCCCGGATCGTCGGCCAGGACGAGGCCGTCGGCGCCGTCTCCCGGGCCGTGCGCCGCAACCGGGCCGGCATGGGCGACCCGAACCGTCCCGTGGGCTCCTTCCTCTTCCTCGGCCCCACCGGCGTGGGCAAGACGGAGCTGGCCAAGACCCTCGCCGAGCTGCTGTTCGGCGAGGAGAGCCGCATGGTCCGCTTCGACATGAGCGAGTTCCAGGAGAAGCACACCGTCGCCCGCCTCGTCGGCGCGCCCCCCGGATACGTCGGCTACGAGGAGGCGGGCCAGCTCACCGAGAAGGTCCGCCGGCAGCCCTACAGCGTGGTCCTGTTCGACGAGGTCGAGAAGGCCCACCCCGACGTCTTCAACACGCTGCTCCAGATCCTCGACGACGGGCGCCTCACCGACGCCCAGGGCCGCACCGTCGACTTCCGGCACTGCGTCGTCATCATGACCTCCAACATCGGCGCCCACCGCATCCTCGACCACAAGGGCGACGTGTCCGACCTCAAGGACGAGCTGATGGAGGAGCTGCGGACCAGGTTCCTGCCGGAGTTCCTCAACCGCATCGACGACATCATCGTCTTCCACGGACTCACCGAGCAGGACCTCTCCCGGATCGTCGACCACCTGCTGGCTCAGAGCGAGCGGCGGGTACACGCGCAGGGCATGACGCTGAAGGTCACGGAGGCCGCCAAGAAGCTGCTGATCGCCCACGGCCACCAGCCGGAGTTCGGCGCCCGCCCGCTGCGCCGCACCATCCAGGCGGAACTCGACAACCGCATCGCCGACCTGCTGCTGGGCGGCGAGGCCGATCCCGGCGACACCATCGTCGCCGACGTGGTCCAGGACTCCCTCCACTGCACGGTCACCAAGGGCGACGCCGCCGGGGCCGGGAAGGCGGACGAGGCATGACCGCCGTCGAGGAGACGACCGAGGTGGCGGTACCGGTGCGGGCCGCCTACGACCAGTGGACCCAGTTCAAGAGCTTCCCGCGGTTCATGCCCACGGTGCTCCGGGTCGAGCAGGTCAGGCCCGCCCTGATCCTGTGGGTCGTTGGCCGCGGGCCACTGCGCCGGGAGTTCGCCACCGAGATCGTCGAGCAGGTACCCGACTCGCACCTCGTCTGGCGCGGTCTCGGGCGCGGGCCCCGACACCGGGGCGAGGTGCGGTTCCGGGCCGCCGGTGACGGGCGTACGGCCATCACGGTGCGCCTGTGGGTCGAGCCGCGCGGCCCCCTCGGCCTGCTCGCCGCCGTGCCCGGGGCGACGCGCCGGATGGTGCGCCGGGAGCTGGCGAACTTCGGGTCGTTCATCGAGGGCCACGGACAGGCCGGCGGGGGCTGGCGGGGGACCATCCGGGGCGGCCAGGTCCGGCCGCAGGAGCCGGAACCGCCCAGGAGCCGGGTCGCGGGCTGGCCGGTGGGCTGAACGTCGTACGGCACAGGACGAACAGGGAACGAGAGGCGATCCTCGGATGAAGAAGCCCCCCAGGGAAGACCCCAGGGACGACCTGAAGGTCACGCCCCCCAAGACGTGGGCCGCGGGTGTCCCCGCCGTGGTGCACGCGCTGGAGTACTCCCTGGAGCAGGCCGGCCCGCGGGAGACCGCGGTGGACCTGCTGACGATGAACCAGGTCGGCGGCATCGACTGCCCGGGCTGCGCCTGGGCGGATCCCGCCCCGGGCCACCGGCACCGCAACGAGTACTGCGAGAACGGCGCCAAGCACATCAACGACGAGGCGACGACCCGGCGGATCACCGCCGAGTTCTTCCGCGAGCACCCGGTCTCCGACCTGGCCGGGCGCTCCGACCTGTGGCTGAACCAGCAGGGACGGCTCACCGAGCCGATGGTCAAGCGGCCCGGCTCCGACCACTACGAGCCGATCAGCTGGTTCGACGCCCTCGGCCTGCTGGCCGACGAGCTGAAGACGCTCGGCACCCCCGACGAGGCGGTCTTCTACACCTCGGGCCGGGTCAGCAACGAAGCCGCCTTCGTCCTCCAGCTGTTCGCCCGCGCCTTCGGCACCAACAACCTGCCCGACTGCTCCAACATGTGCCACGAGTCCAGCGGCTTCGCCCTGCACGAGACCCTCGGCACCGGCAAGGGCACGGTCAGCCTCCAGGACCTCCACCACGCCGACCTGATCTTCCTGGTGGGGCAGAACCCCGGAACCAACCACCCGCGGCAGCTGTCCGCGCTGGAGGAGGCGAAGCGCAACGGCGCCCGCGTCGTCGCCGTGAACCCGCTGCCCGAGGCCGGACTGATGCGGTTCAAGAACCCGCAGAAGGCGAGCGGGGTGATCGGACGCGGTGTCGAGATCGCCGACCGCTTCCTCCACATCCGCGCCGGCGGCGACCTGGCCCTCTTCCAGGCACTGAACCGGCTGCTCCTGGAGGCCGAGGACGCCCGCCCGGGCGAGATCCTCGACCACGACTTCATCCGCGACAGCACCAGCGGCTTCGAGGAGTTCGCCGAGCACGCGCGCGGCGTCTCCTGGGCGGACGTGCTCACCGCGACCGGGCTGACCCGCGGCGAGATCGAGGACGTCCGCGACGACGTCCTGCGCAGCGAACGGGTCGTCGTCTGCTGGGCGATGGGCGTCACCCAGCACAAGCACGGGGTTCCCACCATCCGCGAGATCGTCAACTTCCTGCTGCTGCGCGGCAACCTCGGCCGGGCCGGAACCGGCGCCTGCCCGGTGCGCGGTCACAGCAACGTCCAGGGCGACCGCACCATGGGCATCTGGGAGCAGATGCCCGACTCCTTCCTCGACGCCCTGCGCGACGAGTTCGGCTTCGACCCGCCGCGCGCCCACGGCCTGGACTCGGTGAACACGATCAGGGCGATGCGGGAGAGCCGTATCAAGGTCTTCCTGGGCGTCGCCGGCAACTTCGTCCGCGCCGCCCCGGACAGCGCGGTCACCGAGGACGCGATGCGGCGCTGCCGCCTGACCGCCCACATCTCCACCAAGCTCAACCGGTCCCACGCGGTCTGCGGGGAGGCCGCGCTCATCCTGCCGACCCTCGGCCGGACCGAACGCGACCACCAGGCCGGCGGGGAGCAGTTCGTCACCGTGGAGAACTCGATGAGCGAGGTGCACACCTCCCGGGGACGGTTGAAGCCCGCCTCCCCGCTGCTGCTCAGCGAGGTCGCCATCCTGTGCCGGCTCGCCCGCCGCACCCTCGACGACGGCCGCACCGGCCTGCCGTGGGAGGAGTTCGAGGCCGACTACGGCGCCGTCCGCGACCGGATCTCCCGGATCGTGCCGGGCCTGCACGACTTCAACCGGCGCGTGGCACGCCCCGGCGGCATCAGGCTGCCGAACCCGGTCAACGAGGGCGTGTTCCGCACCGACACCGGCAAGGCGCGCTTCACCGTCAACGCCTGCCAGATGCCGTACGTGCCCGAGGGCCACCTGCTGCTGCAGACCCTGCGCTCCCACGACCAGTGGAACACCGTCCCCTACACGCTCAACGACCGCTACCGGGGCATCCACGGCAGCCGCCGCGTGGTGCTCGTCAACCCGGCGGACCTGACCGCCCTCGGTCTGGCCGAGAAGGACCGGGTCGACCTGGTGAGCGTCTGGCACGACGACGCCGAGCGCCGCGCCGAGGGGTTCGAGGTGGTCCCGTACCCGACGGCACGCGGCTCCGCCGCCGCGTACTACCCGGAGACGCAGGTCCTCGTCCCGCTGGACAGCGTGGCCGACATCAGCAACCAGCCCACCTCCAAGGCGGTCCTGGTCAGACTGGAACGGGCGGCGCCCGTGGTGTCCTGACCGCCGCATGCTGAGACGGCCGCCGGTGCGGGAATGACATGATCCACGGCTTCGTTGACACCTGTCATGCCCGTACCTTCCCCACGGACCTCGGCCGCCCGCATGCCGCTCGCCGTCTACATCCTCGGCCTCTCCGTCTTCGCGCTCGGCACCAGCGAGTTCATGCTCTCCGGGCTGCTGCCGCCCATCGCCGACGACATGGACGTGTCGATCCCGCAGGCCGGTCTGCTGATATCGGCGTTCGCGATCGGCATGGTGGTCGGCGCGCCCCTGCTGGCGGTCGCGACCCTGCGGCTGCCCCGGAAGACCACGCTGGTCGCGCTGATCTCGGTGTTCGGCCTCGGCCAGGTCGCGGGCGCGCTCGCGACGTCGTACGAGGTCCTGTTCGTCTCCCGGGTGGTGAGCGCGCTCGCCTGCGCCGGTTTCTGGGCCGTGGGCGCCGCCGTCGCCATCGCGATGGTGCCGGTCACCAGCCGGGCCCGCGCGATGGCCGTGATGATCGGCGGACTGTCGATCGCCAACGTCCTCGGCGTCCCCGCGGGCGCCTTCCTCGGCGAGCACCTGGGATGGCGGTCCGCGTTCTGGGCGGTCGGCGCCGCCTCCGCCGTCGCCCTCGTCGGTGTGGTGACCCTCATCCCGCGCATCCCGCTGCCCGAGCGCCGCCCCCGGCTCAAGGGCGAGCTGGCGATCTACCGGGACCGTCAGGTCTGGCTGTCGATCGTGGTGACCGCGCTCGCCGCCGGCGGCGTGTTCTGCGCCTTCTCCTATCTGTCGCCGCTGCTCACCGACGTGGCCGGGCTCGCGGAGGGATGGGTGCCCACCGTGCTGGCGCTGTTCGGGGTCGGCGCGCTGATCGGCACCACGATCGGCGGCCGGGTCGCCGACGCCCACCTCTTCGGCGTCCTGCTCTCCGGCATCACCGCCTCGACCGTCCTGCTGGCCGCGCTGGCCCTGTTCGCGTCCAGCCCGGCCGCCGTGATCGTCCTGTCGCTGCTGCTCGGCGTCTCCGCCTTCTACACGGCGCCGGCCCTCAACGCGCGCATGTTCAACGTCGCCGGCGCCGCGCCCACCCTCGCGGGCGCGACCACCACCGCCGCGTTCAACCTCGGCAACACCGGCGGCCCCTGGCTCGGCGGCACCGTGATCGACGCCGACTTCGGCTACGCCGCCACCGCCTGGGCGGGCGCGGCCATGACCGTCGTCGCGATCGGCTTCGTCGCCGTCTCGCTGCGCCTGCACAGCAGGTCGCGCATCGTGGCGGGCTCCCCGGCCGCCGAGCCCGCGGGCGCGGAGCGGAGCCGGCAGCGGGCGTGACCCGCCCGGCCCGCCGCGCGGACTAGGGGCGCTCGTCCCGTGGGGCCGTCGGGTCGTCCGCGGCCCGTGCGCAGCGGTCGGCGAGGCGGGCGAAGGCCGCCCGGAGCGTCGGCGGCCCGACGGCCCCGATGTCCGCGTCGAAGGCGCTGAACGCGGCGGCGAGGGCGGGCCACGACCAGGATCCCAGGGTCACCCGGCAGCGGTCCGGGCCGAGTTCCTCCACGGTGCCGTCGGTGACGTGGGGGACCACGGCGGAGGCGGGCAGGCGGAGGACGGCCTCCCCTCGGCAGGGCCACTCGGGGGAGGTCTCCGAGCCGCGGAACCTGCCCGTCAGGAACGCGGCCACGTCCCCGCCGGGCAGCCGCCTCGGTGCGAAGCGGGGACCGGTGGGCGTCCGCGGGGTGATCCGGTCGGCACGGAAGACGCGCCAGTCCTCCCGGTCCAGGTCCCAGGCGACCAGGTACCAGCGGCCACCGCGCGTGACGAGGTGGTGGGGCTCCACCCGGCGCGGCGGCACCAAGGCGCCGCCGGTGTCCGCGGGGTGTGCCGGGTACGCCGGGGCATGGTCGAAGCGCAGCACCTCCCGGGCCCGCACGGCGGCGCTGAGCGCGAGGAGGACCCCGGTGCCCGCCCGGGGATCGGGCCCGGTCGCGGACCGCTCGACGGCCGTGACGTGGAAGGCGTCGATCCGGTGCCGCAGCCGCGCGGGCATGACCTGGCGCAGGGTGGTCAGGGCGCGTGCCGCACCGTCCTCGATGCCGGCCCCCGTGACGGCGGCGGTGCGCAGGGCGACGGCGAGCGCGACCGCCTGTTCGTCGTCGAACAGCAGCGGAGGAAGGTGCGTGCCGGCGTCCAGCCGGTAGCCGCCGTCGGGGCCCTTGACCGCCCTGACGGGGTAGCCCAGTTCGCGGAGCCGGTCCACGTCACGGCGCAGCGTGCGCGGGCTGATGTCCAGCCGCTCCGCCAGCAGCCCGCCGGGCCAGTCCCGGCGCGCCTGGAGCAGCGAGAGCAGCGAGAGCAGCCGGGCCGAGGTCTTCTGCATGCCCGTCATGCTGCCGCAGGTAGCGGCCACAACCTGACCGCTATCTGGTCCAGGGTGGGAACCACGAGGCCGAACGGGTCTCACGGGCCGCCCGCCGACGCGGGGTGCCCGACCATGTTGACGACAGGCGAGGAGCCCATCGTGTCCGTCAAAGCAGTGACCCACCTGAACTTCCGCGGCGACGCCCGCGCGGCCCTCGACTTCTACGCGTCCGCGTTCGGCGGTGACGTGGCCGTGGTGACGTACAAGGACGCCGGAAGCGTCCAGGACCCCGCCGAGGCGGACCAGGTGATGTGGGGCCAGGTGTCCACCGCCGACGGCCCGTGCGTGATGGCCTACGACGTGCCCTCCGGCCTGCCGTGGAACCAGGGCGAGAACGCCTTCTTCGTCTCGCTCCGGGGCGACGGTGCCGACGAGATCGGCGCGTACTGGGAGAAGCTGGCCGAGGGCGCGACCGTGCTGCGGCCCCTGGCGCCCGCCGAGTGGGCGCCGCTCTACGGCATGCTGCGCGACCGGTTCGGCGTCACCTGGGTCCTGGACGTCGTGAGCGAGTACCAGGCGTGAGCGTGCTCGACGCCCGGGCACTGGGCCGCGCGACCCTCGCCAGGCAGCTGCTGCTCGACCGTGCGGACGTCCCGGTCCTCGACGCCGTCGCGCACCTCGGCGGCCTCCAGGCGCAGGAGCCGCAGGAACCGTTCGTGGGGCTCTGGTCGCGGCTGCGAGGCTTCCAACCCACGGCGCTCTCGGACCTGCTGACCGGGCGTCGGGTGGTGCGCACCCCCCTCATGCGCCGCACCGTCCACCTCGTCACCGCGGAGGACACCCTGGCCTGGCGGGCCCGTCACGACGCCATGCTGCGCGGCCGCGTCCTCGGCACCTACCGCCGCGAACTCGAAGGGGTCGACCTCGCCGAACTGGCGGCGGCGGGGCGGGCCGTGATGTCCGACGGCGAGCCCCGCTCGATGGGTGACCTGGCGCGGGCGCTCGCCGACCGCTGGCCGGAACCGGGACACCGGGCCCTGGGGGAGATGTTGGTCGCCGCCCTGATCCCGATGGTGCAGCTGCCCCCGCGAGGGCTGTGGCGCACCCGGGCGGGCGTGCGCTACGCCCCGTTCGCCGCCTGGCTGGGCCGGGACGCCGACCCGCCGGCCCCGCCGGGCACCGACCCGGTCGGGGAGACGCTGGTACGGCGCTACCTCGCCGCGTTCGGCCCCGCCGCCTCGGCGGACCTGCGCGCCTGGTGCGGCCTCGCCGGACTGCCGGCCGCGGTCGCCGCCGTACGCGGGGAACTGGTCGCCTTCCGCGACGAGCGGGGCCGGGAACTGCTGGACCTCCCCGAGGCCCCGCGCCCCGACCCCGACACCCCCGCCCCGGTGCGGTTCCTGCCGGCGTTCGACAACGTGATCCTCGGCTACCAGGACCGGAGCCGGATCATCGACGACGAGCACCGGGGCCTGTCCGTCGCCGGAGCCCGCGTCGTCCTGGTCGACGGCCGGGTCTCCGCGACCTGGGCCGTCGAGGACGGCACGGTGAGTGTCACCCCGCTGCGCCGCCTGTCCCGGGCGGACCGCGCGGAGGTCGCCGAGGAGGGGCGGTCCCTGGCGGCCTTCCTCTCCGACGGGGACGGCGACCGGGTCCGGGTCGGCGCGGCACCGCCCTGAGCGGCCGGCGGCCGGTGCCGCGCCCCGTCGTCCGGCGGTGTCGTCAGGCCGCCACGACGTGGGCGACCACGCAGCTGACGTTGTCGGGACCGCCGGCGCCGTTGGCGAGCGCGACGAGTTCACGCACGGCCCGGCCGGGCTCCTCCGTGCCGGCCAGGACCCGGCGGATCTCCTCGGCCGGGACCACGGTCGACAGGCCGTCGGAGCAGAGCAGGTAGCGGTCCTCGGGCCGGACGTCGTGCAGCCGCATCTCGGCGGTTGCGTCGGCGCCCCGGCCCAGGGCGCGTATCAGCATCGACCGCTGGGGGTGGGAGGCGGCCTCCTCCGGGCTGATGCGGCCCTCGTCGACCATCGACTGCACCACGGTGTGGTCGTGCGTGATCTGGAACAGCTCCCCGTCCCGCAGCAGTTGGACACGGGAGTCGCCGACGTGCACGAGGGCCAGTCGCGACCCGGTCCACAGCATCGCGGTGAGCGTCGTGCCGCCCTCCTCGGAGCCGGAGCCCGAGCCGGAGCCCGAGCCGGTGCCGGTCCGCACGGCGTCGTGCACGGCCCGCTCCGCCCGGTCGAGGGCGTCCGCGAGGACGTCGAGGAGACCGCCCGTCGGCACCTCGTCGCTCTCCAGGTGCTTCAGCGCCTCGACGGCGGCGGCGCTCGCCGGCGCGCCGTCGGCCCCGTAACCGTCGGCGACGGCCAGCAGGCGCGAACCGGCGTAGGCGGTGTCCTGGTTGGTCTCGCGCACCAGACCGGTGTCGGAGGCGGCGGCATAGCGAATGCTCAGGGCAGGTGCGGTCGAAGTCATGACAGGGTCCCTTCGGTCCAGGTGGTCGACGAGGAAGGCGGCCAGGTCCCGCCGCGCGGCGGTGTCGGCCTCGGCCCGCGCCCAGAAGGCGCGGACCTCCTGTGCCGCCGCGCCCGCCTCCAGCGAGCAGACGTGCCGGATGCGGACCAGCGGCATCCCCAGGCGCCGGAGCCAGGCGACGAGCCGGGCCCGCTCCACCTGCTCCGGCGCGTAGAGGCGATAGCCCGTCACCGGGTCCACGCGAGCCGGAGGCAGCAGGCCCAACTCGTCGTAGAGACGCAGTGCCTTCGGCGACAGCCGGGTCGCCCTCGCGAACGCCCCGATGGTCAGCAGACCCATGCCCGTTCCTCCTCGTACCGGGCCCGTCGCCCGGCTCCACCGATGCTGTGGCCTCCCCCGAGGTGAAGGTCAACTGCCGCCCGTACCTCGATGGTCACGGACTTCGGCTGCCCGCGGCAACGGAATGCGGCGTACACGGATCACCGTGATCTACACCCGGGGGAGAGGAGAACGGGGGAGCACTACACCCGTCGCAGTACGCCGGTCCAGCCCCAGGGTCGGATCAATTCCGAAAATCCCCGGGCGAGCATGGATGAGTACCCCGGTCAGCGCCTCGGCCTTCCCCCCATGTGCCGGGTCTTCGTCCTGCTCGTAACCCGACGGATTGGTCTCAGGTGGCTACGTTTCTCTATCGACTCGGCCGAAAGGCGTTCCGGCGCCGCGGCCTCGTCGCCCTGCTGTGGGTGGCCCTACTCGTGGGCGCCGGTGTCGCGGCGTCCACCGCGCCCGCCCCGCCCGAAGACTCCTTCTCCATGCCCGGCACCGAGTCGCAGAAGGCGTTCGACCTGCTCGACGAGCAGTTCCCGGCCGCCAGTGCCGAGGGCGCCACCGCGCGGGTCGTGATCCGCGCCCCCGACGGCGAGAAGATATCCGGCCCGGCCGGCAAGGCCCAGGTCGAGGAACTGGTCGCCGCTCTCGGGGACAGCCCGCAGGTCGCCTCCGTCGACGAACCGTTCAAGGCGAACGCCGTCAGCGAGGACGGCACCACGGCCTACGCCTCCGTGACCTACAAGGTCAACGCCATGGAGCTGACCGACGAGGCCCGGGACGCGCTCACCGACGCCACCGACGGCGCGCGCGAGGGCGGGTTCACCGTCGAGACCGGCGGCGACGCGGTCATGGCCGAGCAGGAGATGGGCGGCACCGCCGAACTGATCGGCATCGGCGTCGCCGCGATCGTGCTGCTGCTGACCTTCGGCTCGCTGGTCGCGGCCGGCATGCCGCTGCTCTCGGCGATCATCGGGGTCGGGATCGGCATCTCCGCCATCGGGGCGCTCGGCAGCACGCTGGAGCTGTCCGCCACCACCTCCACCCTGGCCATGATGATCGGCCTCGCGGTCGCCATCGACTACGCCCTGTTCATCGTCTCCCGCTACCGCGCGGAGATCGCCGAGGGCCGCACCCCCGAGGATGCCGCGGGACGCGCCGTCGGCACCGCGGGTTCCGCCGTGGTCTTCGCCGGACTCACCGTCGTCGTGGCCCTGGCCGGCCTCGCGGTCGTCAACATCCCGATCCTCACCAAGATGGGCCTGGCCGCCGCCGGCACCGTCGGCATCGCCGTACTGATCGCGCTCACCCTCACCCCGGCGCTGCTCGGCTTCGCCGGCCGCAAGGCGCTCAGCCGCAAGGACCGCAAGGCGGCCGCCACGGAGCGGACCGCCCCCGCCAAGCCGAAGCTCGGCACCCGCTGGGCCCGGTTCGTCCTGCGCCGTCCGGTGACCGTGCTGCTGACCGCGGTCCTCGGCCTCGGTGTGATCGCCGTGCCGGCCGCCGGCATGGAGCTGGGCCTGCCCGACGAGGGCAGCTCGGCACCCGACACCACGCAGCGCAAGGCCTACGACATGCTGTCCGACTCCTTCGGCGCCGGGTTCAACGGCCCGCTGATGGTGACCTACGACGGCAGGGAAGCCGACGACCCGCAGGCCGCCGTCGACAGCGTCCGCGAACGGATCACCGGCCTCGGCGAGGCGGCTGCCGTCACTCCGGCCAGGTTCAACGAGCAGGGCGACACCGCCGTCCTCACCGTGGTGCCCAAGACCGGTCCGAGCGACGCGGCCACCGAGTCGCTGGTCCGGGACATCCGCTCGCTCTCCGGCGACATCGAGGCCGACACCGGCGGCACCATGCTCGTCACCGGCGCGACCGCGATGACGATCGACTTCTCGCAGACCCTGGACGACGCGCTCATCCCGTACCTGGCGCTGGTCGTCGGACTCGCCTTCCTGCTGCTGATGCTGGTGTTCCGCTCGATCCTCGTCCCGCTCAAGGCCGCCCTGGGCTTCCTGCTGTCGGTCGCCGCGGCGCTCGGCGCGGTGGTCGCGGTCTTCCAGTGGGGCTGGCTCGCGGACGTCTTCGGGGTGGACCAGCCGGGCCCGATCATGTCGATGATGCCCATCTTCATGATCGGCGTGGTCTTCGGCCTCGCCATGGACTACGAGGTCTTCCTCGTGACCCGCATGCGGGAGGCGTACGTCCACGGATCGTCCGCCGCCGACTCCGTCACCACCGGCTTCACCCACGGCGGCCGGGTGGTCGCGGCGGCCGCGATCATCATGATCAGCGTCTTCTCCGGCTTCATCATGGAGGACGACGACATGATCAAGATGATGGGCTTCGGCCTCGCCATCGCCGTGCTCTTCGACGCCTTCGTGGTCCGCATGGCCATCGTGCCCGCCGTGCTCGCCCTGCTCGGCACCAAGGCGTGGTGGCTGCCCAAGTGGCTGGACCGCCTCCTGCCGAACGTCGACGTGGAGGGCGAGAAGCTGCACAAGGAGCTGGGCGACACACCGCCGCCCGCGGAGCCCGCGCGCGAGCCGGAGACGGCCGGGGTCTGACCCCGCGCGCCCCGCGCATCCCGCGCGCGGCCCCGGTGCCCGGACGTCCGGGCACCGGGGCCTTCGCGTCGCGTCAGAGGTCCCGGGCGGCGTCGGTGAGCGCCTCGTCGAGGACGGCGACGCCGCGGGCGATCTCCTCGTCGCTCGCGGTCAGCGGCGGCGCGATACGGAAGATGCCGCCCATTCCCGGGAGTTGGACGATGTTCATGTGCAGGCCCAGCTCGTAGCAGCGCCGGGTGACGGCGGCGCCCAGCCGGTCGGCTCCGCCGTCACCGAGCACGTCGTCCCCGACCAGCTCCATGCCGAGCAGCAGCCCCCGGCCGCGGACGTCGCCGACCACCTTGTGCCGCTCGGCGAGCCGGTCGAGGCCGTCGCGCAGTACGCCGCCGAGCCGCCGCGCACGCTCGTCGAGCCGGTCGCGCACCAGGATGTCGAGGACGGTGTTGCCGACGGCGGCCGGCAGCGGGTCGTTCACGTGGGTGGTGAAGAACAGGAACCCGCGTTCGTGCGCCCGCCGCTCGATCTCCGCGCCGGTCAGCACGGCGGCCAGCGGCAGCCCCGCGCCGAGCGTCTTGGACAGCGTCAGGATGTCCGGCACCACGCCGTCGTGCTGGAAGGCGTACCAGTCGCCGGTGCGGCACAGCCCGGTCTGCGCCTCGTCGAGGATCAGCAGCATGCCGCGCTCCCGGCACTTCTCCGCCAGCGCGGCGAGATAGCCCGGCGGGAGTTCGACGACGCCGCCCGAGGAGAGGATCGGCTCGATCAGGCACGCCGCGAGACTGCCGACCGACTGGGCGTCGATCATCTCGAAGCCCAGGTCGAGCTGGCGGCGCCAGTCCAGCTCGCCGTCCGCGCCGACGACGGAGGGGCGGTGGCGGTCCGGCACCGGCAGCGCGAAGTTGCCGGGTGCCGCGGGGCCGTAGCCCTTGCGCCCGGCGCTGTAGGTGGCGTTCGCGGCGGCCTGGGTCATGCCGTGCCAGGACCGGGCGAAGGAGACGATCTCGTGCCGCCCGGTGACGAGCTTCGCCATCCGCACGGCGGCCTCGTTCGCCTCCGCCCCGGTGGTCAGGAGCAGAGCCTTCTCCAACGGCTCGGGCAGCGTGCCGGCCAGCCGCCGGGCCAGCTCGACGACCGGCCGGGAGAGCATGCCGCTGTGCAGGTGGTCGAGGTGGGCGACCTGCTCGCGCACGGTCGAGACGATCGCCGTATGGGAGTGGCCGAGGATGGCACTCATCTGACCCGAGGTGAAGTCGAGCAGTTCACGACCGCTCTCGGTGAAGACGGAGGTGCCCGCGGCCCGGACGACGACCTCCGGCGAGAACGGTGCGTGGCCGGAGTAGCGGATGAGGTGGCGCCCCGGATCGGTGCCGGGAGTCTCGGAAGGCATGCGACCGACGGTAGGGACGCACCGCTGCGCGTGTCCATCGCACAGTTTCGACGCTGCTGTACGCCATCGCCGTACAATCGCGGCGTGCTCAACTCGGGACGGCTGCACCTCCTCGGCCTGCTGGACACGCTCGGTACCGTCCGCGCGGTCGCCGACACACTGCATCTGAGCGCCTCGACGGTCTCCCAGCAGCTGGCGGTGCTGGAGACGGAGACCCGGTGCCGGCTGATCGAGCGGACCGGACGGCGGGTGCGGCTGACACCGGCCGGACTCCTGCTGGCCCGCCGGGGCCGGGAGATCCTCGACCGGATGGCCGAGGCCGAGGCGGAACTGCGCGCCCTGAACGACGAGCCGATCGGCACCGTCCGGCTCGGCGTGTTCCAGAGCGCGATCTACAGCCTCGCGGTCCCGGCGGCGACCCGCCTGGCCACCACCCACCCGCACCTGCACGTCGAACTCGTCGAGATGGAGCCGCACGAGAGCGGACCCGCCCTGCGCTCGGGCGAGGCGGACGTCATCGTCACCACCACCGACTACACCGGCCTCTCCTGGGGCGCGGACCTCGACATCGTCTCGCTGGGCAGCGACTCGGTCGTGCTGGTCCTGCCCGTGGGCCACCCGCTGGCCTCCCGCGCGGCGGTGAACCTCGCGGCCTGCGAGGAGGAGACCTGGGCGTGCGACCGGCCCCAGTCGTACATGGCGGACCTGACCCTGCGGCTGTGCCGCGAGGCGGGGTTCGAGCCCCGGGTGGCCTGCCGCTTCAGCAACTACCTGATGCTGCTGCGGCACGTCGAGACGACGGGATCGATCGCCCTGCTGCCCGCCCTGGCCGTCACACCGGAACACGCCGTCCTCACCCGGCGGCTCAGCCCGGCGGTGCACCGCAACGTCGTCGTCGTGGTACGCCGCGGCACCCCCCGGCGCGCGGCGGTCGGCGCGGTCATCGCCGCGCTCCGCGACCACCCCGAGATCCCCGCCCTCGCCGCCCCGGAACCCGTCCCCGAGCGACGCGACGACCGCCGGTGAAGGCCGCGCGGCCACCTGGTCACGCGGCGGGTATCCGCCGGTGGATGTCCTCGATCATCATCCGCACCGAGGATGCGAAGACCTCGGCCTGATGCTCGCCGAGGAACCCGGTGTGCCCGAACACCTCCAGGACGACCAGGCCGTGCAGGTGGCCCCACGCGCTCAGGAAGAGCGACGTCGCGGCGGGCGGCAGGCCCCCCTGGGCGTTCGCGGGGAGGAGGGCCAGCCGCTCCTGGAACGGGGACGAGAGCGGCGGGACCTCGGCCGCGGCCAGCTGCGCCGTGGTGAAGCCGTCGAACAGCTCGCGCTGGAAGATCGCGCCCATCCGGCGGACGGCCTGGGTGGTCGGTCCCTCGGCCGGTGCGACGTAGTACCTGAGCGGCGTGCCGTAGAGGAGCTGGAATCGCTCGGGATGGGCGATGGCCCAGTCGCGGTACGTCCCGGTCACCAGCAGCAGGCGCGGGGTGGACGGGTCCTCGGCCTCGCTGTCGGCGGCGGCCTGCAACGCGTCGGCCAGGTCGTCGTAGGCCTTGGCGATGAGGGTCGTCACGAGGGCGTCCCGGTTCGGGAAGTAGTGGTAGAGCGCCTGCACCGTCATGCCGAGACTGCGGGCGACGGCCCGCAGGGACAGGGCCGCGGGTCCGTGCAGGCCGATGTGCTCCTCGGCGGCGTCCAGGATCTCCCGGGTCGCCGCGGCGCGGCGCCGCTCGCGCAGTGAGGGGGAGGGTGGTGTGGGTCGCTCTGTGGGCATGGGGCGACCCTACGGCGCCGGTGCCTGATGGCACATCAAGAATCCGAACACTGTCAGAGAGATCTCAGGCTGCCAGATCCCGGACGGGCGGTCAGGAACCCACGGAGGCGGCCCCCTCGGCACCGGCCTCCCCGGCCGGCCGGAACTCCACGGCGACGACGCCGTCGACGCTCCTGCAGTGCTCCTCCAGCGCCGGCGCGGACACATGGCCCGGCAGCCGGCCGCTGAGCACGACATGCCCGTGGACCACGTCCACCTGCACCGAAGAGGGGGCCAGGCCGAGCGCCTTGACCAGGGCCTCCTCGATGATCTCGGTGCGGATGGCCCGGTCCGCGCGCAGGAAGACCCGCAGCAGGTCACTCCTGCTGACCACCCCGATCAGCCGCCCGTCGGCGTCGACGACCAGCAGCCGCTTGATGCCGTGCCGCGCCATCACCCGGGCGGCGTCGACGACGCTCCAGTCCTCCTGTGCGCACAGTGGGGGAGAGGTCATCAGCCCCGCCGCGTCGGTGGCGGACGCCTTGCGCCCCGCCGACCGGGACCACTCCTCGTACCCGGGGGAACCGTCGGGTTCCGCGCCCCACATCTTCTGGAGGAGGTCCGCCTCCGACACCACCCCCACGGGACGGTTCGCGTCGTCGACCACCGGGACGGCCGTGATGTCGTACTCCAGCAGCAGGTGGGCGATCTCCTTGAACGGTGTGCCGTGCTGGACGCGGATCACGGCGTCGCTCATCAGGTCGCGCACCTTCTGGTGTTTCATGAAGGGTCTTCTCCTCCGCTGCCGGCCCGAGTCGACCGGCGTCCGTCCTTCTTACCTGTGCGAACGTGCCGCCCGCCCCCCGAGTGCCCTCCTTTCAGGCACGGGACTGATCAGGAGCAGGGCGATGTCGTCGTCGGGGGCCGGCGCGTGCCGTATGAGGGTGTCGGCCATCTCGTCGAGGTCGTCGGGGTCACCGGCTTCGAGGAGCCCGGCGAGGGCGGCTATCGCGTCGTCGATGTCGACCCCGGGAGCTTCGACGAGCCCGTCCGTGTAGAGCGCGAGGACGCTGCCCGGCGGGAGCGGGAACTCCAGCGACGGGTAGAGGGTGTCCGGCTCGATGCCCAGCAGCAGGCCCGGTGACACCCGCAGGGCTTCCATGCGCCCGTCGGCGTGGCGTATCAGGGGCGGCGGGTGACCGGCCAGGGCCACACAGGCGCGGTGCGTGGCGAGGTCGAGGTGGACGTAGGCGCAGCTGGTGAACAGGCCGGGGTCCAGGTCGGTGAGCAGCCGGTTGGTGCGGGCCAGTACGTCGTCGGGCCGTGCCCCCGCGGTGGCGTGGGCGTGCACGGCCGTGCGGACCTGTCCCATGAGCGCGGCGGCGTCCACGTTGTGGCCCTGTACGTCGCCGATGGTGGCCCCAGCCGTGTGCTCGTCGAGGCGGATGAGGTCGTAGAAGTCGCCGCCGACGCCCAGGCCACTGGCGGCCGGAAGGTAGCGGGCGGCGATGTTCAGCCGGGGCACGCGGGGCAGGGTGTGCGGCAGCAGGGCGGACTGGAGGCGGTGGGCGAGGTGGTGCTTGGCGTCGTAGAGACGGGCGCGGTCCAGGGCCTGCCCGACCAGCCCCGCGAGCGAGGTGAGCGCGGCCCGTTCACCGGGCGGGAAGACG
Organism: Streptomyces sp. NPDC056128; assembly: GCF_042263835.1. Classification (NCBI taxonomy): domain Bacteria; kingdom Bacillati; phylum Actinomycetota; class Actinomycetes; order Kitasatosporales; family Streptomycetaceae; genus Streptomyces; species Streptomyces sp. NPDC056128. The sequence continues at coordinate 413,415 of NZ_JBHJVQ010000004.1, read as the reverse complement.
TGCGGCCGCGCGTAGGCGAGCAGCAGGGACCCGATGGGGCGGCCGGACGCGATCAGCGGCAGTACGGCCCACGCGGCCATCCCGTCCTCGTGCACGGTGGCCGGGTAGGCCTCGTGGAGTTCGTCGAAGGTGGTCCAGAACCCCGGGACGCCGGTGGCCACGACGTCGACGCCGGGAAGGGCCGAGTCGAGAGGCGCCGCGTCGTAGTGCTTCAGGAGGTCGGCGCTGTATCCGCGGTGTCCGACGATCTTCAGCCGGCCGTCCTCCGGAGCCATCACCACCATGGCCTGGGCGCCCAGGGCCGGCATCAACTGGTCCGCGGTCTGCTCGACGACGTCCTGCACCCCCACGGCCTCCGTCAGGGTGGAGGCCAGGTGCATCAGGTGGTAGAGCACGGTGGCGCGGCTGGGCCCGGCGGTCGGCACGGACCGGGCCTCGGGGCCCTCCTCACCCGGGGCGCCCCGGTCGATGCGGACGCTGAGCCCGGTGGCGTCCGGGTACAGCTCGAAGGCCAGCCAGGTGTCCGGCGGCCGCAGCACGGTGAAGGCCTGCGGACGGCGGCTGACCAGCGCGGCCCGGTAGCGGTCCTCGACGTGGGGGACGTCCATCCAGGGCAGCGCCTCCCACGGCAGGGCGCCCACCAGGCCGGCCCGGTCGGCGCCGAGCAGCGCGGCCGCGCCCGGGCTGACGAAGGTGACGCGCCCGTGCAGGTCCAGCGCGCAGGACCCGCCCGGCAGACGGTCCACGAAGGCGGACAGGGCCGCCGCCTGGAACGGGGAGGGGGTGCGGGGCGTGGGCGGCGGCAGCATCCTGGGCCGGTCCGCGGTCACCAGCGGCCCGTCGCGGTCCACCACCTCCTGCACGAGCCCGCCCAGACGGCGGCAGCCCTCCTCGATGACCTCGCGTTCCCCCGTGGTCAGCCGCGCCCCGTGGTCTCCGGGCCACAGCAGCACCAGCCCGCCCCGGACGGCGGTCTCCGAGACGAGCGGGGCGGCCGCGAGCGCGAAGTCGTAGGGCAGGACGAGCGCGACCCGCGGATACTGGCGGGCCATCTCCTCCCGCCCGCTGCCCCACACCAGGCGCCGCTCGCGGACGGCGTCCGCCACGGGCATCGGATCGGCCAGTCCGACCCGCCGCCACGGAGCGGCCATCTCCCGGGGCACCCCCGCCACCAGAACCTGCCACAGGGCGTTGTCGCCCGGCGGCAGTACGTACAGCAGTCCCCCGAAGGCGCCGCTGTCCCGCACCACGGCGGCCATCGCGGAATCCATCAGCCGTCCACCCGGACCCACCACCGCGGGACTGCCCGACGCCGGCCGGACCGCACATCACGCATATGAGGACACTACGCCCGTACCGCCGCGACGGCATGCGAGAGGGTCAGTGGCCGTGCCCGTGCCCCCGGGACCGGCGCTGCACGTACAGGCGGCCGTCCCTCGGCCCGGTCCACTCCAGGCGCACCACCCCGGGCACGGCGGCGTCGTCGACACGCGACGGGTCGGCCCAGTACCCGAAGTTGGGATTGCGGAAGAACGTCGCCCACAGGTCTCCGCGGCGGTCGGTGAAGAAGTTGTTGTGCCCCGCGCCCACCCCCGCGGTCCACCGCTCGGAGTACGGCCCCTCGAAGTGGTCCGAGACGGCGACGACCGCGTCGTACTGGTACTGCGTGCGGCCCGTACCGGGCGGGTCGTAGGCGTACCGCGTGCTGCCGTCGGGGTGGCGCGACGTACGGTCCCACGCGGCGTGGACCAGGTAGTACCTGCGCCGGTACTTGAACACGTACGCGCCTTCGAGGTACGGCTCGGGGGAGTAGGGCGTCTGCCGGAACCGCGGCAGGTCCGTGGCCGGGACGATGTCCTCCATGTCGTCCCGGAACCTGGCATACAGATCGTTGTGGAGGACGAGCCACGCGTCGTCGCCCTCGGAGTAGAGACTGCCGTCGATGTGGTGGTAGGCGCCGGGCTCGATGAACGAGGGGCCGCCGATGAACGAGTCGCCGAAGGGCTTCTCCCGATTGCCCTCGACCAGCCGGTACGGCCCTTCCACGCCACCCTCGCTGACCAGCATGAACGAGCCGACCTTGCGGGAGTGGTCGCCCATGCAGGCGACGATGTACCAGGTGCCGCGGAAGTGGTGCAGCTCCGGGGCCCAGGCCTGGCCGCGCTTGCCGAACCGGTCGTCGTACCAGTACTCCTGCCACGGGGCCACGACGGTGCGCCCGGGCCGGTTCTCCCCGGCGAACTCGGGCGACCACACCTTGCCCTTCTCGGCGCCCGGCCGGACGCCGGTCGTGTCGGCGAGGCGCCACGGGCCCCTGAGGGACGGCGCCAGCCACACGAAGATCCCGTCGTTCCACGGGGCGGCGGCCTCCAGCCCGGGCACCCGGGTGGTGCCGGTGGCCACGTAGACCGTACGGCCGCCGACGTCGAAGCAGTTGACGTAGGTGTCCCGCATCCAGACCGTGCCGCGCTCCTCGTCGCGGGGACGCAGCTCCAGCGGGAGGACGAACGAGTTGTCCTCCCGCGGCCACAGGTCCTCCCTGGTGTCCGCGAGGCCGTACGGCGCGGGATCGGGCCAGTTCGGCGGATACCTCCGCGCCGCTCCGTGCGCCGTGTCCGCGGCCGCCTGTGCGGCGCCGGCGGGCAGGGCGAACGCCGCCCCGAGACCGGCGGCGCCGGCCAGCAGGGAACGTCGGTTCGGGCCGTTCTCGGCATGGGTCATCGGTGGCGCTCTCCTTCGTCTGTGCCGTCCGGGGGTGCGGCACAGCATGCGAACGCCCGCGCATTTACGTCAACAGGGCGGACGAATAATTAGCGAAGTGGCGCCCATACAGGGGCTTGCCCACCAGGCATTGTGAACGCTTCATTTCCTCTTTCTGTCGGAGTGTTGACGGAATAATCGGCCCTCCCTACCTTGACCGGCATGCAGATGCCCAGCGGAGTGCACGCACTGGTCAGGCGGACCCACGAAGAGCGCGTGATGCGTGCGCTGCAGGAGAACGGCGCCATGAGCCGCGGCGAGATCGCCCGGGTCGTGGGCCTCTCCCGCACCACCCTGTCCGAGATCACCGGCCACCTCCTGCAACGGGGGGCGATCGTCGTCGTGGACACCGACGCCTCCCGGCGCGAGGGCAGCGGGCGGCCGGCCGAGCGCCTCGCCCTGGATCCGGCGTCGGCCCAGTTCATGGGCGTCGACTTCGGACACCGGCGGGTGCACGTCGTCGTCGCCGACGCCTCGCACGAGATCATGGTCTCGGGCTCCGTCCGGTACGAGGACACCGCGACCTGGCGGACCCGGACCGAGCTGGCCCTCGGGCTGGTCGACCGGCTGAGCAGCGAGGCCGGGGTGCACTACGGCGCCCTGCAGGGCATCGGCATCGGCGTGCCGGGCCCCTACCCGGCGCCCGACGGGGCCGCCTGGCCGCGCGCCACCGCCGGCACCACGGTGCTCCGGCCCGCCCCCGAGGGCGTCGACGTGGCCTTCGCCGAACGCTTCGACGCACCCGTGATCGTCGACAACAACACCCGGCTCGCCGCCCTCGCCGAGGCGATCAGCGGCGCCGACAGCGTCGCCGACCTGGTGTACGTCCGCCTGTCGGACGGCGTCGGCGGCGGCCTGGTCGTCGGCGGCCAGCTGGTGACCGGCTCCTCCGGGCTGGCCGGCGAGCTGGGACACGTGACCGTGGAACCGGCGGGCCGGCCCTGCCGGTGCGGCAAGCGCGGCTGTCTGGAGACGGTGGCCTCGGTGCCCGGGATCCTCGCCGCCTGCTGGGAGTTCGGCCTGCGGCTGGAGGACCTCGACGACCTGGCGGACGCCGTGAGCCGCGCCCACCCCGTCGTGGACCGCGTGCTGCGGGAGGCCGCGGGCGCGCTGGGCCGGGTCGTCGGCGCGGCCACCATGATGCTGAACCCGGCGAAGGTCGTCGTCGGCGGCGAGATCACCCGGCTGGCGCCCGTGATCGTCGAACAGGTCGCCGCCACCCTCGCCGCCGAGATCTTCCCGACCGCCTCGGCCGGTCCCGTCGTCGCCGCGGCGCGGCTGTCGGACGACGACGGCGCTCTGGGCGCGCTGGCGGCGGTCTTCCACAGCTCCCCCCTCCTGGCGAGGTATCCCGAGACCGCCGACGTGAAGGGCCGTGCCGATGCACCCGACTCCGCCACCGAAGGAGCCGCCCATGTCCGTCCTTGACAAACGGGGCGCCGAACCGGGGCACCCCCTGCCCGGGCAGCGGCCCGGAGCCCCGCCCGGCGCCGGCACGGAGGCCACCGAAGCCGCGCCCGGACGGGCCCGCACCGGCGGGCGCGGGCTGACCCTCGTCCTGAACGCCGTGTCCGTCGCGGCCGGCATCGCCCTCTGGTGGGCCGCCGCGTCGGCCGGCTTCAAACTGCCGACCCCGCCGGAGGTCGTCTCCCGGGCCGGGACGCTGATCGGCGACGGAACCCTGGCCGACGACGCCCTGGCCAGCCTGACCCGGGTCCTGAGCGGCTTCGCCCTCGGCACGGCCGTGGCCGTCCCCGTGGGCTTCCTGATGGGCTGGTACGGCATCGTGCGCGGTCTGGTCGAACCCTGGATCCAGTTCTTCCGCACCATCCCGCCCCTGGCCATCATCCCGCTGGCCGTGGTCGCCATGGGCATCGACGAGACTCCGAAGATCTTCGTCATCTTCCTCGCCGCGTTCCTGGCCTGCGTGATCTCGACCTTCCAGGGCGTGGTGAACGTCGACCGCACGCTGATCGACGCCGCCCGGGTGCTGGGCGCCAAGGACGCCACATCTGGCAGGGCCGGTTCCCGCACGTCAACACCGAGGAGGACGGTCACCTGACCACGGCCCCGGTCAGGTCCTACCGGGCCAACGGCTTCGGGCTGTGGAACACCGCGGGCAACGTGTGGGAGTGGTGCGCCGACTGGTTCTCGCCGACCTACTACTCCCGGTCGCCCGCGTCTGACCCGCACGGCCCGGAGACCGGGACCGCACGGGTTCTGCGCGGCGGCTCCTACCTGTGCCACGACTCCTACTGCAACCGCTACCGGGTCGCCGCACGGTCCTCCAACACCCCGGAGTCCTCGTCCGGCAACCTCGGCTTCCGCTGCGCCAACGACGGCGCCCCGCCGGCCTCCTAGGCGATGGCGGCCCGTGCCCCGGCGACGAGGGCCGCCAGTTCCTCGGTCTCGTCGGTGGTGAGCGAGGTCAGCGGCGGACGGACCGGACCGGCCTTGAGCCCGGACAGCGTCACCCCGGCCTTCACCAGCGACACCGCGTACCCCGGAACGCGCCGCCGCAGCCGCACCAGGGGATGGAAGAACGTCCGCTGCAGCGTGTCGACCGTCGCGGTGTCGCCCTCCTCGACCGCGCGGTGGAAGGCGAGGGAGAGGTCCGGCGCGAACGCGAACGCGGCCGACGAGTACAGCTCGACGCCCAGTGCCCGGTAGGCCAGTTGGCTCGCCTCGGCGGTGGGCATGCCGTTGAAGAACTGGAAGTCCTTGCCCGACCCGTCGAGCGCCGCGCGTACGGCGGGGACGATGCGCGCGACCAGGTCGAGGTCGCCGGTGCCGTCCTTGAGACCCGCCACGGTCGGCAACTGCGCGACCTCGGCCGCCGCGTGCTCGTCGAAGCGGGCGTTGGCGCGGCTGTAGACGATCAGCGGGAGGTCCGTCTCCCCGCCGACGGCACGGGTGTAGGCGACGAGTCCGGCCGCGGGCGACTCTACGAGGTAGGGCGGCATGAGCAGCAGTCCGTCGGCGCCGGCCTCGGCGGCGTCGCGCGCGAACTGCCGGGCGAGACCCAGCGCGCCGCCCACCCCGGCGTACACCGGGACGCGTCCCGCCGCGGCCTCGACGGCGGTACGGGTGACGGCCGCGTACTCCTCGCGGTCCAGCGCGTGGAACTCGCCGGTGCCGCAGGCGACGAACACCCCGCCGGGCCCGGCGGCCACACCGGCCGCCACGTGCTGGTGCAGGACATCGAGGTCGACCTCGCCGGTGGCGGTGAAGGGGGTGACGGGGAAGAAGAGAACGCCTTCGAGCACGAGTGGTTTCCTAACGGGTCGGAGAGTCGGTGGAGCGGTCTGCCGGGCGGCCGGGGTCCACGGCCGCGCCGGCACCCTGGTGGACGACGCCCGTGAGCGGTTCCCCGCGGCGCAGCCGGCCGATGTTGTCGGCGATCTCCGCCGCACGCGCGGCGAAGGTGTCGGCGGTGTGCCCCGAGTGGTGCGGGGTCATGAGGACGTTGGGCAGTTCGTGGAAGGGCAGCCGGCTCGGCGCCCCGGGCGGGCCGGACCACCACACGTCCAGCGCCGCGCCGCCGATGGTGCCGCCGCGCAGCGCCTCGTACAGCGCCTTCTCCTGCACGACGGGCCCTCGCGCCACGTTGACCAGCAGTGACCCGGGCCCCATGGCGGCGAGTTCGGCCGCGCCGATCAGACCCCGGGTGGCGGGGCCGAGCGGCACCGTGACCACCACGACGTCGGACTCGGCGAGCAGCTCGGGCAGCCGCTCGTCGCCGCCGACCCAGTCCGGCCGCAGGTCGTCGGGGAACGGGGCCGACGGATCGCGCCGCACGGCGCGCACGCGCAGGCCCACCGCCTGACACAGCCGGGCGACCTCGGTGCCCGTCTCGCCGAACCCGACGATGCCGACCCGGCGGCCCCGCAGCGTGGTCCCGAACGGCAGCCCGGGGTCCACGGCCACGTTGCGCCACCGCCCGGCGCGCAGGGCGCGGTCGGCGCCGAGCACGTCGCGGGAGAGCATCAGGACGGACATCAGTACGTGCTCGGCGATGGAGCGGCCGTGGTGGTGGGTGGTGGCGACGGTGACGCCGGGGCCCAGCGCGTCCAGCGCGATGCCGTCGTAGCCGGCGCCGACCACGTGGACCAGGCGCAGCCGGGCGGCCCGGCGGGCGTCCTCGGCCCGCAGCCTGGAGCCGACGAACACCTCCACCTCCGGCATGGCCCCGGAGACCCGCGCCGCGTCCCAGTCGCAGGCGTCGAGCCACTCGTGGCCGCCCTCGGTCCGGGCCCTGAGGGGTTCGTGGAAGCGGCTCAGGATGCGGTGGGCGAGCATGATGCGCACGAGGAGGTCACCACCTGGGGTTCTTGGTCGAGAAGGACGGGTCGACGCGGCGCATGTAACCGGTGTCGTCCCGGTCGCGCACTCCGCAGTCGAGGTACTGGCGGTGCAGCCGGGCGAGCGCGTCCCGGTCCAGCTCCACGCCCAGGCCGGGAGCCGTGGGCACCGCGAGCGAGCCCCCACTGAACCGCAGCGGCGTCGGGTCGACCACGTCCTCGTCGGGGCGTTTCCACGGCCAGTGGGTGTCGCACGCGTAGGTGAGCCGGGGTGTGGCCGCCGCGAGGTGGGTCATCGCGGCGAGGCTGATGCCCAGGTGCGAGTTGGAGTGCATGGACAGGCCGAGCCCGAAGGCCTCGCAGATCGCGGAGAGCCGGCCGCAGCGCCGCAGGCCGCCCCAGAAGTGGTGGTCGGAGAGCACGATGCCCACCGCGTCCCGGGCCACGGCCGGCGCCAGGTCGTCGAAGGAGACCACACACATGTTGGTCGCCAGCGGCGTCTGAGTGCGTGCCGCCACCGACGCCATACCGTCGATCCCGGCCGTCGGGTCCTCCAGGTACTGCAGTACGCCGTCCAGTTCGCGGGCGACGCGCAGTGAGGTCTCCGGGCTCCATACGGCGTTGGGGTCGAGGCGCAGCGGATGGTCCGGGAAGGCCGCGCGCAGGGCCCTGATCGCCGCGATCTCCTCGTCCGGCGGGAAGACGCCGCCCTTGAGCTTGATGGAGGAGAAGCCGTATGTCTCGATCATCCGGCGGGCCTGCTCGACCAGGCCCGCCGGATCGAGCGCCGCGCCCCAGTCGTCGTCCTCCTGACCGGGGTGTCCGGCCCACTTGTAGAAGAGGTACGCGCTGTAGGGGACCGCCGGGCGTACGGCGCCGCCCAGCAGGTCGCTGACCGGCCGGCCCACGAGCTTGCCCTGGATGTCCAGGCACGCGACGTCGAACGGCGACATGACCCGGTCCACGGTGCTGCTGCCGGTGACCATCCCGGCCATGCCGTCCCCGCCCGCGGTGTCGGTGCCCAGCGCCCGGGTGGTGCGGGCGATCAGGTCGTTGAGGCTCCAGACCTCCATGCCGGCCAGTTCACCGGCGGCGCGGCGGAGCCGTTCCAGGTGCAGGGTGCCGCCGTAGGTCTCCCCGATGCCGCTGACGCCGCTCTCCGTGGTGATCTCCACGACGGTGCGCAGGGCGTAGGGCTCGTGCACACCCACCGAGTTGAGCAGCGGAGGGTCGCGGAAGGCCACGGGGGTCACGGTGACGTCGACGATGCGTTCGGAGGTGCCTGCCCGCATGCCCATCCTCATATGTAGTCGGCGTTCTCATGTGTGGACAACCAGTTGTAGGCACGCCTCCACGGCCGTGTCAATGGGCCGGCCGGTCCGGGACCGGTGTGAGGAGGGTGCCCTCGGTCATGAAGCGCTGGAGGTTGCGCAGTGCCAGGTCGCCCATGGCCGCCCGGGTCTCGTGGGTGGCGCTGGCGATGTGGGGGAGCAGCACCACCCGGTCCGACTCCAGCAGCGCCGGCGGCACGTTGGGTTCGTCGGCGAAGACGTCCAGCGCCGCCCCCGCGATCCGGCCCTGCGTCACCGCCGCCACCAGGGCAGGTTCGTCGACCACGCTGCCCCGGGCGACGTTGACCAGGTACCCCTCGGGCCCGAGCGCGTCCAGGACCTTCGCCGAGACCAGCCCCCGGGTGCCCCGGCCCCCGGCGACGGTGACGACGAGCGCGTCGCACGCCTCGGCCAGCGCCTCGGCGCTCGGCAGATGGCGGTGGGTGACGCCGGGCACCGGCGTGCGCGTGCAGTACGCGAGGTCCGCCCCGAAGCCTTCGAGCCGGCGGGCGACGGCCCGGCCGATCCGGCCGAGGCCCAGGATGCCGACCCGCTTGCCGCTCACCCGGTCGGCCAGCGGGAAGGGGGCGGCCGTCCAGGCCCCCGCGCGGACGTACCGGTCGGCGGCCGACAGGCGCCGCACGACGTCGATCAGCGCACCGACGGCGAGGTCGGCCACGCAGTCGGTGAGCACATCCGGGGTGTTGCTCACGTCGATGCCCCGGGCGCGGGCGCGCACCACGTCGGTGGTCTCGTGGCCGACGCCGAAGTGGACGATCGCCCCGAGGCGCGGCAGCGCGTCCATCAGCGCGTCGCTCACCCCGGTCCGCGCGCTCGTCACCGCGGCCGCCACCTCGCCGCCGTGCGCGCGCAAGTACGCGTCGGGGTCCGGGAGTTCGAAGAGGCGGACCGTGCGGTAGCGCTCGCCGAGCGCGCTCTCCAGGGCGGGGAGCAGCGGGGACACCTGGAGGACGGTGTCCGGGGCGCTGGGGGTGGTGGGGGAATTCGGCAAGGGACGCTCCCGTCGGGTGGAGGTGCCGGGACACGGCCGCTCGGAGAATGTCCGATCGCCCGCATGTCTTGACGCTGCCCCGGCACCGGTTTAGCTTCGCGTTCACAGATGCAGACTGAGTACGCAAGTGTAGACAGTCGTGGAGGTCCGCCCCACACCCCCGAGTTCGGAACGTGACACATCAGCACTTCCCCGGAGACACGCGACGATGAAGTCCTCCGTTTCATCCACCCGGCGCCCCGCACCGAGGCGGCCCCGCACGAAGAGCGCGATGCTGCTGGCGGGCATCGTGTTCCTGTCCAGCGGGTGCGCCGTGGCAGGCAGCGCGGGTGGCGACACCGGCCGCGCCGACGGCCGCACCCTGCGGGTGGTGCTCACCCAGGAACCGCCGACCCTGGAACCCTGCGAGGCATCACTGACCGGCACCGGCGTGGTGGTCCGGTCCAACATCACCGAACCGCTGGTGGAACGAGATCCCACCTCCGGTGAGCTGAACCCCCTGCTGGCGACCGGCTGGAAGCAGACCGCCCCCCGCACCTGGACCTTCGACATCCGCTCCGGAGTGACCTTCCAGAACGGCGCGCCCTTCACCGCCGAGGACGCCGCCTTCTCCATCGACCGGGCGGTCAACTCCGACCTCGCCTGCAACGTCGAGGGCTACGTCTTCGGCGACGACGACCTCGAAGTGGACGCGGTGAACGACAGCAGGCTGACCGTCACCACCGAGCGGCCGGACCCCATCCTGCCGCTGCGCCTGAGCTTCGTGGAGGTGGTGCCCCGCACGACCGACCCGAAGGCCAAGGTCCGCGTCCCGGTCGGCACCGGCCCCTACGCGGTCGCCTCCTGGAAGCCCGGGTCGGCCATCTCCCTTGACCGCAACGACCGCTACTGGGGCGAGGCCCCCGACTTCGCACGGGCCCGCTACGTCTGGCGCAGCGACGCCAGTGTCCGCGCCGCCATGATCGACAAGGGCGAGGCGGAGATCGCCGTCGCCCTCGACCCGATGGAGGCGGAGAAGGACACGACGGCCGCCTACCCCAACAACGAGACGACCGCGCTGCGGCTGGACGGCCGCGAGGCCCCGCTCGACGACATCCGGGTGCGCCGGGCCATCGACATGGCCGTGGACCGCGAGGGCATCATCGACGCGCTCCTCGGCGGACTCGCCGAACCGGCCGGCCAACTCGTGCCGCCCGGCGTGGTGGGCCACAACGACGCGATCGAACCGACCCGGCAGAACGTCACCGAGGCCCGCGCCCTGGTGCGCGAGGCGGCGGCCGACGGGGTGCCCACCGACCGGCAGATCACCCTGGTCGCCCGCAACGGCATGTTCTCAGGGGTGTCGGAGACGGCCGAGGCCCTCCAGTACCAGATGCAGCAGATCGGGCTGAACGTGAAGGTCCGCATGGCCGACACCGCCACCCACCTCCAGTACCAGCTCCGCCCGCTGCCCGAGGACGTCGGACCCATCGCCCTGCTGATCATGCACGGCAACCAGGCCGGTGACGCGGGCTTCACCACCAGCCAGTACCTGCTCAGCGACGGCCCCCAGTCCACGTTCGGCACCGAGGCGCTGGACGAGCGCGTCGCCGAGGCGGGCGCCCTGTCCGGCGACGCACGGCAGAAGGCCTTCGCCGACCTGCTCGCCGAGCAGAACGAGAGCGTCGTCCAGTACGCCCATCTCGCCCACATGAGCGGCCTGCTCGGCCTGTCCCGGTCGATCCGCTACCGACCCGACTCCGCCACCGGAGACGAACTGCGGCTGGCCGAGGTCCACCCGGCCGAGGGGGCGAAGCACTGACATGATCCCGTTCCTGCGCAAACGCATCCTCTCCAGCGCCGTCCCCCTGGTCTGCGTCGTCCTCGGCGTGTTCTTCCTGGCCCGGATGACCGGCAACCCCGTCGACCTCTACCTCCCCCTGAGCGCCACCCCCGAGCAGCGCGCGGAGTTCTCCGCCGCACAGGGCTTCGACCTCTCCATCCCCACGCAGTTGTGGAACTACCTCGTCGACGCCGCCCACTTCGACTTCGGCACCTCCCTGCGGACGGGGCAGCCGGCCGGCTCGATGGTGCTCGACGCCTTCCCCGTCACCCTGCAACTCGCCGGTGTGACCATGCTGCTGGCCCTCACCGGAGCCGTCCTGGTCGGCAGCCTCGCAGCCTACCGCCCCAACTCCCTGATCGACAGGATCGCCAGCCTCCTGTCCATGACGGCCGCCAGCATCCCCGACTTCTGGTTCGCCATCATGGGCGTCCTGGTCTTCGGCGTGAGCCTCGGCCTGCTGCCGACCTCCGGCACGCTCGGCGGCCCCGAGATCTGGGTGCTGCCCATCGCGACCCTGCTCATCCGCCCCTTCGGCGTCCTGGTCCAGGTGGTCCGCGGCAGCATGGTCACCGCGCTGTCCGCGCCCTACGTCAAGATCGCCCGGGGCAAGGGCGCCACCCCCCGGCGCGTCGTCTTCGGCCACGCCCTGCGCAACGCCGTGACGCCGGTACTGACCGTCGCCGGCGACCTGGCGGTGGGCCTGGTCAACGGCGCGGTCATCGTCGAGACGATCTTCGGCTGGCCCGGTATCGGCAAGCTCATGATCGACTCCATCCTCCAGCGCGACTTCGCGGTCCTCCAGGCGGCCGTGCTGATGACCGCCGTGACGATCTTCGCGCTGAACATCCTCGTCGACGTCTGCCACGCGCTGACCGACCCCCGAGTGCGTCAGGCGGTGCCGGCGTGAGCGAAGGAAGCACCATGACCCAGGCAGAGACCGACGCCCCCGGCGACACGGACGAGACGCCCTCCGCCCGCGACCACCGCCCCAGCCGCTGGCGGATGCTGGGCCGGGACCGGGCCGCCGCCGTCGGTGCCGTCGTCCTCACCCTGGTCGCCCTCGTGGCCCTCTTCGGCCGGCTGTTCATCGGCGACCGCGCCCAGCGCCAGGACCTCGACGCCTCACTGCGGCCACCGTCCCTGAGCGACGGCGTGTACGGGCTGCTCGGCACCGACGTCCTCGGCCGCAGCATGGTGGCCCGGCTGATCGAGGCCGCGGCGACCACCCTGTCCGTCGCCGTCCCCGCCGTGCTGTGCTCCCTCGCGATCGGCTCCGCCCTCGGACTGTGGGCCGGATACCACGGCGGCCGCCGCGAGAGCGTCGCCATGCGGGTCGCGGACGTGATCCTCAGCTTCCCCTCCCTGCTGATCGCGGTGGTGGTGCTGTACGTCTTCTCGCCCAGCGCGCTCAACCTCGTACTGATCCTGGCCGTGACCCGCATCCCGGTGTACCTGCGCACCGCGCGGGCGGAGGCGGCGGAGCTGCGCAGCAGACTGTTCGTCGACGCCGCCCGGACGTTCGGCACGCCCAGCCACCTGATCATCTACCGGCACGTCCTGCCGATCGCCCTGCCCACGCTGCTGACCGTGGCCACCCTCGACTTCTGCTTCGTGATGCTCACCGAGTCGTCGCTGAGTTTCCTCGGCATCGGAATCCAGCCCCCGGACGTCAGTTGGGGCCTCATGGTGGCCCAGGGCCGGCAGTACCTCCAGACCGCCTGGTGGATCACCGTGCTGCCCGGCCTCGCCATCGTCCTGACGACCGTGTCCGCGACGGTGCTCGCCGCCTGGGCCCGCATCGCCACCGACCCGGCCCAGCGCTGGCGGCTGACGCTGCCCAGGAAGCGCCGCCCCGTCCAGGCCCCCGTACCGCCGGAGATGATCCCGTGACGACCACCACCAGTGCCGCACCGACCGGCACCCACACCCCCGCCCTCGACGTCGAGGACCTGTGCGTGGACCTGACCACGCCCACGGGGACCGTACGGGCCGTCGACGGCGTCAGCTTCAGCGTCCACCGCGGCCGCACCCTGGCCCTGCTGGGCGAGTCCGGCTGCGGCAAGTCCATGACCGCCCTCTCCGTCGTCGGACTGCTGGACCCGGCGGCGGAGGTGACCGGCGGCGCCGTACGCGTCAGGGGCGACGACACGCTCCGCATGAGCCCCGCGGAACGCCGCAGGCTGGCCGGCCCCGTCCTCTCCATCGTCTTCCAGGACGCCCTCACCGCCCTCAACCCGGTGCAGCCCGTGGGCCGGCAGATCGGCGAACCCTTCCGCATCCACCAGAAACTCTCCCGCCGCCAGGCGCGGGAGAAGGCGATCGAGCTGATGACCCGGGTGGGCATCCCCGAACCGAGGCAGCGGGCCCGGTCCTACCCCCACCAGTTCTCCGGCGGCATGCGGCAGCGGCTGCTCATCGCTATGGCCGTCGCCCTCGCGCCCGACGTGCTCATCGCCGACGAACCCACCACGGCCCTCGACGTGACCGTGCAGGCCCAGATCATGCGGCTGCTGCGCGACCTCCAGGACGAACGGGACATGGCCGTCGTCCTCATCACCCACGACCTCGCCGTGGTCGCGCAGCGCGCCGACGACGTGGTCGTGATGTACGCCGGCACGGTCGTGGAGAACGGACCCGTGCGCGACGTCTTCGCCGCACCCCGCCACCCCTACACGCGGGGCCTGCTCGACTCGGTGCCCGAGGACAGCGTGCGCGGACGGCCGCTGCCCGCCGTCCCCGGCAGCCCGCCCGAGCTGAGCGCGGTGCCCTCCGGCTGCGTCTTCCAGGCCCGCTGCCCGCTGGTACGGGAGCGCTGCGTCCGGGAACGGCCGTCCCTGCGCCCGTCCGGCGAAGGCCGTTCGGCCGCCTGCCACTTCTCCGAGGAGCTCGACCGTGCCTGACTCCCGCGCCACCACCGCCACCCCCGGGCCCGGCCCGCAGGAGGACGCGCCGCTGCTGGAGGTACGAAGGGTCACCAAGACCTTCGGCAGCGGCCGGCGCCGGCTGACCGCCCTGGACGGGGTGGACGTACGGATCGGCCGGGGCCAGACCCTCGGACTCGTCGGCGAGTCGGGGTGCGGCAAGTCGACCCTGGCCCGGGTGCTGCTCGGCCTGGAGCGCCCGGACGCGGGCACCGTCCGGTTCGACGGCACCGACCCCTTCGCCCTGCGCGGCAGGGAACTGCTGGCCTGGCGGCGCCGGGTGCAGATGGTCTTCCAGGACCCCTTCGCCTCGCTCAACGCGCGCATGTCGGCGGCCGACCTGATCGGCGAACCCTGGCGCACCCACCGGGACGTCGTGCCGGACGCCAAGGCCCGCGAGAAGCGGATCCGCGAACTGCTCTCCCTGGTCGGACTGCGGGCGAGCGACGCCCACCGCTACCCCAACGAGTTCTCCGGTGGACAGCGCCAGCGCATCGGCATCGCCCGCGCGCTGGCCCTGGACCCCGACCTCATCGTGTGCGACGAACCCGTCTCCGCGCTCGACCTGTCGGTGCAGGCGCAGGTCCTGAACGTCCTCTCCGACCTGCGGACCCGCCTCGGCGTCACCTACGTGTTCATCTCCCACGACCTCTCCGTGGTGCGCTACATCTCCGACCGGGTGTCGGTGATGTACCTGGGCAAGGTCGTCGAACACGGGGAGACGGACGACGTCTTCGAGCACCCCCAGCACCCCTACACGGCCGCGCTGATGTCGGCGGCACCGGCCCTCGACCCCGGCCGCGACGCCCGCCGCCAGGAGATCCAGCTCCGGGGCGAGATCCCCTCGCCCTTCGACATCCCCTCCGGCTGCCGCTTCCGCACCCGGTGCGGGCGGGCCGAGGACCGGTGCGCGACCGAGGCCCCACCCGTCGTGACCCGGGGCGCGGCCGACGGGGCCGAACCCCACACGGCCCTGTGCCACTTCCCCCTGGAGGCGGCGGCCTCGTGGGCCTGACCGGCCCGGAGTTCGTCCTGCTCTCGGTCACCGTGGGGCTCGGCGCCCTGCTCCAGGTCTCCATCGGCTTCGGCCTCGGCATGATCGCCGCACCGGTCTTCTCCCTCGTGGACCCCGCGCTCGCCCCCACGGCGGTCCTGCTCCTCGCCACCGGCGTCACCGCCGCGGTGCTCGTGCGCGAGCGCGGCCGGGCCGATCTGCGCGGCTGCGGCTGGGCACTGGCGGGCCGGCTGCCGGGCGTCCTGGCCGGCGCCCTGCTCGTGGTGGCCCTCCCCGCCCGCCACCTCGCCCTGCTCGTCGCCGCGGTGGTCCTCGCCGGCGTCACCGTGAGTGTGGCGGGCTACGTGCCGCGGCAACGGCGCTCCTCGGTGGTCCTCGCCGGGATGGCCTCGGGCCTGATGGGCACGGCGACCTCCATCGGCGGGCCGCCCATGGCGATGGTGTGGCAGCGGCTCGGCGGACCGGAACTGCGCGCCACGATGAGCGCCTTCTTCCTCGCCGGTTCCCTGATGAGCCTCGCCGCGCTGACGGCGGCCGGTACGGTCGGCGCACACGCGCTGCGCGGCACCGTCCTGCTCACCCCCGCCGCCGTGGCCGGGGTACTGCTCGCCGGGCCGCTGACCCGGCGGCTGAACGTCCGGCGCACCCGCGCGGCGGCCACGGCACTCGCGGTCGCGGGTGCCGTGGTCCTTGTCGTGCGGCAGTTCGTCTGACCGTCGGGCCGTTCCGCTACGTGCGCAGCAGCCGCTGGGTGATCTCCCGGTACTGCCTCAGCGCGACCCGGAGTTCTTCCGACCCCGTCTCGGGGTCCCGGTCCTGCCAGCTGTCGTGCAGGACCCGGCGTCGCTCCGCCAGCGCCTCCACGAGGTGGGCGACGGCGTCGTCGTAGGCGGCCTCCGCCTCCTCCAGCGCCTCGCGCGGAGTGTCGGCGAAGCTGTTGATGGCCTTGCGGAGGCGGGCCAGGACCGCGTCCCGCTCGTCCGAGGGCAGCAGCGCGTCCGGCGACGCGGAGTGGTGCTCGGGGCGACGCGGGGGCTGGTCCGACGGCTGCTGTGCGCGCGTCTGGTCGTACATCATCGTGTGCCGCTTTCCTGGGTTGCTTGGGTCACCGGATTCCCCGGAGCGGCATGGCTCTGCGCCGTGCGGACAGTCAACGCCCGATGCCGGTGCGTGTCAAAGCGCCGGCCTCCAGACGCCCCGGCGGTCAGCGCTGGGTGAGGGTCTGGGGGTAGTCGGTGATGATGCCGTCGACGCCGAGGGCGGCCATTTTGCGGATGGCGCCGGGTTCGTCGACGGTCCAGACGTTGATGTCCATGCCGAGTTGGTGGATGCGGTCGACGAGGGTCTGGTCGGTGACGGTGTGCTGGGGGTTGATCTGGTCGGCCCATTGGCTGAGTTGGAGGAGTTCGGTGTCGGTGGGGCGGTTGGCGTCGAGGATGCCGATGGGGATGTCGGGCATGCGGGTGTGGAATTGCTGGGCGTCGTCGGTCTGGAAGGACTGGACGGCGAGTTGGTCGCGGGTGAGGGCGCGGCGGAGGTAGGAGGGTTTGGTGCCCAGGTGGTCGGCGAAGTCGGTGGCTATGTCGGTGTAGTGGCCGCAGGGGCTGATTTCGGCGAGGAGTCCGGTGCGGGTGCGGTCGGTGTGGCGGATGACGTCGTCGACGGTGATGAGGGGTTCGCCGGTGTATTTCTTGTGGAACCAGGAGCCTGCGTCGAGGCGTTTGAGTTCTTTCCAGGTGAAGTCGGAGACGCGGTAGCGGGGGCGGTCGGGGTAGAGGTCTTCGATGTTGGTGGTGCGTTCCATGGTGCAGTCGTGGAAGTTGACGAGTTTGCCGTCCTTGGTCTGCTGGACGTCGATCTCGACGTGGTCGGCGCGTTGGGTGACGGCGAGGTCGATGGCGGCGGCGGTGTTCTCGGGTGCCATGCCGGAGGAGCCGCGGTGGGCGATGGCGTCGGGGTCGTCGGGCGCGGCGTGCGCGGTGGTCGTCGTCAGGGCCAGGGCCAGACCGCTCAGCACGGCCACGACGGCACCGGCGTGCCTCTTGCTCGCATGCTTCACTGCAACCTCCCGCGTTGGATGACTCCCTGGAGGCTGGCGGAGCCCGGTTACGGGAACCCTGCCGACGTCTGGCGGCGCCGGGATCGGCCGGTGGAGCGCGACGCCGAACCGCTCAATCGCGGCGGAAGGGCGGCGAACGCGCGCAATCGCCCCCCTTCCGGCCGGCGACGTCACCCGCCGAGGATGCCCTCGGGCAGCAGCGACTGCGCCGAGGTGGCCGGATGCCCCACCTCCAGCGATCCGAGGAGACCGTTCAGGAGCGGAGCACCGGGCACCCCGGCGGACGGGCCCGGCGCGGGGGCGGCCCCGGCGGCGGGGGCGGACACCAGGAGAGCGGTGGCCAGGACGGAGACACAGACGAGTTTCTTGATCATGTCCGCCCCAACGAACGGCGGCCCAGGGGGGAAACGCTCGCCGTAGGCCGACTGGCCCAGTGCCGTTACCCGCGAGGTAATCGACCGCTCCCGGTCCGCCCGGCAGGATCGGACACGTCGGCGGGAATCCCCGCCGGACCGGATCACCGCCGCGAGGAGAACACGATGTCCGTCAAGCACACCGCAGGCGCGGGGGAGCAGGTCACCGAGGCCACCCGGAGCGTCGTGAGCGAGTTCCTGGCCGCGCGCGTGGCGGGGGACACCGGGCGGCTGATCGAGCTGTTCGCCGACGAGGTCGACTGGCAGCTCGCCGAGAACCCCGCCGTTCCCTGGATCCGGCCCCGCTCCACGGGTGCCGAATGCGCGGCGCAGTTCACCGAGTTGATGGAACACACCGTGCCCGAGGACGCGCGGGCCTCGGTCGACACCTTCCTCGTCGACGGCGATGACGCCGTGCTGATGGGCCGGGTGTCGGGGACCGTACGCGCGACGGGCCGAAGCTTCGAGGGGCCGTTCGCCCTGCGCCTGACCGTCGAGGGCGGCCGGATCACCCGGCACCACCTCTACGAGAACAGCCTGTCGATCGCCGAGGCGTGCACCCCGGTCGTCTGAGGGTCCCGGGCGGTGGCGACGAACGGACGGCGGGAGCGCCAGGGACCACAGTCGGCCGGGATCACGTCGCCTCACGCGGCCAGACGAACACCTCGGTACCCGGTTGGCGCTCGGAGAACCGGCCCGAGGGCGAGGCCTCCCGCAGCAGCCCGCGCAGCTCCGCCTCGAACGCGTCCAGGCGATCGCCGAACAAGTGCGGCGCCGAGAACGACATGGCGAACACCCCGGCGACGACGTCGTCCGACGTACGCACCAACGCCTGCCCGCCGGGCACCACATGGCGGTACGGGCCGGCGAACCCCGCCCCCGCCAGCACCGCCGCCTCACCGGAGGGCGTCCCTTCGGGCAGCACCCCGCGGCCGGCCCGGCGGACCGGCCCCAGACGGTGCCGGACCAGCTCCCCGATCGCCGCGTACGGAACCGCCGGGTACGGCAGCCCCGCCACGCTCCTCGCCTCGCCCTTGAGATCCGAGATGTGCACCAGGGCGCCGCCCGGCCGGAGCATGCCCCTGACGCTCGCGGCCACCAGCTCACGGTCCATCCAGTGGAAGGACTGCGCGAGGGTCACGACCGTGAAGTCACCAAGTTCCGGGGGCAGTTCCTCGGCGCGGGCGCGCATCCACCGCACCTTGCCGCTCACGCCCCGCTCCGCGGCCTCCCGCTCGGCCTCGGCGATCATCCCGCGGTCCGGGTCCACCCCAACGACCTCGGAGAACAGCCGCACCAGGCCCAGGGCGACCGTCCCCGGCCCGCACCCCAGATCGATCAGCCGCCCTTGCCCGTCGAGGCACAGCACCTCGGCGAGCACGTCCGCCAGCCCGGGGGCGTACGGCAGCCTCCCGCGCCGGTAGTGGGCGGCGGTACCCGCGAACAGGCTGTCGTCCCACTCCCACCCGACTGCCATGACCACCACCGCTCGTCGATGCCCGCTCCCGCTCGAATAGCCGATGGTGGATCCTCCCCAACGGCTCGCGCCCCGCCGACGCTACTCGGCGCGCGGCGCCGTGGCGGCCCGCCTCGTTAGTCTGCACGGCGTGATCGACTCATACGAAAGATCCGACGATGCCGCCGTCGCGACAGCAGCGGCGCAGGCCGGCGCGGACGTGGTCCGCGACCTGTACGGCCGGCGGCTCAACCGCATCGACAAGGGCGCCGGGGACTTCGCCACCGAAGCCGACGTGGAGGCCGAGAAGACGATCCTCGGCGTGATCCGTGCCCGACGGCCCGACGACGCGGTGCTCGGAGAGGAAAGCGGGCACCAGGGCGGCGCCGACGCGGTGCGCCAGTGGCTGGTGGACCCCCTGTGCGGCACGCTGAACTACGCCGTCGGCACCATGCTGGTGGCCGTCAACGTGGCCCTGCGCGAAGGGGCGGCAGCGGTGGCCGACCCGTTCAGCGGCGAGGTCTTCTTCACCGACGGGAAGACCGCCTGGGTGCGGCGTGACGGGGCCGACGACGCACCGCTGACGCCCACGTCCGCGAGCCGACTGGTGGACGTCAACCTGGATCCGCCGTTTCCGAGTGCGCCCGGATTCCGGGCCGTGGATCTGCTGGCCCACCCCGAGTTCGCCGGCCGCTTCCGGCCGCGCGTCGTCTCCACGACCCTGGCACTGGCCTGGGTCGCGGCAGGCAGACGCGCCGCCTACGTCACCGACGGCGGCGACCTCTCCCGGAGCGTGCACTTCGCGGCGGGCATCGCCCTGTGCCGGGCCGCCGGCTGCACCGTCACCGGAATCGACGGCGCACCGATCGGTGCAGCGGGCCGCGGGCTGGTGGTCGCCGCCGACGCAGGGACCCACGAGCTGCTGATGTCGATGCTGCGCGGCCGAGGTTAGGACGACTCGCGCACCACCAGCTCCGTCGGAAGCGTCAACTGCTGCCGTGGCCCGCCGTGCTGGGTGATGCCCGTGAGGATGCGGGCCATGGTCCGTCCCAGCTCCTCCACCGGCTGACGCACCGTCGTGAGCGGTGGGTCCGTGTGCCGGGCGAGGACGGAGTCCTCGAAGCCGACCACGGCGACATCGCCGGGCACCCGCCGCCCGTGCCGTCGGAGTTCGGCCAGGGCGCCGACCGCCATGAGGTCCGAGGCCGCGAAGACGGCATCCAGATCCGGGGCGCGTTCAAGAAGCAAACGCATCGCGCGCGCCCCGCCCTCCTCGGTGAAGTCACCCGCCTCCACCAGGAGTTCCGCGGCGGGCGCCCCCGCCTCCAGGTGCGCGTCCCGCCAGCCCGCGAGCCGGCTGCGGCCGACGTCCATGTCCAGCGGCCCGGTGATGGTCGCGATCCGCTCCCGTCCGCCGCTCAGCAGGTGCCGCACCGCTGCGGCGGCCCCGCCGGCGTTGTCCGCGTTCACATAGCTCAGCCGCTCGCCCGCGTCGCGGCGGCCGGCCAGGACGGTGGGCAGGCCCATCTCCTCCAGCATGCCGGGCAGCCGGTCCTCGGAGTGCACCGAGACCAGCAGGACGCCGTCGACCCGGCGGGCCGCGACCGACTCGGTCAGCTGGTCCCGCTCCGCCTGGTCGCGGACGAGCATCAGCTGGAGCTGGGTCCGGCTCTCGGCCAGGGCACCGCTGACGCCGCGGATCAGCGCGGCGAAGAACGGTTCCGAGCCGAGCCTGCTCTCGGACTCCGGGATCACCAGGGCCACGGCGTCGGTGCGGTTGGTGACGAGCCCGCGGGCGACCGAGTTGGGAACGTAGTTCAGTTCCTTGATCGCCGCGAGGACCCTGGCGCGGGCGTCGGCACTGACCAGCTCCGAGCCGTTGACGACGCGGGAGACGGTGGTGCGGCCCACGCCGGCGCGGGCGGCGACCGTTTTGATCGTGGGACGGCGGTTGCCGGTCATGCACTCCCCCCTCGGCGGCCGCGGCGGACGTGCCGGCCGCGGAGGTGACCTGCGGCAATTCTTGCAGACCCGGTCACCGTCGGCGCACCACCCGGCGGTCGGGAGGCCCCTTCCCGGACCGGGACGGGGAGCGAGTTGCTTTCAAGTCATTGACATATGGGCGCGCTCCCACGAGTCTTCGATGCGCCGGTGGGAACGTGCCCACCAAAAATTGGGCACGTTCCCACCTTGTCTGAGCCGTCGCTAGGAGGAGATCCATGGGCACTCTCGGTTCGTTGCGCGGGAAGGCGGTGGCGACGGCCGCGGCCGTCGGCGCGCTGGCGCTCGTCGTCGGATGCAGCAGCGGCGACGACTCCGTCACCGGTGGTGGCAAGAAGGACGGCAGGACCGTCATCACCATGGGCCTGTACGGGGTGATGGGCATCAAGGAGACGGGCCTCCTGGAGCAGTACGAGAAGGAGAACCCGGACGTCGACATCAAGGCCGAGATCGCCGGCGACGAGCAGACGTACTACACCGCGCTCCAGACCAGGCTCGCCGCCGGCAAGGGGCTGAAGGACATCCAGGGCATCGAGATCGGGCGGGCCAAGGAGATCACCGAGACCCAGGCGGACAAGTTCGCGGACTTCTCGGGAGCCTCCGGCACCGACCACTTCCTGCCGTGGAAGGAGTCCCAGATCAGCACCGGGGACGGCAAGGTGCTGGGCCTGGGCACGGACATCGGCCCGATGGCCGTCTGCTACCGCAAGGACTACTTCGAGCAGGCGGGCCTGCCCACCGACCGCGAGGAGGTCGCCAAGCTGTGGGAGGGCGACTGGACGAAGTACGTCGAGGTCGGCCGCACCTTCAAGAAGGGCTTCAAGGGTGACGACGTCGCCTACATGGACGCGGCCAGCGGCCTGTTCAACGCCATGGTCTACGGCTACCCCGAGCAGTACTACGACGACAAGGGCGAGCTGATCTACGACACGAACCCGGCCGTCAAGGAGGCGTGGGGCCTGGCCGCCGACGCGGCGGAGGACGGCCTGACGGCCAAGCTCCGCCAGTTCCAGCCGGGTTGGGACCCGGGTCTGGCCAACGGCACGTTCGCCACGGCGGTCTGCCCGGCGTGGATGCTGAGCCACATCAGCGAGAAGGCCGGCGCGGCGAACAAGGGCAAGTGGGACGTCGCCAAGGCCCCCAAGGGCGCGAACTGGGGCGGGTCCTTCCTCGGCGTGATCGAGCAGAGCCCGGTGAAGGAGGAGGCGAAGAAGCTCGTCGCCTGGCTGACCGCGCCGGAGCAGCAGGCCCACATCTTCAAGGAGATCGGCAACATCCCGTCCTCGCGCACGGCGCTGGAGAGCGCCGACGTGAAGAACGCCAAGTCCGAGTACTTCAGCGGCGCCCCGATCGGCCAGATCTTCGGTGCCGCCGCCCAGGAGATCCCGGACAAGCAGGTCCTCGGCCGCAAGGACGGCACGATCAAGGACACCTTCTCCCAGGGCCTCACCCTGATCGAGCAGCAGGGCACCACCCGTGACGAGGCGTGGAAGACCACCGCGGAGCGCATCGAGAAGGCGGTCGGCTGACCGGCCCTGCGCCCACCTCGCGGCCGTCCGGGCCCGCCCGCGTCACTCCGGCGGGCCCGGCGCACGGCCGCACACATCCGAACTCAGGAAGGAATCCCGGTGGCCACCTCCACCACCAAGGCCCCGGCGCGGCGCGGCGCGCTCCTGCACCGGCTGGACATCAAGGGCGCGCCGTACGTGTTCGTCGCGCCGTTCTTCGTGGTCTTCGCCGCGTTCAGCTTCTACCCCCTCGTCTACACCTCGTGGATCTCCCTGCACGACGTGGAGCTGGCCACCCTCGATGTCATGGAATGGGTGGCGTTCGACAACTACGTCGACCTGTGGGGGGACTCCAGGTTCTGGAACGCGCTGCGGAACACGATCACCATCGGCGTCATCTCCACGGTGCCGCAGCTGATGATGGCGCTCGGGCTGGCGCACCTGCTCAACTACCGGATGCGCGCCTCGCTGTTCTTCCGGGTCGCCTCGCTCGTCCCCTACGCCACCTCGGTCGCGGCGGCCGCTCTCGTCTTCACCATGATCTTCGAGCGCGACTTCGGCATGATCAACTGGGCGCTGGGCTCGGTGGGCATCGACCCGGTGGACTGGGAGGCCGACAAGTGGCCCGCCCAGGTCGCGATCTCCACCATCGTGATCTGGCGCTGGACCGGCTACAACGCGCTGCTGTACCTGGCCGCCATGCAGGCCATCCCGGCCGACCGCTACGAGGCGGCCTCGCTCGACGGGGCCTCGCGCTGGCAGCAGTTCACCCACGTCACCGTGCCCGGGATCCGCTCCACCATCGTCTTCACCATCGTGCTCTCCACGATCGGCGCCACCCAGCTGTTCGGTGAGCCGTTGATCTTCGGCCAGGGGCCCAACGGGGTCACCGGCGGCGCGGACAACCAGTACCAGACGCTCGGCCTCCTGCTGTACGAGGAGGGCTGGAAGAACTACCAGATGGGCCGCTCGGCGACCGTCGCCTGGGCGATGTTCCTGCTGCTCGTCCTCGTCTTCGTCGTGCAGCGCCTCACCAAGCGCCTGCGCTCCCGTACGTCCTGACCTGGAGTCGTGATGACCACACAGAGCCTCCCGGCCCGGACGGACAGCCCGGACCGCACCCCCGCCGCCCGGGCGGGCCGCCCCGGCGGGCGGCGGCTGCTGCGCCAGCGCGCGGGCCGCCAGCACCACGCCGGGCCCCTCGCCTACGTCCTGCTCGCCGTCATGGCGGTGCTGTCGATCTT
This sequence comes from Streptomyces sp. NPDC056128, assembly GCF_042263835.1. Lineage (NCBI taxonomy): Bacteria > Bacillati > Actinomycetota > Actinomycetes > Kitasatosporales > Streptomycetaceae > Streptomyces > Streptomyces sp. NPDC056128. The sequence goes on along the minus strand of NZ_JBHJVQ010000004.1, from coordinate 389,569 downwards.
CCCGCTGTACTGGACGATGGTCGCCGCCTCCACCGACAACACGCGGGTCAGCCAGACGCCGCCGCCGTTCCTGCCCGGCCCGAACCTGTTCAGCAACCTCGCCCGGGCCTGGGACGAGGCGGCGATGGGCAAGGCGATGGTCAACAGCCTGATCGTGGCCGGGGTGATCGCCCTGTCCACGGTGATGTTCGCGACGCTCGCCGGATTCGCCTTCGCCAAACTGCGGTTCAAGGGGCGCAACGCCCTGCTCATGCTGGTGATCGGCACCATGCTGGTGCCGCCGCAGCTCGGCGTCGTACCGCTGTTCATGATGATGGCCGAGCTGGGCTGGTCGCAGCAGCTGCCCGCCGTCATCTTCCCCACCCTGGTCAGCGCGGTCGGCGTCTTCTTCATGCGGCAGTACCTCTCGGAGGCGCTGCCGGACGAACTCGTCGAGGCCGGACGCGTGGACGGGGCGCACTCGCTGCGGATCTTCTGGAGCATCGTGCTGCCGGTCGCGCGGCCCGCGATGGCGGTGCTGTTCATGATCACGTTCGTGCACGCGTGGAACGACTTCTTCTGGCCGTTCGTGGTCCTCGACATGACCAACCCGACGGTGCCCGTCGCGCTCACCCAGCTCAGCGCCGGCTACGTCCGCGACCAGTCGCTGATCATGGCGGGCGCGCTGCTCGGCACGCTGCCGCTGCTGGTCATGTTCATCGTCTTCGGCCGTCAGATCGTCAGCGGCATCATGGCGGGCGCGGTCAAGGGCTGACCCGCCGCCCCGCAACACCCCACCTAGACCCGCGAACACCCCCACCTAGAAAGGACTTACGTGGTCACCGCAGCACACCAGACCGGGTCCGGCCCGGACGCCGCCCGTACCTTCCCCAAGGGCTTCCTCTGGGGTTCCGCGACCGCCTCCTACCAGGTCGAGGGCGCCGCCGCGGAGGACGGCCGCACACCGTCCATCTGGGACACCTACGCCCGCACCCCCGGCCGCGTCCGCAACGGCGACACCGGTGACGTCGCCACCGACCACTACCACCGCAGCGCCGAGGACGTCGCTCTCATGGCCGAACTCGGCCTGGGCGCCTACCGGTTCTCCCTCGCCTGGCCGCGGATCCAGCCCACCGGGCGCGGTCCGGCCGTGCAGAAGGGCCTGGACTTCTACCGGCGACTCGTCGACGACCTCCTGGAGAAGGGCATCGAGCCCGTCGCCACCCTCTACCACTGGGACCTGCCGCAGGAACTGGAGGACGCGGGCGGCTGGCCCGAGCGCGCCACCGCCGAGCGGTTCGCCGAGTACGCCGCCCTCGCCGCGGACGCCCTCGGCGACCGGGTGAAGACCTGGACCACCCTCAACGAACCCTGGTGCAGCGCCTTCCTCGGCTACGGCTCCGGCGTGCACGCCCCCGGCCGCACCGACCCCGTGGCCGCCCTGCGCGCCGCCCACCACCTCAACCTGGGGCACGGCCTGGCCGTCCAGGCGCTGCGCGACCGCGTCCGCGCCGACGCCCGGTGCTCGGTCACCCTCAACGTCCACCACGTCCGCCCGCTCACCGGCACCGAAGGGGACGCCGACGCGGTCCGCCGGATCGACGCCCTCGCCAACCGGGTCTTCACCGGCCCCATGCTGCGGGGCGCCTACCCGGAGGACCTGCTCAAGGACACCGCCGAGCTGACCGACTGGTCCTTCGTCCAGGACGGCGACCTGCGACGGATCCACCAGCCGCTGGACTTCCTCGGCGTCAACTACTACACGCCCACCGTCGTCTCCGAGACCGACGGCAGCGGCACCCACAGCTCCGACGGACACGGCAACAGCTCCCACAGCCCCTGGCCGGGAGCCGACCGGGTCGCCTTCCACCAGCCGCCCGGCGACCGGACCGCGATGGGCTGGGCCGTCGACCCCACCGGCCTGTACGACCTGCTGCGCCGGCTGGCCGCCGACTTCCCGGCGCTGCCGCTGGTCATCACGGAGAACGGCGCCGCGTTCGACGACTACGCCGACCCGGCCGGCCACGTCAACGACCCCGCCCGGATCGCCTATGTGCGCGACCACCTCGCCGCCGTCCACCAGGCCATCCTGGACGGCGCGGACGTCCGCGGCTACTTCCTCTGGTCGCTGCTGGACAACTTCGAGTGGGCGCACGGCTACAGCAAGCGCTTCGGCGCCGTCTACGTCGACTACCCGACCGGCACCCGCATCCCGAAGGCGAGCGCGCGCTGGTACTCCGAGGTCGCCCGCACCGGCGTCCTGCCCGGCACCTGACCGCGTGCCGCCCCCGCCTGCCGCGCGAGCGGAGGACGGGGGCGGTCCGGGTTCCGGTGCCGGGTCAGTTGAGCGGGTCGAGGGTGAGCTGGGCCTGGGCCGGGTTGCCGTCGTGCACCAGCGACTCGTGGTTGCCGACGTCGTCGAAGGCGAAGGCGTACGCCTTCCCGTCCGCCATCCGGTCGTGGATGATCCGGGCGTAGTGGTTGGTCACGGAGTCCTTGTAGAAGTTCGCCGCCGAGGGGTCGGGCTGGTTGGGGTTGCTCAGCAGCGTCGAACGGTTGAACCCGGCGCACAGCGTGCGCGAGATCGGACCGCGCACCAGGTCGTTGGGGGCGTCCAGGAGCCGGTGGCAGCCGAAGACGCTGGAGGCGTCCGGCTTCTGGAAGCTCGTGACGACCGCGCCCGAGCTGTTGGTGAAGTTCATGACGTTGCCCGAGACCCGCCCGAAGTACTTCGTGTTCGGCTGGGTCCCGAACGGCGTGACGGTGAGCGTGCTCGTCGAGTACTTCTGCCAGACCCGGTTGATGTAGTCGTTCAGCACCGACGCGGGCAGCGCCCCGGTCTCCAGCCCGTACAGCGGCGACAGCGCCCGCAGTACGGTGCCGTCGGGCCGGGTCTGGATCAGTCCGCCCCAGCCGGGCTGCGCCCGCAGCGCGTTGAACACCGCGCTGTAGCCGCCGGCCTTGAGCTTCCCGGCGCTGATCACACTCCCGTCGCCGCGCTGCACGCCGACGGAGTAGGGCGCGGAGAACATGTCGACCTGGGTGCTGTTGAGCCACAGCCCGGAGTCGTTGAGCGTGTACTCGGACCAGTTGAAGAGGATGTTGCGGTTCGGGTCGCTCGGGTTCTGCACCGCCGGCTGCACCAGGCCGCCCGTGGTCAGCCGGAAGTCGAGCTTCTGGCCGTACGAGAAGTAGATGCGCCCGGACAGCTTGGGGATCCGGATCGTCTTGGTCTGTCCGGCGGCCGGTCCGGGGATGGACGCGTCCGGTGCGGGGGTGGGCGGATTGCCGCCGGCGGGCCAGGCGTGGAAGGTGCCGTTGGCGTCGGCCCAGCCCTGCTGACCGGTCGTCAGCGAGGTGCCGAGGTTGTAGATGTGCACGGCTTCGCCGCGGCTGGAGTTGTTGGTGATCTTCAGGGGGATGGTGGCGGGCACCGCGGCGTCCGCGGGCGGCGAGGCGCCGAACGTGAGCAGGGTGCCGGCGAGGCCCGCTGCCGTGGCCACGGCGAGCAGACGGCGTCTGAGTCTGGAAAGCACTCTCCACCTCCGTGCGGGTGTGGGGGAATTGGTCCGTACCGATTCTGAGAGCGCTCTCAGCGTTGCGCCGGGACGCGTGCATGTCAATGCGCGGGGCGGGCGTGATGCCGTGGAGAGTGACACTCGCTTGACGGTGCGTCAATTGTGCATACAGAGCGTCTTACATGAATCCGGTCTGTACGCCGGACATGCGCTCGCGCGATAGGATCCGGCGCATGGCGAACCTTCGTGAGGCGCAGAAGCGGCTGACCCGCCGCCTGCTGCTGGAGTCGGGACTCGAACTCTTCAAGGCGAAGGGATACGCCGCCACCACGGTCGACGACATCGCGACCGCCGCGGGCACCACGCGGGTGACGTTCTACGCGTACTTCCCGTCCCGCGGTGAACTGATGAAGGCGCTCATCGACGAGCAGCTCAACGAGGAGCTGCAGCGCGTCCGGTTTCCCGAGCACGGCTCCACCGCGCGAGACCTGGTCGCCACCGTCGCCGAGGGCACGCCGGAGGCGATCACGGCGTGGCTGCGCCGGACCACCGACGCCTGGCCGGCCATCCGGCCGATCATCCGCCTCGGCCGCGACGCCGCGGTGATCGAACCGGACCTCACCGACCTGGTCGAGCGGTGGATGGAGGAGGCCGTCGGCGACATCGAGGACGGCCTCACACTGGCCGGACGCTTCGAACCCCACCAGCGGCGCTTCCGCGGCGTCCTCGCCATGGCCCAGCTCGACTACGTCGCCCAGAACTGGGACCGCGTCGACTGGAAACTCACCGATGACCAGATGCTCGACGAGCTGAGCGCCGGCTGGGTGTCCCTGCTGACCTGACCCTCCTCCTGACCGAAGGCGCCGTTGTCCGCAGCGGCGCCTTTCGCATGCCCGAAACCGTGCCGACAGCGCGGACCGCCCTCTCGTCGTGCGGTCCGTGACCGACAAGGTCGAGATCATCGGCTGGAGCACGGCCGCGTTCACCGAGCCCACCGAGCTGATCGGACAGGGCGCCGCGCACCACCGAGGGCGACCCGCGCCACCCGCACACCCGCGCGGTGCCGGTGCAGCCGGGGAGGATCGAGGAGTACGTGCTGCGGATGATCCACCCGTTCGCGGCGACGTTCCTGCCGGGTCACAAGCTGGCGGACGGGGAGCCGGCCAGCGTGTAGTGGCGTACCCCGGCGCCGCCCCGGCGTTGCGCCTTGGGCCAGAGGCAGTCCAGGACCGAGGCGGACGGGGCGAAGAGGGCTGACGGGACCGCGTCCCGGGCGAACCACTCCCAGCGTTCGATCTTGTCGGGCTCGGTGACCCGCGGCGTGCCCGAGGCTCGCTCGGTGACGGCCGCCGCCGTCACCCGGGTCAGTCCGGCCAGGCCGTCGACGAACACGGCCAGGACCCGTACGTCCTCGGCGGCGACCGTGAGTCCGGTCTCCTCCGCCAGTTCCCGGGCGGCGGCCGTCTCGAAGTCCTCGCCCGGGTCCACCTTGCCGCCGGGCAGTTCCCAGCGTCCGTCATGACCGAGGCCGAGCAGGACCCGCCCGGCGGGATCGAGGACGGCGAGGCCGACTCCGGTGAGGCTGTGGGAGGCGGGGCGCGCGCGTTCGGGGCGCTCGGCGCCGGGTGCGGGTGCGGGTGCGGGTCCGGGATGGGGCTCGGGCTCGGGACGGTTCATCCGGCCATTCCACACGGCGGGGTCCGCCGCACGCCATCGCGGGGCAGTCCGGCGGCCGCGTCGTGGAACGCCCGGCGCAGGGCGACGATCCCGTCCCCGGCCCTGGTCGGGTGCACCCGGTTGGTGAGCAGCACGGCATAGCGCCCCGTGTCCGGGTCGACCCAGAGACTGGTGCCGGTGAAGCCCGTGTGGCCGTACGAGCCGGGGCCGAACACCTCTCCGGCGGGGGAGCCGACCGGATCGCGGCCCTGCCAGGCGAGAGCCCGCCGCAGGGCCAGGTGGTCGGTGTGGCCCGCCGTCATGACGGCGAAGGTGTCGGGGCGCAGGAGCTTCCGGCCACCGTCGGCGAGTGCGGTGCCGAGGCGTTCCATGTCCGCCAGGGTGGAGAACAGGCCCGCGTGGCCGCCGACGCCGCCGAGCACCACCGCGTTCTCGTCGTGGACCTCGCCCACGACGGTGCGCCCGCGCCAGGGGCAGTCCTCGGTGGCGACCGCCCGCGCGCGGCGCCCGGCGTCCGGCCGGAACACGCTGTCCCGCAGGCCGGCCGGCGCGCACACCAGCTCCTCCACCAGCGCGTCCAGCGGCCGTCCCGTCGCCGCCTCGGCGATCAGGCCGAGGACGATGAAGCCCTGCGAGGAGTACTGGACCCGGGTGCCGGGCTCCGCGGTCAGCGGCAGCAGCCGTACCGCTTCAAGGAGGGACGCCCGGGTGGGATGGTCGCGGTAGAGCGGCACCCGACCGGGGATCCCCGAGGTGTGCGCGAGAAGTTGACGTACCGTCAGGTCGGCCTTGTCGCCCCCTCGGTAGTCCGGCAGATACGTGCCCATCGTCGCGTCGAGCCCCAGTGCGCCGCGTTCGGCCAGGGCCATGACCGCGAGTCCGGCGATCGGTTTCGTCACCGAGGCGAGGTCCCACATGTCATCGCCGTCCAGCGGCGGCCCGTCCCAGGACCGGGTGCCGGTCCAGCCGCGGTCCAGCGGGCCCTCCGGGTCTCCCACGGACCAGGCGGCCCCCGAGAAGACCCGCCGTTCCCGCCCCTCGGCGAGCAGTTCGGCCAGGGTGCTCACGACCGCTCACCCCGCGAGGCGTCGTCCACCACGCCGAGGACCGGCGTGCGCGCGCCGAGCCCGGCCGACACCGTGCGCGCCGCGGCCCGCACCATCGGCCCGAACACCTCCACGCTGTCGGGGTCCATGGTGAAGGTCAGGCCCATGATGCCGATCGCGCCCACGACCCTGCCCTCCGCGTCCAGGACGGGGGCCGCCACCGAGCGCACGTCCGGCTCGTCGTACTCGTCGTCCACGGCGTACCCGCACAGCGCCGCCCGCGCCAGCACCGCCCGGACGGCGGCGGGCTCGGTGGGCGTGCCGGGTGTGCGGGCCTCCAGGTCGCACGCGTCCAGCACGGCGTCGACCTCCTGTGGAGGCAGCGCCGCGAGCATGGCGAGCCCCACGCCGCACGCGTACAGCGGGGAGCGCCGGCCGGGCGCCGTGCTCATCCGGTACTCCCGGGCCGGCTCGGACCGCTCCAGGTACACCGCGTCGGTCGCGTGCCGCACCGCGTAGAACGCCACGTGTCCGGTGCGCCGCCGCAGGTCGGCGAGGGCGGGCCGGGTGAGTTCGAGGACGCGGCTGTCGTTCAGGGCCGCCGCGGCCAGGCCCAGCAGGCGCGGGCCCGGGCGGTAGCTGCCGTTCTCCGCCGCTTCCGCGAAGCCGTACTCCGCCATCGTCCGCAGATGCCGGTGGACGGTGGGCTTGGTCAGTCCCGTGCGGCGCGCGATCTCGCCCAACCGGTGGGGACCGCCGGGCTGCACGAGCGCGTCGAGGACCTCCATCGCCTTGTCGACGGGGCCCTTCACGAGTTCCTGATCGACCGACCGGGTGTTGACCGCTTTCACCATGTCGCTTAGCTTAACCCAACCGCATTCCATCTGACGGAACGGAGGTGTTGTTCAATGGAACGAATTCATCAGGGGCGCACGATGGACCGCAGCCGTCCCACCCGACGTCACGTCCTGCGGACCGGCGGTCTGCTGCTCGGAGCCCTCAGCGCCCCGGCGCTCCTGACCGCGTGCGGCACGACGGCCGCCGCGGACCGGGCCGGCAACGTCCTGCGGGTCTCCCAGCCCGGGGACCCCAAGACGCTGGACCCGCAGAAGCAGGGCGACATGGTGTCGATGAACGTCCTGATCAACATGTTCGACACGCTCACCACCCGGGGCCGGGACAACCGGCTGCACCCCAGGCTCGCCCTCTCCTGGAAGGCCATCGACGCGCGCACCTGGCGCTTCACCCTCCGCCCCGGAGTGACCTTCCACAACGGCGAGGCGTGCGACGCGCGGGCCGTCGCCTTCAGCATCGAGCGGCTGCTCGACCCCGCCACCAAGTCACCGATCGTCGAACTGCGCTTCGTCAAGGGCGTCACCGTGGTCGACCGGCTCACCGTGGACTTCCACACCACCGTGCACGACCCGATCCTGCCCGCCAAGCTCTCCCTCTTCGGCGGCGTGGTGGTACCGCCCCGCCACCTGGCCGAGGTGGGCGACGCCGAATTCGCCGACCACCCCGTCGGCACCGGCCCCTTCACCTACGTCAGCTGGCAGCGCGACCACGAACTGCGCATGCGGGCCTACGCCGACCACTGGAACGGACGGCCCGCTGTCGACGGCCTCGTCTTCAGTCCCGCGCCGAACGCCTCGTCCTCCCTGGCCGCCCTGCAGAGCGGGGGCGTCGACCTCGTCGCCGGACTCACCCCGGACGCCGCCCAGCAGTTGGAGGGCTACGGCGGCGTCTCGCTGGACGGCCACACCGGGATCCGCACCGCCTACCTGTCCCTGAACACCCTGGAACGCGGCCCGCTCCAGGACCGCCGGGTCCGCCAGGCCCTCAACCACGCGATCGACGTACCCCTGCTGATCAAGGCGGTACTCGGCGGCAAGGCGACCGAGACACCCGCCCTCGTCCCGCGCGGCGCCTTCGGCTTCGACCCCACCGTCAAGCCCTTCAAGCGGTCCGTCGAGACCGCGCGCGCCCTCCTCGCCGACGCCGGCCACCCGCACGGCTTCGCCACGACGATCACCGCGTCCAACGTCGACGCCAACGTCGCCGAGGCCCTCTCCGGACTGCTGGCCGAGGCAGGGGTGGACGCACGCGTGAACCTCCTCGACCCCGGCACCTACTCCGCACGGCTCACCTCCGACAACCGGGGCGCGCTCGGCCCGATCTACCTCGCGGCGAGCACCGTCTGGACGATGGACGGCGCGAGCATCGTCCAGTCCAACGTGCGCAGCGACCGACGCCAGAGCCGCTGGCACTCCGAGGAGGCCGACCGCCTCATCGACCTCGAAGAACTCTCCGAGGACCCCGCCGAACGCGAACGGGCCTTCTCCGACTTGCAACGGTTGATGCGCGAGGAGGCGCCCTTCGTCTTCCTCTACCAGATCGACAACATCTTCGCCCGCAACGACCGCCCCCGCTGGGCACCCGGATCCGCGGGCGTCCTCGCCATGGAGAGCGCGGAGGTGTCCCGATGAGCGCCCTCACCCTCGACAAACCACCCACCCCCGCGGAGACGGCACCCCGCCGCCCGGACCGGACCGGGCTGCTGCGCACGGTGCTCAGGCGCCTGGCCACCGCGCTGTTCGTCCTGCTGTGCACCGCGACGGTCTCCTTCTTCCTGGTACGGCTCTCCGGCGACCCCGTGAAGATCCTCCTGCCGCCCGACGCCACCGCCGAGCAGGAGAACGTGCTGCGCGCCTCCCTCGGCCTGGACCAGCCGCTGTTCGCGCAGTACCTCGACTACCTCTGGGGACTGCTCCGCCTCGACTTCGGCGACTCCCTCGTCTACGGCCAGCCCGTGAGCGAGATCCTCGCCGACCGGCTGCCCGCCACCCTCGAACTGGCCGCAGCCGCTCTCGCGGTGACCCTCGTCATCGCCGTACCGGCGGGCATCTTTGCCGCCATGCGCCGCGGGCGCGGCTCCGACCACACCGTGATGACCGGCGTCCTGCTGGGCCAGTCCACCCCGCCGTTCTGGGTCGGCATCCTGCTCATCCTGGTCTTCGCCGTCTGGCTGCACGCCCTGCCCGCCTCCGGCTACGGCACCTTCGCCAACCTCGTCCTGCCGGCCGTCACCCTCGCCGTCTACTCCGTCGCCGTCGTCGCGCGCCTGCTGCGCTCCTCGCTGATCGACGTCCTGTCCTCCGACCACATCCGCAGCGCCCGCGCCAAGGGCTTCGGCCCCCTGAAGGTGGTGCTCAGGCACGGCCTGCGCAACGCCTCGCTGCCGGTGGTGACCGTCGTCGGGCTCGAGGTCGGCAATCTGCTCGGCGGGGCGATCCTCACCGAACGGGTCTTCTCCTGGCCCGGAGTCGGCCAGCTGACCGTCGAGGCGATCTCCAACCGCGACTTCCCGCTCGTCCGGGCCACCGTCCTGTTCTTCGCCGCCACCTTCGTCGTGGTGAACCTGCTCGTCGACCTCTCCTACAGCTTCCTCGACCCGAGGGTGAGGACGTCACGATGACCGTCATGTCACCGGCCGCCACCGGCCGGACCCCGGCCGAGGCACCGTCCGGCGGCTCCGGCTCCGCCGTCCTGCGGGCCCTGCTGCGCAACAAGCTCGCCGTCGTGGCCCTGGCCGTACTCGCGCTGCTGCTGCTCGCCGCCCTCTTCGCCCCCCTGATCGCCCCCTACGACCCCAACACGCAGAACCTCCTCCTCAGGCTGCGGCCCCCCGCCTGGCAGGACGGCGGCAGCGGCGCCCACCTCCTCGGCACCGACCAGCTCGGCCGCGACATGCTCTCCCGCGTCATCTTCGGCGCCCGCGTCTCCCTCCTCGTCGGCGCCGGCGCGGCCCTCCTCGCCGGAGTCATCGGCACCGTCGTGGGACTGTCCTCCGGGTACTTCGGCGGCTGGGCCGACCGCACCCTGATGCGCCTCGCCGACGTCCAGCTCGCGTTCCCGTCGCTCCTGCTGGCCCTCGCCATCGTCGGCTTCCTCGGCTCGGGCCTGTGGTACGTGATCCTGGTGCTCGGCTTCACCGGCTGGGTCTCCTACGCCCGCGTCGTGCGCTCCGAGGTGATGTCCCTGCGTACCCGGGACTTCGTCACCGAGGCCCGCGCGATCGGCGTCACCGACGTCACCATCATGCGCCGCCACCTGCTGCCCAACGTGATGGCCCCGCTGGCCACCATCGGCACCCTGCACGTCGCCGCCGCCATCGTCGCCGAGGCCTCCCTGAGCTATCTCGGCCTGGGCGTGCCCAAGGAGACGGTCACCTGGGGCGGCATGCTCTCCGACGGCCAGCTCTACCTGGGCACCTCCTGGTGGGTCGCCGTCTTCCCCGGCATCGCGCTGATGCTCACCTCCCTCGCCATCAACATCACCGGCGACGCCCTCAGGGACGTCGCGGACCCGAAGGCCTACCGCCGATGACCCTCGACCGACCGACCACGCCACCGCCGCTGCTGGAGATAGACGGCCTCAGCGTCGACTTCCGCCTGGAGACCTCCGTCGTCCACGCCGTCCAGGACGTCTCCCTGCACGTCCACGCCGGGGAAACTCTCGCCGTCGTGGGGGAGTCGGGCAGCGGCAAGAGTGCCACCGCCCTCTCCGTTCTGCGCCTCAACCCGAGCCCGCCGTGCGTCTACGCGAGCGGCGAGATCCGCTTCGACGGACGCGACCTGCTGAAACTCTCCGAGAAGGACCTCGGCCGGGTCCGCGGCCGCGACATCGCCATGGTCTTCCAGGACCCGATGACCTGCCTCGACCCCCTCCAGCGGGTCGGCGCCCAGGTCGCCGAAGTGCTCAGGCACCACACCGGCATGTCCCGCGCCGAGGCGAAGGAGGCCGCGCTGGCGGCCCTGGACGAGGTCGGCATCCCCGACCCGGCCCTGCGCTACCGCCAGTACCCGCACGAACTCTCCGGAGGCCTGCGCCAGCGCGTGATGATCGCGACGGCGCTGGTCGCGCGGCCCCGCGTGCTCATCGCCGACGAGCCGACCACCGCCCTGGACGTCACCGTGCAGCGCCAGATCCTCGACCTGCTCGTCACCCTCCAGCACAAGCACGACATGGCCGTCGTGCTGATCACCCACGACCTCGCCGTCGTCGCGGAGACCGCCGACCGCGTCGTGGTCATGAACAAGGGCCGCGTCGTGGAGACCGGCGACGTCCTCGACGTCTTCGACCGTCCGGCCGACGACTACACCCGCAAGCTGCTGGCGGCCACCCCGCGACTGGAGGCGGCATGACCACGGAAGCCACCGAAGCCACCGTGCCCGCACCCGCGGCCGGCCGGGTCCTCCTGGAACTCGTCGGACTGCGCAAGGAGTTCGGCACGCGCGGGACGAACACCGCCGTCGACGACGTGTCCCTCGAAGTCCACGAGGGCGAGACCCTCGCCCTGGTCGGCGAGTCCGGCTGCGGCAAGACCACCCTGACCCGGCTGCTGCTGCGGCTCCTCGAACCCACCGCCGGCAGCGTCCGTTTCGACGGACAGGACCTCGCCGCCCTCTCCGCGCCCGAACTGCGCGCCGTACGACGGCAGATGCAGGTCGTCCTCCAGGACCCCTACTCCAGCATGAACCCGCGCATGCGCATCACCGACATCGTCGCCGAACCCCTCGTCACCCACGACCCCGAGGCGCGCGGACGGCGCGCACGGACCCGTACCCGCGAACGCGTCGGTGAACTCCTGGAGGCGGTGGGCCTGGACGCCGGTATCCAGGACCGCTACCCGCACGAGTTCTCCGGCGGACAGCGCCAGCGCGTCTCGATAGCGCGGGCCCTGGCCCTGCGCCCCCGCCTCCTCGTCCTGGACGAGCCCACCAGCGCCCTGGACGTCTCCGTGCAGGCGACGGTCCTCGACCTCCTGGCCGACCTCCAGCGACGGCTCGGGCTGACCTACGTGTTCGTCTCCCACAACCTCGCCGTCGTCGGACAGGTCGCGGACCGGGTCGCGGTGATGCGCCGGGGGCGCCTGGTCGAGGTCGGCGACACGGCGTCGGTACTGCGCTCACCGCGACATCCCTACACGCGGCAACTGCTGGACGCCGTACCCGTCCTCGACCCGCGCAGGGGGCGCCGTGCGGCACAGCGGGCCGCCTCGCCGACGGCCGAGGCGAGCCGATGACCCGCCCTGTCCTACAGGTGCGACAGCACCAGACCCGCCCCGCCGAGCAGCGCGACGTCGTCGACGGCGGCGGTACCTACCAGCACCCGGGGCTGCTCGGCCTCGGTGAAGGCGACGGCCTCGCGCAGCCGCTCCTCCACCACGGTCCGGAAGCGCTCACCGCCCTCACGCGCCTCACCGTGCAGGATGAAGAGACCGGGCGCGAACAGCTGCTGCACGTTCACCAGGCCCAGCGCGAGGTTGTGCGCGTACTCCTCCACCACCTGTCCGGCGAGCGCGTCCCCGCTGTTCACCAGCGCCTCCAGCGACACCGCCGGGCCGAGGCCCGCATCCCGCGCCCGGGCGCGCAGCCAGCCGGTCGTGGCCACGGTCTTCCAGCAGCCCCGGCTGCCGCACGTGCAGCGCTCACCGCTGGCCGACACGGTCATGTGCGCGCCGCTGCGCCCGCCGGGCGGGGCCATCACCTCGCCGTCGTACAGGACACCGACCCCGAGCACCTCGCCCGTCGACACCGAGGCGAAGGTGCGCCGCCCGCGGCCCGCGCCGAACCAGCGGTCGCCGAGCACCTGGAGGCGCGCCCGGTGCTCCACCCGTACCCCTGCGCCGGTGAGCGCGCCGAGCCGCTCCGTCACCGGATAGCCGTGCAGGGCGGGCACGTCGTTCACTTCCAGGATCAGCCCCGTGCGGGGGTCCACGAGCCCCGCGGCGGCCACGCCGATCCCCTGGAGGTCGTGCGCGGCGAAGACACCGGCCGCCGCCTCCAGCGCCGCGTCGATGTCCGCGGGCGTCGCGCCGGCCGCGTCGTACGACGACTCGGCGCGGTCCAGCACCCGGCCCGCCACGGACAGCACGGCCGCCCCGACCCGGCCGGGCACCAGCTCGACGGCGCCCAGCCGCCGCGGCGCGGGCGGCGCGGCCGGCCGCGGCACGGCCGCGGGGACCAGTCGCAACGGAGAACTCTTGTGGACCATGCGCCGACTCTGCCACGCCCCCGTTTCGGAGAGGTAGCACCGTGAGCCAATCGAGACTGACCGAACTCACCTGGCGCGAGGTCCGCCGGGCCGGTGAGCGGGGCATCGCCCTGCTGCCCATCGGCTCGCAGGAGCAGCACGCCGGACACCTGCCCATGGGCACCGACACCCTCCTGGTCGAGGAGGTCGTGGACCGGGCGCTGGACCTCCTCTCCCGGGAGGAGGCCCCACCCGAGGTCGTACGGCTGCCGGCGCTGCCCTTCGGCCACAGCCCGCACCACCTGTTCGCCGCCGCCGTCTCGCTCTCCGCGGCCACCCTGGGCGCGGTCCTCGACGACGTCCTCGACTCGCTCGTGACCAGCGGACACCACCGGGTGATGGTCGTGAACGGCCACGGCGGCAACGACGAGATCATGCGGCTCGCCGTGAAGCGGTTCGCGCTGCGCGCCCGGGTGACCGTCGCCGCCTGCTCGTACTGGACCCTCACCGCGGGCGAGAACGAGGCGGGGCGGCCGGACGTCACCCCGGGGCACGCCGGATGGTTCGAGACCTCACTGATGCTCGCGGCCCACCCCCGCCTGGTGCGCACCCCCGTGCCCGCCCGCGCCCCCGTGGAACCGCCGCCCCTGTTCGACAACCCGCCGCACCCCGGCCTGACCGTGGAACGCCACGGCGAGTGGGAGCGGGTCGACGGCGCCACGGACGACGCGTCCGGCGCCGACGCCGTCCGGGGCGGCCGGCTCCTGGACGACCGGGCGCGCGGCCTCGCCGACGCGATCCGGGCGTTCGACACGGCGAGCCGGCCGTCCTGATGAAGCGATGCGACAAGGAGAAGCAATGAAGATCACCGACGTGGACGTGTGGGTCGTCAACCTCCCGCTGGTCAACCCCTTCACGAGTTCGTTCGAGACCAAGACCGGCGAGACCCGCACCGTCGTCCGCATCCGCACCGACGACGGCGTCGAGGGCTGGGGCGAGACGATGTGGGGCGCCCCGGTCGCCGCGATCGTCCGGCAACTGGCCCCCGACCTGATCGGGACCAGCCCCTTCGCCCTGGAGAGCTTCCACCGCAAGCAGCACATGGTGCCGTTCTTCTACGGCTACCTCGGCTACGCGGCGATCGCCGCCGTCGACGTCGCCTGCTGGGACGCGATGGGCAAGGCGACCGGCCAGTCCCTCACCGACCTGCTGGGCGGCCCCGTACGCGACGAGGTCCCGATCACCGCGCTGATCACCCGCGCCGACGCGCCGGGCGCCACGCCGGCGGACCTGCCCAAGGCCCTGGCGGAGCACACCGTGCGCGTCGTCGCCGAGGGCGGATTCGACGCCGTCAAGCTCAAGGGCACCAAGGACTGCGCGGGCGACGTCGCCATCCTGCGCGCGCTCCGCGAGGCGCTGCCCGAGGTGAACCTGCGCGTCGACCCGAACGCCGCCTGGTCCGTCCCCGACTCGGTCCGCGCCGGGATCGCGCTGGAGGAACTCGACTTGGAGTACCTGGAGGACCCGTGCGTCGGCATCGAGGGCATGAGCCAGGTGAAGGCGAAGGTCCGCATCCCGCTGTGCACCAACATGTGCGTCGTCCGCTTCGAGGACTTCGCGCCCGCCATGCGGCTGAACGCCGTGGACGTCATCCACGGTGACGTCTACAAGTGGGGCGGCATCGCCGCGACCAAGGCGCTCGCCGCGCACTGCGAGACCTTCGGCCTGGGCATGAACCTGCACAGCGGCGGGGAACTCGGCATCGCCACGGCCGCGCACCTGGCCGTCGTGTCGAGCACACCCGTCCTCTCCCGGGCGATCGACAGCATGTACTACCTGCACGCGGACGACATCATCGAGCCGCTGCACCTGGAGAACGGCAGGCTGCGCGTGCCGTCAGGACCGGGCCTGGGCGTGCGGGTGGACGAGGACAAGCTCCGCCACTACGCCGGGGTCAACGAGCGGGACGGAGACCTCACCGGATGAGCGGGCCGACCGGAAAACGAGCCGTGCGCACGACCGGGGCTCCCCGGCCGGCGGGCGCGTACGCGCAGGGCGTGGTGGCGGGCGGACTCCTGTTCACGGCCGGGTTCGGCCCCCAGGACCCGGCCACCGGCGAGGTGCCCGAAGGCGTCGGCGCACAGACCGCACAGGTGCTGCGCAACGTCCGCGCGGTCCTCGCCGAGGAAGGGCTCTCCCCGCGGGACGTCGTGAAGGTGACCACGCACCTGCAACACCTGAAGCGGGACTTCGCCGCGTACGACGCCGCCTACCGCGAGTTCTTCGACGAGCCCTGCCCGGTGCGCACCACCGTCGGGTCGGACCTCATGGACATCCTCGTGGAGATCGACGTGGTGGCCGTCCTGCCCGGCCCGGAGACGCCCGGGTGACCACCCCTCCGTGCTCGCGTGCCCCGGCACACCCAGGGGCACGCGAGCCCTTCGCAGCCGTACGCTGATCAGCACCGACCGAGACCGTGTGGGAGACGAACGTCATGCCCCTGCTGGAGCCCAAGCCGGACAGCCTCCGCCCGGGATCGGCCCGCGCCGCCGCGGCCGACCGGGTCCCCGACCGAGGCGCCTCGGGGACGCCCGAACGGCTCCGCACGGAGCTGACCGCACTGCTCGGTCCGGAGAAGGTCCGCTGGAAGGTCTCCGACCTGGTCAAGTACGCCTCCGACGCCAGCCCGTACCGGTTCGTCCCGCAGGTCGTCGTCCTGCCCGAGACCACCGAGGACATCTCCGCGATCATGGCGTACGCGCGCTCCCACGGCCGCGACCTCGTCTTCCGCGCCGCCGGCACCAGCCTGAACGGCCAGGCCCAGGGCGAGGACATCCTCGTCGACGTCCGCCGCCACTTCACCGGCGTGCAGGTCCTGGACGACGGCGCGCGGGCCCGCATCCGGCCCGGCACCACCGTCATGCGGGCCAACGCCACCCTCGCCCGGTACGGCAGGGTCCTGGGCCCCGACCCGGCCAGCGCCATCGCCTGCACCGTCGGCGGGGTCGTCGCCAACAACGCCTCCGGCATGACCGCCGGCACCACCCGCAACTCGTACCGCACCCTCGCCTCGCTGACCTTCGTGCTGCCGAGCGGCACCGTCGTCGACACCGCCGACCCGGACGCGGACGAGCGGCTGGCCCGCACCGAGCCGGACCTGTGCGCGGGCCTGCTGGCCCTCAAGGCGGAGATCGAGGCGGACGCGGCACTCACCGCCCGCATCCGGGCCAAGTACGAGATCAAGAACACCAACGGCTACCGGCTCGACGCCTTCCTGGACGGCACCACGCCCGTGGAGATCCTGCGCGGTCTGATGGTCGGCTCCCAGGGCACCTTCGGGTTCATCTCCGACGTCGTCTTCGACACCCTGCCGCTGGACCGCAGGGTCACCAGCGGCCTGCTCTTCTTCCCCTCGCTGACCGCGGCGGCGGCGGCCGTGCCCCTCTTCAACGAGGCCGGGGCCCTGGCCGTCGAGCTGATGGACGGCAACACCCTGCGCGCCTCGGTCAGCGTGCGGGGCGTGCCGGCGGACTGGGCGGGACTGCCGCGCGAGACCGCCGCGCTGCTGGTGGAGTTCCGGGCACCGGACGAGGCGGGCCAGGAGGCGTACGAAAGGGCGGCGGCCGGGGTCCTGGAGCGGCTGAGTCTCGTCGCCCCCGTCCCCTCCGTGACCAACGAGTTCACCCGCGACGCCAAGGTCGTCTCGGGGTACTGGAAGGCCCGCAAGGCGTTCGTCACCGCGGTCGGCGGCTCCCGGCCCGCGGGCACCACGCTGATCACGGAGGACTTCGCGGTCCCGCCGTCCCGGCTGGCCGACGCCTGCGAGGACCTGCTCCGGCTCCAGGCCGAGCACGGATTCGACGCGGCCGTCGCCGGTCACGCCGCCCACGGCAACCTGCACTTCCTGCTCGCCTTCGACGCGTCCAAGGCGCCCGACGTCGACCGGTACGCCGCCTTCATGGACGACTTCTGCCGGATGACCGTGGAGCGCTTCGACGGGTCGCTGAAGGCCGAACACGCCACCGGACGCAACATCGCCCCGTTCCTGGAGCTGGAGTGGGGCCCGAGGGCGACCGAGCTGATGTGGCGCACGAAGCAACTCGTCGACCCCGACGGCGTCCTGGCCCCCCGGATCGTCCTGGACCGGGACCCCAGGGCCCACCTGCGCGGCCTCAAGACGATCCCCGGCATCGAAGCGGTCGCCGACCCCTGCATCGAGTGCGGCTTCTGCGAACCCACCTGCCCCAGCCACGACCTCACGACTACGCCACGCCAGCGGATCGTGCTGCGCCGGGAGATGATGCGCCAGCCGGACGGCTCACCGGTGGAGGAGCAGCTCCTCGCCTCCTACGGCTACGACGCCGTCGACACCTGCGCGGGCGACTCCACCTGCCGGATCGCCTGCCCCGTCGGCATCGACACCGGCGCCATGATGAAGGACTTCCGGCACCAGCGGCACTCCCCGCGCGAGGAGCGGATCGCCGCGCTCACCGCGAGGCGGTTCAAGGCCGTCGAGACGTCGGCGCGCCTGGCCGTGGGCGCGGCCGACCGGATCGCCGACCGGCTGCTGACGGCCGCCACCGGCCTCGCCCGCAAGGCCGTACGCCCCGACCTCGTGCCCGAATGGCTGCCGGAGATCCCCGGCGCCGCCACCCGCGCCGTGCCCCGCACCGCGAAGGCGGACGCGCGGGCCGTCTACTACCCCGCCTGCGTCAACCGCATCTTCGGCGGCCCCGAGAGCGACGACACCCCCTCGCTCCAGCAGGCCGTGGTCGACGTCTCGGCCCGCGCCGGCAAACCGGTCTGGATCCCGGACGACGTCGCCGGCACCTGCTGCTCCACGATCTGGCACTCCAAGGGCTACGAGGACGCCAACACCGTGATGGCCAACCGCGTCGTCGAGGCCGCCTGGGCCTGGACCGACGGCGGAAGGCTCCCGCTGGTCGTCGACGCCTCCTCCTGCACCCTGGGCATCGCCGACGAGGTCGTCCCCTACCTCACCGACGCCAACCGGGAACTGCACCGGCACCTCACGGTGGTCGACTCCGTCGTCTGGGCCGCCGAGGAACTCCTGCCCGCACTGACGATCCGGCGCACCGCCCGCTCGGCGGTACTGCACCCCACCTGCTCGATGCAGCACCTCGGCGACGTCGACCAACTGCGCGAGGTCGCCGAGGCGGTCGCCGACGAGGTCGTCGTCCCGGACGACGCCGGATGCTGCGCCTTCGCCGGTGACCGGGGCATGCTGCACAAGGAGCTGACGGCGTCCGCGACGGCGAAGGAGGCCGCCGAGGTCACCTCGCGCGACTACGACGCCCACCTGTCCGCCAACCGCATGTGCGAGATCGGCATGGACCGGGCGACGGGACGCGCGTACCACTCGGTCCTGATCGAACTGGACCGGGCGACCCGCCCCTGACTCAGCGCTGGGTGAGGGTCTGGGGGTAGTCGGTGATGATGCCGTCGACGCCGAGGGCGGCCATGTTGCGGATGGCGCCGGGTTCGTCGACGGTCCAGACGTTGATGTCCATGCCGAGTTCGTGGATGCGGTCGACGAGGGTCTGGTCGGTGACGGTGTGCTGGGGGTTGATCTGGTCGGCCCATTGGCTGAGCTGGAGGAGTTCGGCGTCGGTGGGGCGGTTGGCGTCGAGGATGCCGATGGGGATGTCGGGCATGCGGGTGTGGAATTGCTGGGCGTCGTCGGTCTGGAAGGACTGGACGGCGAGTTGGTCGCGGGCGAGGGCGCGGCGGAGGTAGGAGGGTTTGTTGTGGAGGTGGTCGGCGAAGTCGGTGGCTATGTCGGTGTAGTGGCCGCAGGGGCTGATTTCGGCGAGGAGTCCGGTGCGGGTGCGGTCGATGTGGCGGATGACGTCGTCGACGGTGATGAGGGGTTCGCCGGTGTATTTCTTGTGGAACCAGGAGCCTGCGTCGAGGCGTTTCAGTTCTTTCCAGGTGAAGTCGGAGACGCGGTAGCGGGGGCGGTCGGGGTAGAGGTCTTCGATGTTGGTGGTGCGTTCCATGGTGCAGTCGTGGAAGTTGACGAGTTTGCCGTCCTTGGTCTGCTGGACGTCGATCTCGACGTGGTCGGCGCGTTGGGTGACGGCGAGGTCGATGGCGGCGGCGGTGTTCTCGGGTGCCATGCCGGAGGAGCCGCGGTGGGCGATGGCGTCGGGGTCGTCGGGCGCGGCGTGTGCGGTGGTCGTCGTCAGGGCCAGGGCCAGACCGCCCAGCGCGGCCACGACGACACCCGCACGTCTGGCCGAGCGTCTGCCGTCCGGTTCCGAGAGCACGGTGAAGCGCATGCGCGGTCCTTCCCTCGTAGCTCGGTGCGGGACTGTTCGTGACGTACCGTCAGCCGCCCGCGGCGGCGGGCAGGGCGGCGAGGACCGCGGTGGCCGCGGCCACGGGGTCGCCCGAGGGATGGACGGGGTAGCGGTCGCGCTCCTGGTTCCAGGCGTTCTCCAGCGCGAACCAGTCGATGGCGGCCGGAGGGCGGCCGGTGACCAGCGCCGTGTCGAGGGAGTCGAGGTACGTCGTCCACCGCATCGCGTAGAAGTCGCGGACGAGCCCCGACCACTCCCGGTTGGCGTAGTCCCGCAGCCCGCCGGTGTCGCTGCCGGAGCGGTGCCCCCAGGTGGTGAGGATCGAACGGGCGTCGAACTCGGCGGCGGCCCGCTCGGCCCGCGTACGGCCCCAGGACTTGGCGTCCTCCAGCCACGGGCCGAGGAGGAACCGGGTGTCGGTCGCCAGCAGCCGGTCGAGAAGGGCCAGGTCGCTCTTCCACTCCGCGGCCAGCGCACGGAAGCGGGGCAGGTCCTTGGCGTCGTAGGCCGTCTTGATCTCCGGGAGCAGGGACCGGCTGCGGTTGGCCAGCGCCTGACGGGCGACGTCCACCAGGTCGAAGCGGTAGGCGTCGGTCGTGCGCAGCGCCGGCGCGACCTTCAGCAACTCGGCCAGCGCCTTGTGCACCGTGTCCGGGTCGTAGCGCATCGCGCCGGGGCTCCAGCTGGCCGCGTTGGTGGCCGTCAGCCGGGGGCGGGCGGTGAACAGGCTGTCCTGCGACTCGCTCCAGGTGCCGGAGGGCGTGCTGTACGGGCCCGTGCGCAGCAGCTCCCAGGCGCGGGCCGCGTGCGGGTCGGGGCCGCCGTAGCGGCGTGACGCGTAGGCGGCGAACCAGGCCCGCTGGTCCACCGGGCCCGTCCGCCAGGCCAGTTCGGTGAACAGCTCGTAGGCGACCGGGTTGCCGCCGGTGCCCTCGGGCAGGTAGGCGATGCCCGCGAGGGTGCTGCCGGGCTTGGTCCGCCACTGGTCGAACCGCTCCGCCCAGACGGCCGTGTTGGCGCCGATGGTGGTGTGGCCGCCGAAGTTGGGGATGGTGCCGAACGCGTAGGGCGCGCCGTGCCAGGTGGTCTCCCGGTCGAGCCCGTTGTAGCGGTCGGACAGCCCGTCGACGATGAGCAGCCTGCTCTTGTCGACGGCGTCGATAATCTCCGGCGAAGGGTTCTTCTGCCAGCCGATCAGGGCCCACACGGCACCGGGACGGGCGGTCTGCAGTGCGTCCATCACCGCTCGGGCGGCGTCCCCGACCGGCACGTTCCCCGGCCGGCCGCCCTCGTGCAGCAGGTCCATCTTGAACATGGACGAGTTGCCGAACAGCTCACGCTGGTGGCGGTAGAAGGAGGCGGCGACCCGGCGGAAGACCTCGCTGCGCGGATCCAGCCAGTCGGGCCGCTCGAAGCCGACCCACTCGCCCTGCGGGACGACCGGCCCGGTGGGGTTCCGTTCCGTGAATCCCGGGGGCACCGTGCCGAAGTAGCCGGGCAGCACCGGGGTCATGCCGAGCCGTCGCAGCCGGTCCGCGATCCGGCGTCCGAGGTCGGCGCGGTCCTGGAGGAGCCGCTCGGAGACGGGACCGGCGAAGCCGGACATGTTCTGCATCAGCCACCACGGCTGGTGCGCCGGGCCGGGGATCCAGGCCCTCAGCTCCTTCCCGGAGTAGCCGAACTCCTGGAACGTCTCGTGGTACACGGCGTCGGCGCCCATCTGCACGAAGACCTCGTTCACCCCGTGCAGGGCGAGCAGGTCGATCTGCCTTTCGTACGAGGCCCAGTCGCGGTAGGCGCCGGAGTAGCCGTCGTCGGTGTCGTTGAGCGCGAAGCGGTGCGGCACCGACGCCTGCCGGTGGACGGTCCCGGTGGGCGCCGGGAGCGTGCGCGGCAGCTTCGCCGTACTCCGCCCGGGCCACCCGAGGTCCACCTTCGCCGTGTGCTTGAGGTACCAGTTGACGCCGCTGAGGATCACGGCCGGGCTGGTGCCCCGGACGCGCACCCGGCCCGCTCTGCCGGAGACGCTGAAGTAGTCGCCCGACGCGGGGCGGGCGGCCGGGACCAGGCTGAACTGCGAGACATGGCGGGGGAGCAGGCGGGCGAGGGCCGCCCTGGCGGGGTGCGTGGCGAAGGCGGGCGCGCCCGGTGGGGAGGAGGCCGCGGAAGAGGTGCCGGGGGTGAGAGCCGTGGTGAGCAGGAGGAGGGCGGTGGCTGCGTGGACGGCAGCCCAGGGTCTGAGGCCTCTCACAGGTCACCTCTGTGGGGGTTGTAGAGGGGGTGTTGGTGAATATGGGGGCGGGGGAGCCCACCGTCAAGAAGACATCCGGTCATGACGTACGTCTCGCCTGGTACACCGAGTCGTAGATGGGGAAGACGTGGCGCAGCCCGGTCAGCGCGAAGAGCTGCTTGGTGTGGGCGTCGGTGATGACCAGTTTCAGCTCGCCGCGGACCGCCTGGACCCGCTTGAGGGCGCCGACCAGGACACCCAGGCCCATGGAGTCGATGAACGCCACCCCGCGCAGGTCGATGACGAACCGGCGGAGTCCGTCCGCGAGGCGCTCGATCATGTGCTGCCTGATCGTCGGCACGGTGTACACGTCCACCTCACCGCGGATCTCCACGACGGTCCAGCCGCCGACATCGCTGTAGTTGATCTCGATCGGAGGTTCCATACGCACCCAACGGCGATGCCGTGGGCAGAGGTTGCGCCGCACATTCGTTCTGCATATGCATGAACGGTTGGCCAAAGGATCACCTGAGGTGCAGGTGGGGGCCGCGATGCGGTGTGCGAGAAGGGGCTCCGATCACCCTCGGAACGTCTGTTCGAAATGAAATGCGGTCACTACGGCCCCCGGCCCCGCCGTGCGGGTTCCGCCATTCGGGGTCATCCTGGTAGCCGGGCCACGAAGCCCACAGACCGACCTACCGGGAGGTCCTGTGATTCTGCTCGCGCTTCTGCTACCGGTCGTGATGATGGCCTTCCTCTTCGCCGCCGACGCGCTCGAGGACCTGATCTTCCCGCCTCCGGCGGCCCCGGAGGAGGACGCCTCAGGCGCCGCCGGGGCCACGACCACCTCGCCCTGACAGGGACAGGGCACCCGGCCCGAAGAAGACCAGCAGCAGGAAGCCCCAGCAGAACAGCGCCGGGGACAGCCCGCCGTTCTGGAGCGGGAACAGCCCGTCCTGCTGGTGCTCGGTGAAGTAGGCGAACGCCATGATCCCCGAGCAGAGGAACGCCGCGCCGCGCGTGGCCGCGCCGACGAGGACGAGGGCGCCAGCCACCAGCTCGATCACCCCGGCGTACCAGAACGGCCAGTCGCCCACGGGACTGGCCGGCCGGTCCAGCAGCCCGAAGACCGTCGCGGCGCCCTCACTGGTGAACAGCAGGCCCAGGACGATGCGGAACAGGCCGAGTACCAGGGGCTGCTGCCTGGCCAGCCGGTCGTTCAGGCGGGCGGTGCTCATCGGTGGGCGCTCCCTCGGGTCGTACGGCGTGCGGCCGCGCACGACGCGGCCGTGGGGAGTACGAGACTCCTCCCGTACTCCCTACGTGCGCGCGCGGCGATCGACTCAACGCCGGCCCCGACCGGTGGAACCGTCGGCCGTCAGCCGCCGCTCGTGGTCACCTTCACCTCGTCGACGACCAGCTGC
Organism: Streptomyces sp. NPDC056128; assembly: GCF_042263835.1. Lineage (NCBI taxonomy): Bacteria > Bacillati > Actinomycetota > Actinomycetes > Kitasatosporales > Streptomycetaceae > Streptomyces > Streptomyces sp. NPDC056128. Next base: position 366,337 of record NZ_JBHJVQ010000004.1, on the reverse strand, counting down.
TGCGGGAAGGTGGTCGAGCCGTCGGGGTCGCCCGGCCAGTAGCCGCCGACCGCGAGGTTCAGGATGAGGAAGAACGGCTTGTCGAAGACCCACCGGTTGCCGTTCAGATCGGCCGGCGTACGCGTCTGGTACACGGTGCCGTCGACCGACCAGGTGATCCTGTCCGGGGCCCAGTCCACCGCGAAGGTGTGGAAGTCGTCCGCGAAGGCCTCGCCGTTCGGCAGGGTGTAACCCGCGCCGATGCCGCCCGAGCCGGAGTAGCCGGGGCCGTGGATGGTGCCGTGGACGGTGGAGGGCTCGAAGCCGACGTTCTCCATGATGTCGATCTCGCCCGAGTTGGGCCAGCCAACCTCGCCGATGTCCTGGCCCAGCATCCAGAACGCGGGCCAGATGCCCTGTCCACGCGGGATCTTCATGCGGGCCTCGACGTGCCCGTAGGTGGCGGTGAACTTGCCGGAGGTGTTGAGCCGTGCGGAGGTGTACTCGCACGAGCCGTACCAGCACTGGTAGTTGCCCGGGTTCTCGCGGCGGGCCTCGATCACCAGGTTCCCCTGGCCGTCGAGCTTCGCGTTGTCGGTGCCGGGCGTGTAGTACTGCCGCTCGTGGTTGTTGACGTTGTCCCCGGTCTCCAGCTGCCACTTGGCGGAGTCGACGCCGGACCCGGCGGGTCCGTCGAAGGTGTCGGAGAACGTCACGACCGCGGCCGTCTCCGCCGGGCGGTCCGCGTGCGCGGGCGCGACCGCGGCGGCGGCCACCAGACCGACCGACAGGGTGGTGAGCAGGCAACTGCGGATCAAGCGTGGGGAGTTCATGTCTCTCCCTTCGTGGGCCCGCTCCCACGACGCGGGAGCGGGCACTCGGGTGGGGGGAAGGTGGTGCGGGGTGGACTGTCCGGGCGTGGGTGGGGCCGGCCGGTCAGTCGAAGGACTCCAGGGTGATCGCCGCGTCCTTGGGGGCGCCGTCGTGCACCAGCGACTCGTGGGCCCCGACATCGTCGAACGCGAAGGCGTACGCCTTCCCGTCCTGCATCTGCGCGTGGATGAGGCGGGCGTAGTGGTTGGTGACGCCGTCCTGGTAGAAGCCCGACGCGTCGGCGTCCGGCTGCTCGGAGTTGGTCAGCAGCGTCGACCGGTTGTACGCCGCGCACAGGGTCCGCGAGATGGGCCCGCGCACCTGGTCGTTGGGTGCGTCGAGCTTGTTGTAGCAGCCGAAGACGGAGTCCGAGTCCGGCTTCTCGAAGGAGGTCACCACGGCGCCGGAGCCGTCGGTGAAGTCCATCCGGTCCCCGTTGACCTTGCCGAAGAACTTCGTGTCCGGCCGGTCCTTGAACGGCGTGACCGTCAGCGTGTCGGTGGCGTACTTGCTCCAGACACGGTCGATGTAGTCGTCCAGCACACCGGCGGGCAGGTCGCCGGAGCCGACGCCGTGCCCGGGGGCCAGTACGCGCAGCGGCGTTCCGTCGGCGCGGTTCTGGACCAGCCCCTCCCAGCCGCCGCCCTGCTGGGTGAGTCCGTCGGCGACGGCCTTGTAGCCGCCCGGCTTCAGCGAACCGGTGCGCTTCGTGGACCCGTCGCCCGCGGTGAGGCCGACGGAGTAGGGGGCCGAGAACATGTCCACCTGGGTGGAGTTGATCCACAGACCGGAGTCGTTGAGCGTGTACTCCGTCCAGTTGAACAGGGTGTCATGGTTGGGATCGTCGGCGTTCTGCACGGCGGGCTGGACGAGCCCGCCGTCGGCGAGCCGGAAGTCCAGCTTCTGGCCGTAGGAGAAGTAGACGCGGCCCGAGAACTTCGGAAGTCGAACGGTCTTTGACCCGCCGTTTGCCGGGCCGGCGAAGGACGCGTCGGGGGCCGGGACCGGCGGGGCGCCACCGGCCGGCCAGGCGTGGAAGGTTCCGCTCTCGTCGGCGTAGCCCTGCTTGCCGGAGGCCAGTTCGGTGCCGATCACGTATACGTGGACCTGTTCGCCGCTGCCCGAGTCGTTCTTCAGGGTGAGCGGGATCGTGTCCGGCACGGCCGAGGCCGGTTCGGCCGGCCCTGTGACGACGGCGACGGCGCCGAGGGACGCCGCGACGGCCAGGGACGCCGTCAGCTTGCGTGGGGAAAGCACACGGTCCTCCTTGGTGTGGGGGGACTTGCAACGTTGTAGCGCTTCCCTGTACATGTCAACAAGGTGAACGAAATGAATCGGAAGATGGCGCTCCAGCTTCGGAGGGTGAAGCGGAACCCGACCCGGCGGCCCGCACTCCTTCAGGGGGTCAGGGACCAGCGCGGCGTCACGCCGGTGAGCCGGCAGACGAGGAAGTACAGCGGTATGGGCGCGGTGTACGGCGAGTCGCCGTCGGGTCCGTGGACCATGCGCGGACCCGACGGCCGGGTCTCCGCGCGCGCCCGGGTCCAGGAAGGGTCGCCGCTCACGTAGAGGGCGCCGCGCGGCCACGCGACCCCGATGTCGGAGCCCGACGGGACGATCCACCACCAGCGCCCCTGGTCGGCGAAGACGCAGCCCGCGCGGGGCAGACAGGCCAGGATGCGCTCGCCGTGGTCCGGCGAGGTGCCCACCGCGTCGTGCCCGAGACCGGTGCGCAGTCCGGCGGGCAGGGACAGCGGGGCGAGGGCCGTGGACGGACGTGGATCACGAGTGTGCTGCAGGTCCATGGGGGGTGTCCTTTGGCCGGGCGGGGGAGCGCGGTCTGCCGACGCGCACAACCGGCGGATCACCAGGAGAACGTTGTCATGCGAGACCGACCCGGACGTGAAGAAAGGGGGCGGTGGAACCACTGTGTCATCCGTCAGCAACCGTACGCAACCGGCAAGTTGAAAATTGCAGTTGAGTGGATGCATGCTCCTCGGACGGGGACGCCCGCCGTGGCAGACTGCGCACCCGAGGCCGGGCGCGCAGCCGCGAAGAAGGAGATGGTGTGACCTCGGAGACCGATTGGGGCGGTGCCCCCTCCGTGCTGCGCATGATCCTCGGCAGACAGCTGGAGGAGTTGCGCACCCGGGCCGGTCTGTCCTTCGAACAGGCCGCCGAGTCGATCGGGGTGAGCCACTCCACGATCCGGCGCATGGAGGCCGCGAAGGTGGCCCGCCTGCGGCTGCCGGACGTGGAGAAGCTGCTCCAGTACTACGGCGTCCGCGACCAGCAGGAGATCGACACCTTCCTGAAGTCGGCCCGCGAGGCGAACAAACGGGGGTGGTGGCACACCTACCGCGACGTCATGCCGGACTGGTTCGCCGCCTACCTCAGCCTGGAACAGGCGGCCCTGCACATCCGCGCCTACGAGCCCGAGTTCGTGCACGGACTGCTCCAGACCCCGGCCTACGCGCGGGCCCTGCTGAGCGCGGGCAATCCGCACGCCTCCTCCGTCGCCACCGAGCGCCGGGTCGCCCTGCGCATGCGGCGCCAGGAGATCCTCACCCGCCCCGAGCCGCCCCGGCTGTGGGTCGTCATGGACGAAACGGTCCTGCGCTGGCCCGTCGGCGGCGCCGAGGTGATGCGGGAGCAGGTGGACCACCTGATCGAGGTGGGCCGGCTGCCCAACGTCACGCTCCAGATCATGCCGTTCGCCGGGGGCCCGCACCCCGCGATGCGGGCAGGCGCGTTCCACGTCTTCCGCTTCCGGGCTCCCGAACTCCCCGACATCGTCTACCTCAGCGGACTCGTGGGCGCCGTCTACCTGGACAAGGGCGACGACGTGGTGGTCTACCGCGAGGCGCTGGACCGCCTGGGCGCCCAGGCCGTACCGGCCCGAAGCACCGAGGAACTCCTCGGCGCGCTACGCAAGGAGCTCTGAATGGACCACCACCCACAGCACTCCGCCGGCTCCGGGACACCGTCCCCGGAACCGGGACCCCACGAGTGGGTCAAGCCGTGGAGCGACGACGTGGGCGGCGCCTGCGTCGAGGTGCGGCGGCTGGGCGACGGACGGATCGCGCTGCGTCAGTCCTCGGACCCGGACGGCCCGGCGCTCGTCTTCACGCCCCACGAGATGACGCGTTTCCTGGACGGTGTGAAGGCGGGACAGGCCGACTTCCTCTACTGAACGGGCCGGTTGCCGTAGGTTCCACCGAGAGATCACTGGTACCGCACGACTTGACGGAGAGGGGCGAACGTTGTCCGACAGCGGATGGCCGGCCGACCGGATCGACACCGAGCACGCGCACTCGGCCCGGATCTACGACTACATCCTGGGAGGCAAGGACTACTACCCGGCCGACCGGGAGGCGGGCGACGCGATGGCCGCGGAGTGGCCCGCGCTGCCCGTGCACATGCGCGCCAACCGGGACTGGATGAACCGCGCGGTGCGCTGGCTGGCGGAGGAGGCGGGCATACGCCAGTTCCTCGACATCGGCACCGGCATCCCGACCTCACCCAACCTGCACGAGATCGCGCAGTCGGTGGCGCCCGAGTCGCGCGTGGTCTACGTGGACAACGACCCGATCGTCCTCACCCTGTCCCAGGGGCTGCTGTCCAGCACGCCCGAGGGCCGGACGACGTACATCGAGGCGGACTTCCAGCATCCGGAGGACGTCCTCGAATCCGCCGAGTTCCGCAAGACGCTGGACCTGGGCAGGCCGGTCGCGCTCACCGTGATCGCGATCGTGCACTTCGTCCTCGACGAGGACGACGCGGTCGGTATCGTCCGCCGCCTCCTGGAGCCCCTGCCGTCGGGCAGCTACCTGGCGATGACCATCGGCACCGCCGAGTTCGCCCCGGACGAGGTCGGCCGGGTCGCGCGGGAGTACGCGGCCCGCGACATGCCGATGCGGCTGCGCACCCTCGACGAGGCGCACGAGTTCTTCGACGGCCTGGACCTGGTCGAACCCGGCATCGTCCAGGTGCACAAGTGGCACCCGGACGGCGCGGGGGAGCAGGGCATCCGCGACGAGGACATCGCGATGTACGGCGCGGTGGCCCGCAAGCCGTAACGGCGCGCGGCAGCGGGCGGGACCGGAGGCCCTGGGCGTCAGATCACGCGGAAGAGGTCGGCGGCGGCGTGCACGTCGGTGAAGTCCTCGACCGAGCGGAGGTTGTCGCACAGGGCCTCCAGGACCGACCCGGCCTCGGCGACCCGCGGGGTGCCGATGGCGACCCCGAAGACCCGGAAGCCCAGCAGGCGCTTGGCGTCGTTCCAGTCCCGCATCCACTCCTCGGTGACGCCGCAGTCGTCGTCGGTGAGCATCACGATGTCCCCGCGCCTGCGGGCGGCGTCGTCGAACTCCTCCCTCAGCAGCTCGCCCGCCGCCGACAGGGGCCGCTGGTAGCTGGTGCCGCCGCCGAGGAAGGTCTCCGCGAAGTCGAGGGTCCGGCCGAGGTCGGCGGGCCCGTCGGCGGGGAAGCGGAAGACCTGGAGTCGGTCGGCGGCGGAGAAGAGGATGCCGACGAAGTCGCGCCCCGCCCGGCGGGCCTGGTCCAGCAGCGCCAGGGCGCACGCCTTCGCCCACGCCTCCCGGGTGATGCCGCCGGGCCCGGCCTCGTACATGGAGTGCGAGGTGTCCACGCACGCGATGACCGCGCCCCGGCCGGTGGCCTGTTCGCCCTGGCTGTCGTAGAGCATCAGCTCCCCGGCGGCGTAGCGCGCGGCGAACACCGCACGCAGTTCCGCCAGGCCGAGATGGGCCAGTTCGGAGGGGATGACGCGGGAGAGGTCGTCGCCGAGCGTGACACCGATCAGCTCGCCGGTGGCGTTCTCCACCTTGCGGGCGCGCTCGCCCTCGGCCATCTGCCGGAAACGGCCGATCAGCTCGGCCCACCGCGCGAGCCGACTGGTGCGCAGCCGCTCGGCGAGCCGGGCGCGCCGCTCGAAGGGCATCCGCTCCAGCTCGCCGGAACCGACGCCCCAGGCCCGCATCAGCGCGGCCTCCTCCCGGGCGGCCGCCACGGCCTTCGCCACCCCGCTGCGCGCGGCGGCGGGCATCCCGGGCAGGGGCGCCGCGAGCGCCTGACGAGCCTCCTGGGCGGCCTGCCGGGCGTGGGCCCGAGCGCTCTCCATCGCCCGTTGTACGGCGTCGGCGGCCGGACCCGGCACGGTGCCGTCCTCGTCGGCCTCCTCGGCGGCCTGCCGGAGCGCCTCGGCGACGGCGGTGGCCGCGTCCTCGGCGTCCCCGCGGGCCCGACCCGCCCGCTCCGCGCGCTCCTGGGCGTCCCCGGAGTCGTCCAGCATCCGGCGCAGCGCACCGGCCTGGGCGAGTACGGCCATGGCGGCGGCGTACGGGTCGCCGGCCGTCTCGCGGTGCAGTTCGGCGAAGTGCGGCGACTCCAGCAGGGCCCCGACGACACGGTGGTTGACCAGCCGGGTGGGGTCCATCTCGCCGGGTTCGCGCAGTCGGGGGCCGACTCGGTAGGCGGCCAGGAACGCGTCGGTCAGCAGGTCGGTGGCGTGCGTGTGGCGCTCGCCCAGTTCCGCGGCCAGGTCGCGCAGCGCGGGCGACTGCTCGTAGGTGTCGCGCCAGGCGATCCGGTCGAAACGGTCGGCGACCACGGCCGTGGTGTGGCGTGCGGGAGCGGTGGCCGACCCGGCCAGCCATGGCGCGGCCCGGGCCGCCAGACCCTCCAGCCGGGTCGGGATCTCGTCCATGGTCCTGTTCGCCCTCGTGTTCAGAGCCGGGACTGCACCGTGCTCGCGTCCACGCCGAGGGCCTCGGTGAGTACCCGGGCGCGGACGGCGCGCTGGCGGCCGGTGACCCGGTCGATGGCGGCGGTGGAGCGGCCGGCCACCACCGCCTCCTCCCGCAGTTTCTCCAGCCGGGTCCCGGCGGTGGCGAGCTGGTTGTGGGCCTTCTTGATGACCCACTCGCTCAGCGCCTCGCGGGACTGCCCGGCCATGGCGTCGAGCTGGGTCTCCAGTTCGTCGATGGTGTCGGCGAGGTCCAGGGCCTCGCGGGCGTCGGGGTTCACCAGGTGCAGCACCTCGCGTTCGACCGTCGGGCGTTCGGCGGGGGAGTGCCACAGCACATGGGTCAGCACCGACAGGTCGCTCTCGGCGACCGCGGCGCGGCCGTCGAGGAAGGCGGAGGCCTGGAGCAGGCCCACCGCCTGCCGCCAGCGCCGGTCGGAGGCGACCAGTTCCTTGCGGCGCAGGGCCGCGCGCAGCGTGCACAGCGCGTCCACTATCGCGTCGGGGACGTCGACGGCCGGGACGGCCCCGGTCACGGCGTGCTGCAGCGCGGCCAGCTCCACCGTGGTCCGCGGCGATGGGGCCGGGCGGCCGACGGCGGAGCGGACCAGCGCGGCGAAGTTCGAGGGGTCCTCCAGGTACGAGACCTCGATCCGCACCAGAAGCCGGTCGTAGATGGCGGCCGAGTCCTCTCCGGTGGGCAGCTCGTTGCTCGCCGTGATGGCCCCGATGAGGGGGCAGCGAACGGGTTCCCCGCCGCTCTCGGGGTGGTAGATCCGTTCGTTGAGGTAGCCCAGCGTCTCGTTCAGCGCCGCCGTGGAGCACTTGAAGATCTCGTCGATGAACGCGACGTGCGCGGTCGTGGCGCGGCCCTCGTAGACCTGGCGGTACTCGCCCCGGGACAGCGCGGCGACGTCGATCGGGCCGAACATCCTCGTCGGCGCCGTGAACTTCGACAGCAGGATCTCCCAGTAGGACGCCCCGTCGATCCTGCCCGTGAGTTCCCGGGCCAGCTCGGACTTCGCCGTCCCGGGCGGGCCCAGTATGAGGGAGTGCCGGCCCGCCAGCAGTGTCACCAGCAGGGTCCGCACCACGTCGGCCCGTTCGTAGAAGCGGTCCGACAACTCCTCGCCGATCGCGCGGAGTCGCCGGGCGGTGTCCTGTGCGGTGTCGTCCTGCGCGGTGGGCGCGGCCGGATGGTCCCGCGCGTCCTGTGGGCCCATCGCCGACTCCTTGCCTGTCACGTCCGGGGGCTGGCAGGTCGGAGCCTATCCCGCGTGTGCGCCGGGTGATCAGGACGCCTGCGACGCGGACGGCTTCACGTCAACGGGCGCTGTGGGCGCCCTTCTTCACCGCCGGTCGGCCAGGTGCGCAGCAGGGAGTCCAGCGCGTTGAGGATCTCCGTCCAGCTCTCCTGCGCGTCGGGTGCGCTGTGGCTGAACCCCCCGGCCGTCTCCAGGCCGACGTATCCGCTGAAGACGCTGCCCAGCAGGCGCACGGCGTGCGTCTGCTGCGGTTCGGCCAGGTCGTATCCGCGCAGGATGGCCCGCGACATCTGGGCGTGCCGCGCACCGGCACTGGACGCCGCCGCCTCGGGGTCGAGGCGGAACTGCGCGGCGGCGAAACGGCCCGGGTGCCGACGGGCGTAGTCGCGGTAGGCGTTGGCGAAGGCGGTCAGCGCGTCCTTGCCGGCCCGGCCGGCCACCGCCTCGGAGACCAGGTCGGCCAGCTCTTCGAGAGCGAACAGCGCGATGCCGGTCTTGAGTTCGTGGGCGTTCTTCACGTGCGAGTAGAGGCTCGCCGTGCGGACCCCGAACCGGCGGGCCAGCTCCGTGGGTGTGGTGTGCTCGAACCCGATCTCGTCGGCCAGCTCGGCCCCCGCCCTGAACAGGGTCTCCGTCGTCAGTCCTGCCCGCGCCACACTCGTCCTCCACGTCACCTGCCGAGCACCGTAGAAGATTATGTGTGTGCCTAACATGATTAGGCAACCTGGGGGGTCAGTGGTGCGTCGCCGCCGCCCAGCGGGTCTCCCGGTACTCTCGCGCCCCGGCCATCAGCGCGCTGAGCGCGTCCCGGGTGCTCATGAGCTCCGCGATGTGCTCGGACAGCCGGTCGCGCTCCTGCGCCATGCGCTCCAGGGCGGCGTCGGAGTTGTCCTCGCTGGGCGAGTCGACGCACGGCAGCAGTTCGGCGATGGTGCGGCTGGACAGTCCCGCCGCATAGAGCCGCTGGAGGAACCTGACCCGCTCGACCTCATGGTCCGTGTAGTGGCGCTGGCCGCTCGCGCTGCGGGTGCTGGCCAGCAGCCCCTGGTCCTCGTAGTAGCGGACGGACCGGACGCTGACCCCGGCCCGTGACGCCAGCTCCCCGATGCGCATGCCGTACTCCCCACTGCTCGCTGTGATCCGGGACACAGACCCTTGCCTCTGACGTCAGTGTCAGGTTTTAGCGTAGCCGCCGAGCCCGACATCCGGGCCCCGCGCGACCAAGGAGTTCCGACGTGACGTCCCTCTTCGACAGCTACCCGCTCGGTGAACTGACCTTGCCCAACCGGATGGTGATGGCCCCGATGACGCGCGTCCGTGCCGCGGCGGGCGGGCTGGCCACGCCGTCGATGGCGACGTACTACGCCCAGCGCGCCTCGGCCGGACTGATCGTCTCCGAAGGCGTGCAGCCGAGCCTCGTCGGACAGTCCAACCCCGGTACGCCCGGGCTGTACACCGACGAACAGGTGGCCGCCTGGCGCCCGGTGACCGGCGCCCTGCACGCCAACGGCGGACGGATCTTCGCCCAGATCATGCACGGGGGACGCGTCTCGCACCCGGACACCACGGGCATGCGGCCCGTCGGACCCTCGGCCGTCCCCGCCGTCGGAAAGGTGTTCACCCCGACCGGCCCCCAGACGGCGCCGACTCCGCGCGCCCTGGAGACCGCAGAGGTGCCCGAACACGCCCTCTCCTACGCCGCTGCCGCCCGCCGTGCGGTCGACGCCGGCTTCGACGGGGTCGAACTGCACGGCGCCAACGGCTACCTCATCTCGCAGTTCCTCTCCTCCAACGCGAACCTGCGCACCGACCGCTACGGCGGCCCGGTGGCCAACCGGATCCGCTTCGCCGTCGAGGCGGTGTCCGCGACCGCCGAGGCCGTGGGCGCCCACCGGACGGGCATCCGCCTCTCCCCGGCCGGGACCTTCTGGGGCGTCGAGGAGACCGACGTCCCCGAGCTGTACGCCGAGCTGCTGACCGAACTGGCGCGCCTCGGCCTCGCCTACGTCCACGTCGAGGCCACCGCAGAGGAGGAGGTGCTGGTCGGTCTGCGCCGCGCCTGGCCGGGCACGCTCATCATGAACCCGGTGCTGCCGATGGGGCCGAAGCAGGCCGGGCGGGACGAGGCCGACCACTGGCTCGGGCTCGGCGCGGACCTCATCAGCTTCGGCCGCGGGTTCATCGCCAACCCCGACCTGGTCGAGCGGCTGCGCACCGGGCTCCCGGTCGCCCCGGTGGACGAGGACACGTACTACCAGGGCGGCGACGCCGGTTACCTGACCTACTCGGCCTACCAGCACACCGCCTGACAACCGCTCGGACGCCGGTGTGTGATGTGAATCACGCACCGGCGCGCGGTTGCCAGGCGGGGAAGTTTCGTATCCCTCTCATGACGGCGGGGCTGCGAATGCGAGGATGAGCCGCCATGACTGCTGGGTGGTGCTGCCGCACGACGCGGGCCGCGGTGTTCGCGGCCGTCTGCGTGCTGCTCGCCACCCTCGGGCACGTCCTGATGTCGGACACCTCCGTGCCCTGGTGGGCCCTCGTCGCCGCGGTCACCGTGACCGGCGGCGCGGGATGGTGCCTGGCCGGCCGGGAGCGCGGGGTCCTCCTCGTCTCGTCCGTCGTGGTGGTCGCCCAGACGGCACTGCACGAGTGGTTCTCCTACGCCCAGCGGCTCACGGCGCCGCCCGCGTCCCCGATGCCCATGGGCGGCGGCGCGTCCACCCCCGATCACACGGCCGGCATGGCCCACCTGGGCCATGCCATGCATCCCGCCGCGCACGGCGGCTCCACCGCGGGGCCGGCGGGCGCCATGGACTCGATGACGGGCTTCGGCCCGGTCATGGAGGCGATGTCCTCGTCGGGCATGCTCGCCGCCCACCTGCTGGCCGCGCTGCTGAGCGGCCTGTGGCTGGCGTACGGCGAGCGCGCGGTCTTCCGCATCCTGCGGGCCGTCGCCGGATGGCTGGCCGCCCCGCTGCGCCTGGTCCTCACGCTCCCGGTGCCACCGCACCGGCCGCGTCCCGTCCCGCGCCGCGGCCACGCGGCCCACCGGCCGCCACGGCTGTTCCTCGTTCACGCGATCACTTCTCGGGGTCCGCCCGCGGGCACCGCTGTCGTCTGAGACAGCCGGTCCCCCGACCGCGTCCGGCGTTCCACGCCGGGCCGGGCCGGGCGCCGGACGTACACCGCCCCGCGGGTACGTCCGCCACTCCCACCCCGTCACCGGGCCCCGCCGCGCACTCCGCGCCGCCGGGTCCGGAATCCGGGCATCCGCGCACGCGGTGACCGCATGCCGCGCGTCGTGTGCCGGAGACCCGGACTCACGAGAAGGACAGCATGTGATCAGTCCTGCCCCCTCCGCCGTCCATGACCGGGCGGCACGTGCCGCGAGAGCACGTCAGGAGCGGACGTCCGCCGACGAGTCGGCGACGCTCTGGGCGCTGGCCGCCCGCGGCGGCGATCCGCGGGCCGTGGAGAACCTCGTCCGCGCCCTCCAGCGGGACGTCCGCCGCTTCGTCACCCACCTCGGCGCCGACCCCCAGTCCGCCGACGACCTGGCCCAGGACACCTTCCTGCGGGCGCTCGGCAGCCTGCACCGCTTCGAGGGCCGCTCCTCCGCCCGTACCTGGCTGCTGGCCATCGCCCGCCGCGCGGTGATCGACAGCTACCGGCACGCGTCCGCCCGGCCCCGGCTGCTGGCCACCGACGACTGGGAGACCGCCGCCGAGTGTGCCCAGGAACACGGTCTGCCGGGATTCGACGACGGCATCGCCCTCGCCGAACTGCTGGACGCGCTGCCGCACGACCGGCGCGAGGCCTTCGTCCTGACCCAACTCGTCGGTGTCTCCTACGCGGAGGCAGCCGAACTCACCGGCTGCCCGGTCGGCACGGTCCGCTCCCGGGTGGCCCGCGCCCGCGAGGCGCTGATCCGGTCCCTCGGCGAGGCCGAGCGCACCGGGCCGCCGGACGCACAACGGGCGATCAGGTCCCGCACAGCCTGCCGTTAGCATGTTCGAACTCGTGACATCGCCATGAGTGAGCCGTTTGTCCGCCCCCTAGCAATCAGGCCGAATAATTGAAAACCATACCGACACGAATATCCGCGCGAACGACGCTCTGGGCCGCGGCGGGTGTGGCGACCCTCGGGTTCCTCATCGCGCTGGAGTTCGCCGCGCGCCACTACGGCGAGCCGGGACCGATCACCCAGCAGGCCCGCGAGGTGGTCTTCGCCCCGGATTCCGGGCCGCTGCTGTACGCGGGGCTCGCGCTGACGATGGTGGTGCTCACCTGGCGGCAGCGGTTCGTCGCGGCCGGTGTGGCGATCGGCGTCGACCTCGTGCTGTGGCCGGTGCGCTGGGCGGTCGGCGCGGACATGAACTTCGGCAACGGCGCCCTGTGGGTGGTCCTGGGCTGCGCGGTCGTCGCCGTCACGCGTCGTACCGGCCGGGAACGAGCGCTGCTGCTGAAGGGTGTCGGGCTGGGCCTGCTGCTGGTGGCCGGGCACAAGACGGGGGACACCTGGCTGCTCATCACGTCGGAGACCCGCCCGACGGTGCTCGACCCCTATCTGGCGACCGCCGACCACGCGCTGGGCGATCCCTCCTGGCTGGTCGGCCGGCTGGTGGAGGCCACCTCGCCGGTCGGCGACGGCATCCTGCACGTCGTCTACGGCCAGCTCCCGCTGGCGGCGGCCCTGGTCGGCCTCTACCAACTGCGCCACGTGGCGGTCGAGCGCCGCTTCCCGAGCCACCATCTCGTCCGCACCTTCCTCGTCATCGGCCTGCTCGGGCCCGCCGTCTACATGCTCTTCCCGGTCGTCGGGCCCGTGTACGCCTACGGAGCCGAGGGCGGGCAGTGGGCGGTGGCCAACCTGTGGCCGGACACCCTGCCGTCGATCGGTGCCCCGCACGCGGTGCCGTTCGACGAGATCACCCCGCGCAACTGCATGCCCAGTCTGCACACGGCGTGGGCGACGACGCTCTTCGTCCACTCGCGCAAGGGATCGCGCCCGATGCGGTACGCCGGGACCTTCTGGCTGGTGGCCACCCTGACCGCGACGCTGGGCTTCGGCTACCACTACGGCGTGGACCTCATCGCCGGCGTGGTGTTCGCGCTCACGGTCGAGGCGGCGATGCGCGCGTTCGCCCGCGGCTGGGACCGGTCGGCCGTCCGGCTGGTCGCCCACGGAGCGACGGTGTTCGCGGTGCTGCTGGTCTCGTACCGCTGGCTCCCGGAGGAGATGGCCGCGTACCCGTGGGTGGCCGGACCGCTCCTCCTCCTCGCGATGGCCTCGGTGGTGTTCGGGTATCTGCGGACCACCAAGGCGTGGGAGCCGCAGCCCGAGCCGGCGCGGCAACCGGAGCCGCCGAGGCCGGCTGAGCCGCAGCCCGAACTCGTCTGAGGCGGTGCGGCCCCCTGGAGAGCCCAACGGGCCTGCGGAGTAAGGCTGTTCACGAAAGCGGTGCGGCGCTCTGGTCGTCGGACACCCGCTGGGCTACCGTCGGTAACACCCTGTCGGCGCAGGAGTGACTCCCGTGTCCCTCCGCCCCTCCGTACACCGTCGGAAGGCAGCCCATGCAGAACACGCCGCTACCTGCCGGGATCACTCGCCGCAACGCCCTGACCGTGACCGGGGGAGTGCTCGCGGCGGCGACACTGGCCCAGGCGATGCCCGCCTTCGCGGCCGAGGAGCAGGCGGCGGACGCGATCGTGGTCGGACACGGTCTCGCCGGGCTGGTGGCCACGGCCGAACTCGCCGCGGCGGGCCGCAAGGTGCTGCTCCTCGACCAGGAACCCGAGGCGAGCCTGGGCGGGCAGGCGTTCTGGTCGTTCGGCGGTCTCTTCTTCGTGGACTCCGCCGAACAGCGCCTGATGGGCATCAAGGACTCGCGCGAACTGGCCTGGCAGGACTGGCTCGGCACAGCCGGCTTCGACCGGGGCGTCGCCGACCCCTCCGGCCAGGACCACTGGGCGTACCAGTGGGCCGAGGCGTACGTGGACTTCGCCGCCGGCGAGAAGCGGTCCTGGCTCGCCGGGCTCGGCGTGCAGTGGTTCCCGATCGTCGGCTGGGCCGAGCGCGGCGGCGGTCTCGCGGACGGACACGGCAACTCGGTACCGCGCTTCCACGTCACCTGGGGGACCGGCCCCGCGGTCGTCGAACCGTTCGAGAAGAAGGTGCGGGCGGCGCGCGCCGACGGCAGGGTCACCTTCAAGTTCCGGCACCGGGTCGACGGCCTCGTGACGACCGGCGGCGCCGTCACCGGAGTACGCGGCGCCATCCTCGAACCGAGCACGGCACAGCGCGGCAGACCCAGCTCCCGCACCGTGGTCGGCGAGTTCGAACTGCGCGCCCCGGTCGTCGTGGTGACCTCAGGCGGCATCGGCGCGAACCACGATCTCGTCCGGCGGAACTGGCCGGCCCGGCTCGGCACCCCGCCCAAGTCCATGATCACCGGTGTGCCCGCGCACGTGGACGGCCGCATGCTGGCGATCACCGAGGAGGCGGGCGGCCGGATCGTGAACCCGGACCGCATGTGGCACTACACCGAGGGCCTCAGAAACTACGACCCGATCTGGCCCGGCCACGGCATCCGCATCCTGCCCGGACCGTCTTCCATGTGGTTCGACGCCACCGGCAAGCGCTTCGGCACGCCCGACATCCCCGGCTACGACACCCTGCACACCCTGAAGTCCATCACCGACACCGGCTACGACTACTCGTGGTTCGTCACCACGCAGAAGATCATCGCCAAGGAGTTCGCGCTCTCCGGCTCCGAGCAGAACCCGGACCTCACGGAGAAGAACGTCTGGAAGCTCCTCTCCCGCATCTGGCAGACGCCGGAGCCGATCGAGAAGTTCAAGAAGAACGGCGTGGACTTCGTCGTCGCGACGACCCTGTCCGAGCTGGTCCGCGGCATGAACAAGCTGACCGGCGACAACCTGATCGCGCTGGACGGCCTCCAACGCCAGATCGAGGCCCGCGACCGCGAGATCGACAACCCGTACACCAAGGACGTCCAGGTCATGGGCATCCGCAACGCGCTGGCCTACCCCGGGGACACGCTCAGCCGGACCGCCTCGGTCCACCGGATCCTGGACCCCGGCGCGGGCCCGCTGATCGCGGTCCGTCTCAACATCCTCACCCGCAAGACCCTCGGCGGCCTCCAGACCGACCTCTCCGGCCGGGTCCTGAACGCCTCGGGCGACCCGGTGCCGGGCCTGTACGCCGCCGGAGAGGTGGCGGGCTTCGGGGGTGGCGGCGTGCACGGCTACCGGTCGCTGGAGGGCACCTTCCTCGGCGGCTGCCTGTTCTCCGGCCGCGAGGCCGGACGCGCCGCGGCCGCCGCGACGGCGACCTGAGGGACGGCCGCGCCTCGCTAGGTGAGGCGCATCAGCCCGAGGTCCTCGCCCCACGCGTCCAGCACCGCCGCGTGGCCGGCCGCGCGCACCGCGGGCTCCACCCGGCCGAACAGTTCCCGCTGTACGTCCGCGTCACCGGTCTCCGCGACGCGCGCGAGCGCGGACAGCAGCGTTCGCGTGTCCCATCCCGGGAGCGGGAAGTGCTCCAGTTCCCACGCCAGGTACTTGTTGTAGGGACGCGGACGACGGTCGAGGGCGAACAGCAGCTCCAGCAGGAAGCCGACGCTGTCACCCGCGTCGAGGCGCGCCGCGAGCGGATGGCCGTCCCGGGCGTTCTTGACCGACCGGTACAGGGAGTTCGCGTAGGCGTCCAGCCACTCGGCCGCCACCCGCGACGCCTCCCCGGCGTCGAGCCGCCCCTTCGCGGCCACCATCTCGCCGATACCCCCGTCGAGCCGGTCGAGCACGACCCGCGCCCGCGCGAGCGCGTAGCGCTCGAAGCCGCCGAGCCGGCGGAACTCCGCGACGGTCACCACGACGAGATCCAGCCCGGCGGAGCGGAATCCGTCGAGACCGGCGAGCCCGGTGTCCGCCGAGTCGGCCAGCACGACGTACAGATCGTGGTCGGAGTGGCGGGTGGCCATGCCGTCGTGGGCGTGGGATCCCTTGAGGACGAGTCCGACCACACCGGGGTCGGCGGTGGCGCGGGCGACGAACGCCGCGTAGGTCATGGGGTGTTGTGCGGACACGGTCCGATCGTCTCCAGACAGCTCTACGGGGGGCATACCGAGCCACCCTCGAAGCCCTGCCGACCCGAGGGCGCCGAATCCGTTCGCGACGGCCGCGACCATCGCCCCGCAGATCAACGCACGCCCGGCACGCTAGCGACCGATCACCACGTCCGGCAACGCGTTTTGCCCGCCGCCGACGTTCCCACCGGCGGCGAGCGCTCGTCAATTCGTGGGCTGGGCCAGGTGGAGGCGTGCGACGATCGTGTCGTGGAGAGCCCTGGTCCCTCGTTCCGTCGGCGTTTGTTGCTTGAGTCGTTGATCATGCTGGCGGCTGACGCCCCCTGCCAGGTTGCCTGGCTGGCCAAGCACGACGTGATGCCGGATGAGATCGCCCTGGACTTCGACCACGCCTTCGGGATGGCCGAGGCACTGGTGGAGGACGGAGAACTCGGTCGCGGTGTCCTTCCTGACCTACGGGAGATCGACGCTGTTCTCAGCCGGATGAGCGGCGCGGAAAACGCTGGTCGATGGACGAGCGACGTGTTGTCCGTCGATGAGGGGTGGATCCGGACTCGGCGGCTGGCCCGCCGGGCGCTCGTTGCCGAATTGGGTGAATGGCAGCAGCCGCTTCCGGAGATCTCTGTCATCCGGTGACGGACTCCGCGCTCGCCGGTCAGGCCACGTTGCTGCCGAACGGCGAGCGGGGTGCGCGCCAGCCGGCGCGCACCCCGTGGTTTGCCGGACCGTCTCCCGGCGTCAGGCCTTTTCCTGCATGGACCGTCGGGCCGGGTTGCCCTGCTCGGCGGCCTTCGGGTCCTTCTCGTCGGCCTTGGCGCGCACACCCTTGGCGATGCGGTCGCCGATGGTCTTGTCGATGTTCGACCAGTACTCGAAGGCCCGCTGGAGGACGGGTTCGCTCACCCCGTTGAGGAGGTGACCGACCACGTTGTCGACCAGGCGGTCACGGGCCGCGTCGTCCATGACCTCGCGGACCAGCGTGCCCGGCTGACCCCAGTCGTCGTCCTCGGCGTGGTCGACGTAGGCGGCGCGGGTGATGGCCCCGTCCGCCTCCCAGCTGGGCGGGGTGCCGAACCGCTCGGTGTCGGCGGCGGGACCGCCCTTGGAGTTCGGCGCGTAGACCGGGTCGCTCGTCTTCCGATAGGCCATCGCCCCGTCCTTGGAGTACGTGTGGACGTCGACGACCGGGGCGTTCACGGGGAGTTGCTGGTAGTTCGCGCCGATCCGGTGGCGGTGGGCGTCGGCGTAGGAGAAGAGCCGGGCCAGCAGCATGCGGTCCGGGCTCGGGCCGATGCCGGGGACCAGGTTGTTGGGCTGGAAGGCGGCCTGCTCGATCTCAGCGTGGTTGTCGGTCGGGTTGCGGTCCAGCGTCATGCGGCCGACCGGGATGAGGGGGTAGTCGCCGTGCGGCCACACCTTCGTCAGGTCGAACGGGTTGAACCGGTAGCCCGGGGCGTCCTCGTACGGCATGACCTGCACGTACAGGGTCCAGCTCGGGAACTCGCCGTCACGGATGTGCTCGAACAGATCCCGCATGTGGTAATCCGTGTCGGCCGCCGCCATCTGGTCGGCCTCGTGCTGCGTGAAGAACTCGATGCCCTGGTCCGTCTTGAAGGTGTACTTCACCCAGAACCGCTCGCCGGCCGCGTTGATCCACATGTAGGTGTGGGAGGTGTAGCCGTTCATGTGGCGCCAGGTCCGGGGAATCCCGCGGTCCCCCATGAGCCAGGTGACCTGGTGCGCGGACTCCGGTGACAGGGTCCAGAAGTCCCACTGCATGTCGTGGTCGCGCAGGTTGTTGTCCGCACGCCGCTTCTGCGACCGGATGAAGTGCTGGAACTTCATCGGGTCCTTGACGAAGAACACCGGCGTGTTGTTGCCGACCATGTCGTAGTTGCCCTGGCTGGTGTAGAACTTCACCGCGAAGCCGCGCGGGTCGCGCCAGGTGTCCGGGCTGCCGCGCTCACCTGCCACGGTGGAGAAGCGGATGACCAGGTCGGTCGTCGTCCCCGGCTGGAAGACGGCCGCCTTGGTGTAGGCGCTCACGTCGTGCGTCACCTCGAAGTGACCGAAGGCGCCGCTGCCCTTGGCGTGCGGCTGGCGTTCGGGGATCCGCTCCCGGTTGAACTGCGCCATCTGCTCGATGAGGTAGGCGTCCTGGAGGAGTACCGGGCCTCCCGGGCCGACGGTGAGCGAGTGTTCGTCGCTTTCCGCCGGTGCGCCGGAGTCCATGGTGGTGGCAGGCGGCTTTTCCGTCATGAGACTGCCTTTCGTCGTGGAGTGGGTGACGCCCAGGCGCCGCGCGGCACGATCGCGGGGGAGGGGTGCCCTGGAGCGGCCACGCCAATCCGGTCCGGGTTCGGCCGGACGGGGGCCTCGCGCATCTCGCGGCACCTCTCGCGGCACCTCTCGCGCCGTTCGCGGAACGACTCCGGCTCCGGGGCCGGGCAGGGGGCACCGCCGCTCCCGCTCCCGTGCCGCGTCCCGGCGCCGGGACGCGCCGCGTGCTCACTCATCCGTCCAGGCCTTCCGGAGTGCCGTCGTCCGTATCAGTCTCCGCCGCCGCCGAGGGCGCGCAAGCGGAGGCGACAGGGCGAACGCGTGCCCACGCTCGGCGTCCTCAATCGCGCGTTTGCGCCCTTTTCGCCCCGGGGCGCGTCCGCGAAGGCGCGACTAGGACACCCGGAGGACCCGGCGGACGGCCCCGCGCAGCCAGTGGTGGGCTCCGTCGGAGGTGTGCCGGGGGTGCCAGGCCATGCCGATGGTCACGGGCGGCAGGGCCAGCGGGATGTCGAGGAGCCGCAGACCCAGGACCGCGGCCTGCTCGGTGAGGGGCGAGGGTGCAGCGCCCGGCGCCGCGGCGGGGACCAGGGCGACGGCGTCACTGCGGGCGGCCAAGGTCATCGCGGCCAGATGGCCGGGCAGGACGACGGCGACCCGGCGGCTCAGCCCGTGCTCGGCGAGGGCGGTGTCGACCGGGCCGGTGAAGCGTCCGCGGCGGCTGACCGCGACATGCTCGGCCGCGGCGAACCGCTGCGGCGTCAAGGGACCGTCGGTGAGCGGGTGGCCGGGCCGGACGGCCGCCGTCATCCGGAGGGTGACCAACTCCTCGACGTGGGTCTCGGGGTCCGCGTGGTCGATGGCCCCCACCTCCAGGTCGATCCGGCCGTCGCGGAGGGCCGGCCCGGCCTCCAGCTCCTCGGCCCGGAACCGCAGCGAGACCCCCGGCGCCTCCTGGCCCGCCCGTTCCAGCAGTCCGGCGGCGAGCGCCGCACCGACCAGGTCGGCGGCCTGAAGCGTGAAGGTGCCGCGCAGGGCGGCGGGGTCCACGCCGGTGGCCGGAGTCAGGAGCGCGCCCACCCGGCGTACCACCGTGGCGGCCTCGTCCCGCAGGGCCAGCGCCCTGGGCGTGGGCACCATGGCCTGGCCGGCCCGGACCAGGAGGGGGTCCTGGAGTACGCGGCGCAGCCGGGCGAGGGTGCGGCTCATGGCGGCGGGGGAGGTGTGCATGCGGGCGGCGGCGCGGGTGACGCTCTGCTCGGCCAGCAGGGCGTCGAGGGCGACGACGAGGTTGGCGTCGATGACCGGCGCGACCGGATCTGTGCTGTTCACCAGGGTTATTCCATTCCGGGCAATGATCCCTTGCTGAAGTTCCCATTGTGGCAACACCCGGCGGCTTCGCAGGATGAGGGCGTACCGAACCGGCACGACCCCACGAGGTATTCATGATCGTCATCACCGCTCCCACCGGGAACATCGGCCGCCACCTGGTGTCCCTGCTCCTGGAGTCGGCCCCCGCCCGCGGCGAGGAACTGCGCGTGATCGTGCGCGACCCCGCGCGGCTGCCCGAGGCGGTGCGCGAGCGGGTCGAGGTGGTCACCGGCTCGCACGGCGACGCCGCGGTCGTCGACCGGGCCTTCGCGGGCGCCGACGCCGTCTTCTGGCTCGTCCCGCCGGACGCCTCCCGCACGCCCGAGGACGCCTACCGCGGCTTCACCCGCCCCGCCGCGCACGCGCTCGCCGTGCACGGCGTCGGCCATGTCGTCGGCGTCTCCGCCCTCGGCCGGGGCACCCCGGTCGCCGGCCGCGCCGGACTCGTCACCGCGTCGCTCGCCATGGACGACCTCATCGCGGAGACCGGAGTGGCCTACCGGGCGCTGGCCAACCCCTCCTTCTTCGAGAACGTCCTGGAGGAGGCCGACTCGATCCGGGAGAAGGGCGTCTTCAGCGACCTCGTCGACGCCGACCGCAAGGCACCCATGGTGGCCGTCGCCGACATCGCCGCCGCGGCCGCCGCCCTGCTCCTCGACCGGTCCTGGACCGGCACCGGCAGCGTCCCGGTCCTCGGCCCGCAGGACCTGTCGCCCAACGACCTGGCCCGCATCATGACCGAGCGGCTGGGCCTGCCCGTCCGCTACGAACGCCAGGCCCCCGAAGACGTGCGCACCACCCTCGTCGGCCACGGCCTCGACCCGGCCTTCGTCCAGGGCATCGTCGACATGAAGCGGGCCAAGGACGACGGCCTCGACGCCGGCGTGGCCCGGACCCCGGAGACCTCCTCCCCGACCACCTTCGAACAGTGGTGCGCGCAGACCCTCGAGCCCGCCGTCCTCTCCTGAAACTCCCGAACACACCCCGAGCCCGGAGGCACCCATGACCACCGCCCAGACGACCGAACCCCCGGTCACCGCGTTCATGCTCGTCAAGACCACACCCGAATGGCTCGCCATGACCGTCGAGGAACGGATCGACGCCTTCACCACCCAGGTCGTCCCCGCCGTCAGGGCGAGGACCACCGGCGTACGGTCACGCTTCTACGACACGGAGTTCTACTCCGCGCGCGTCACCGACGTCTGGGTCTGGGAGGCGGACGACCACCACGCCTACCAGCTGCTCGTCGACGCCCTGCGCGAAACACGGTTCTGGGACCGGTACTTCGAGGTCGTCGACCTCCTCGTCGGCACCGAGAACGGCTACGCCCGCACGTACGGCGTCGACGCGGTCACCACCATCAGCACCTGACACACGACGCGGGGCAACGGAAAAGGCAGGAGGACCGCTCGCCTCCTGCCTGCCGCTATCAAGCTATAGCTCATGGGGGGCCTTGCGGCAAGGGCCCCTCCGTGGCACAGAATCGGCGCCCTCGGCCGCTGCCCTCATGAGGCAGCAGGACCGATCGGACGCATTCTCACCATGGGGGACCCATGATCGACGTGCTCGTCGTCGGCGCCGGACCGACCGGCATGATGCTGGCCGGCGAACTGCGCCTGCACGGCGTACGGGTACGGGTGCTGGACAAGGAGACCGAGCCGACCCAAGTGGTGCGCTCGCTCGGGCTGCACGTGCGCAGCATCGAGGTGATGGACCAGCGCGGGCTGCTGGAGCGGTTCCTCGAGCACGGCCGGAGGTACCCGACCGGCGGCTTCTTCGCCGGTATCGACAAGCCCGCGCCCGTCACCCTGGACACCGCGCACCCCTACGTCCTCGGCATCCCGCAGCCCGTCACCGACCGTCTCCTGACCGAGCGTGCCGTCGAACTCGGCGCCGAAGTCGAGCGAGGCCGCGAACTGGCCGGACTGGGCCAGGACGACCAGGGCGTGACCGCGGAGCTGGCCGACGGCACGCGGCTGCGCGCCCGCTACCTCGTGGGCTGCGACGGCGGCCGCAGCACGGTCCGCAGACTGCTCGGCGTCGGCTTTCCCGGGGAACCTGCCAGTACGGAGACGCTGCTCGGCGAGATGAGCGTGGGCGTGGCGCCGGAGACGGTGGCCGCGACCGTGGCCGAGGTCCGCGAGACCCAGAAGCGGTTCGGCGCCGGGCCCCTCGGGGACGGGGTGTACCGCGTCGTCGTACCCGCCGATGGCCTGGCCGCGGACCGGTCGGTGCCACCGACCCTGGACGAGTTCAAACGGCAGCTCAAGGCGTGCGCGGGCACCGACTTCGGCGTGCACTCGCCGCGCTGGCTGTCCCGTTTCGGCGACGCCACCCGGCTGGCCGAGCGCTACCGCACCGGCCGGGTGCTGCTCGCCGGCGACGCGGCGCACGTCCACCCGCCCGTCGGCGGGCAGGGCCTCAACCTCGGCATCCAGGACGCCTTCAACCTCGGCTGGAAACTCGCCGCCGAGGTGAACGGCTGGGCCCCCGACGGGCTGCTGGACAGCTATCACACGGAACGGCACCCGGTCGCCGCCGACGTGCTGGACAACACCCGCGCCCAGATGGAACTGCTCTCCACCGAACCCGGCCCCCGCGCGGTGCGCCGCCTGCTGGCGGAACTGACGCGGTTCGAGGACGTCAGCCGCCACCTGACCGAGAAGATCACCGCGCTGAACGTCCGCTACGACCTCGGCGCCGGACCCGAACTCGTCGGCCGGAGGATGCGGGACGTCGAACTGCGGCAGGGGCGTCTGTACGAGCTGACCCACACCGGCCGCGGGCTGCTCCTCGACGGGACGGGCCGGCTGTCGGTGACGGGCTGGTCGGACCGGATCGATCACGTCGTGGACGGCGGTGCGAAACTGGAGGTGCCCGCGATGCTGCTGCGGCCGGACGGCCATGTGGCATGGGTCGGTGACGACCAGCAGGACCTGTTCGACCGGTTGCCCCGGTGGTTCGGGGCCGCCACCGGCTGACCCGACCGTCACGGGCCGTCCGACCCCGCTTCCCCACCGGAGAGCCACCATGAACCACGTCGCCGACCCCCACCGCTACGACGGCACCATGCGGTACCGCCGCACCGGTCGCTCCGGTCTCGACCTGCCCGTCCTGTCGCTGGGCTACTGGCACAACTTCGGCGACGACAAGCCGTTCGAGTCGCAGCGGGAGATCGCCCTGCGCGCCTTCGACCTCGGCATCACCCACCACGACCTGGCCAACAACTACGGCCCGCCCTACGGAGCCGCGGAGATCAACTTCGGCCGGATCATGCGCGAGGACCTGGCGCCGTACCGGGACGAACTGGTGGTCTCCACCAAGGCCGGATACGACATGTGGCCGGGCCCCTACGGCCAGGGCGGCGGCTCCCGCAAGTACGTGCTCGCCTCCCTCGACCAGTCCCTGAAGCGCACGGGCCTGGAGTACGTCGACATCTTCTACTCCCACCGCCTGGACGCCTCCACCCCGCTGGAGGAGACCATGACGGCGCTGGACACCGCGGTGCGGCAGGGCAAGGCCCTCTACGTCGGGATCTCCTCCTACGACGCCGAACGCTCCCGTGAGGCCGCGGCGATCCTCCGCGACCTCGGCACGCCGCTGCTGATCCACCAGCCCTCGTACAACATGCTCAACCGGTGGATCGAGACCGAGGGCCTGCTCGACGCCGCCGGCGACGAGGGCTTCGGCGTCATCGGGTTCACCGCGCTCGCCCAGGGCCTGCTCACCGGCCGCTACCTCGACGGCGTACCGGAAGGCTCCCGCGCCACCCAGGGCAAGTCCTTCGCGACCGACTGGCTGAACGAGGACACCCTCCAGCGGCTGCGCGCGCTCAACGACATCGCCGCCCGCCGGGACCAGACCCTGGCCCAGATGGCGCTCGCCTGGGCGCTGCGCGACCCGCGCGTCACCTCCCTGGTGATCGGCGCCTCCCGCACCGGCCAGCTGGAGCAGAACGTGGCCGCGCTGGACAACCTCACCTTCACCGCCGACGAACTCGCCGAGATCGACAAGTACGCGGTCGCCGACGGCAGCGTCGACCTGTGGCGGCAGGCCCGCACCGGCGAGATGGGCTGAGGCCCGCCCCGCCCGCACGGGCGGCCGACGGAGGTCACGACACCGGTTCGTCCGTGACGCGGAGCAGCCGGGGCGGCGCGGTGGCGGGCTCGGGCAGGCGCAGCGGCCCCCGGCCCGGGGTGATGCTGCCGAGGAGCGTCGCCCGGCGCGCACCCGTTCCCGACGGGATCGCGCCGGGCAGGCCGTGCACCGTGAGGAAGCCCAGGAGCGCGAAAGCGAGGGCCTCCTTCGCGTCGGACGGCAGCCCGAGCGCGTCGCTGGGTCCGAGCGGCACGCCGGGCAGTTCCTCGGCGAGCATGCCCATCAGCACCGGGTTGTGCGCCCCGCCGCCGGAGACGACGAGCCGGGTGACCCCGTGCGCCCGGCAGGCGTCGGCCACGGTGACCGCGGTGAGCCGGGCCAGGGTCGCCAGTACGTCGTCCGGCTCCTGCACCGGCGCCGCGGCCAGGGCCTTCAGCAGGTAGGGCAGGTGGAACCGCTCCTTGCCGGTGCTCTTCGGGGCCGGCCGGGCGTAGTACGGGTCGTCCAGCAGCTCCCGCAGCAGCGCCGGGTCGACCCGCCCGGCGCCGGCTCGCCGGCCGTCCTCGTCGTACCCGAGGGCGCCCCCGGTGAAATGCCGTACGGCGGCGTCCATCAGCGCGTTGGCTGGCCCGGTGTCGAAGGCCAGCGGTTCGGCGCCGGGGGCGACGACCGTGAGGTTGGCGATGCCGCCCAGGTTGAGGGCGGCCGGGGTGCCGGGCAGCGCGGCCAGGGCGAGGGTGTCGGTCATCGCCACCAACGGGGCGCCCTGACCACCGGCCGCGACGTCCCTGCCGCGCAGGTCGGAGACGACCGGCAGGCCGGTGGCCTCGGCGATCCAGGCGGGCTGGCCCAGTTGCAGGGTGCCGCGGACTGCACCGTCCTCGACCCAGTGGTAGACGGTCTGCCCGTGCGACACCACCAAATCGGCGGTCCCGTCGCACAGTTCGCGCAGGGCGCGGACGGCCACGTCGGCGAAGGCGCGGCCGATTCCGGTGTCGAGCACGGCGGCGGTGCGGGCGGTCGTGTCCGACGGCGGCAGGAACCCCGCGATCAGCTCGCGCAGTTCGTCGGGGTAGGGGGCCGAGAGATGCCCGAGGGGCCGCATCACCAGGACGTCGTCCTGGAGGACGAGGTCCGCGGCGGCCGCCTCGACGGCGTCGTAGGAGGTGCCCGACATCAGGCCGATCACACGCAAGACGTCTCCTGTGAGAAGGGGTCCGGGCCGGAGGGCGACCCGCTCACTTCCGGCCGGCCGCGGTGAGCTGGTCGGGGCCGGTACCCGGCTCGGCGCCTTCCAGCGTGCCCCCGCCGGCCGCCGGCGCCCGGTGGAACAGACTCAGGACGCCGCCGACGACCAGGGTGATCACCACCCCGATGGGCACCAGCCACTGGGCCGCGATCGCCTGGGACACCGTGGTCCCGCCCGTGGTGACGTCGATCTTGACCACGCGCACGATGTACGTCATCACCCCGATCGTGACCAGGAAGGCCACGACGGAGTCCACCTCGTTGGCGCGGGTCACCAGCCGCCCGAGCAGGAACGCGCCGAGCAGCGCGCCGTAGGTGTAGCCGGCGATGGTCAGCCCGGTCAGGTAGACGTTGCCGGTGCTCGCGCTGAACGCGCACGCGAAGACGGCCATCAGGGTCGCCCACACCAGCGTCATCCAGCGGGCGAGCCGCAGCAGTGACTCCTCGGACGGGGTGCTGCGGAAGAAGCTGTGGATGATGTCGGCGACCGTCGAGTTCGACATGGAGTTGAGCGCCGAGGACAGCGAGCCCATCGCGGCGCCCAGGATGCCGGCCACCAGCAGCCCGGAGACGACGACGGGCAGCCCGTTCAGGATGAACTCGGGGTAGAGGTTGTCCGAGCTGGACAGGCCCAGCTCCGAGAACGACCTGCCCTGGTTGTACGACCACAGCAGCGCGCCGACGAGGGAGAACGCGGCGAACTGGATGACGACGAAGACACCCGAGGCGATCATGGCCTTCTGGCCCTCGCGCAGCGTCCGGGTGGCCAGCACCCGCTGCACGATCAGCTGGTCGGAGCCGTGGCTGGCCATGGCGAAGATGGCGCCGCCGATGATGGCGGTGGGCAGGGCGAACGGGCTGGTGAGGACGTGCGCCAGGCCGAAGTCGGTGTCGAAGAGCGCGAACCGCCCGGCGTCCCAGGCGCGGGCGTAGCCGTCACCGCCGACGTGGGCGGACAGCACCGCGACGGCGAGGATCGCGCCGCCGAGGTAGAGGCCCATCTGGATGGCGTCGGTCCAGATGACCGCCTTGATGCCGCCCAGGTAGGTGTACACCACGGTGATCAGCGTGAGCACGATGATGATCACCCGGTAGCTGGCGTGCACGCCGAACTCGTCGAGCAGCAGCTTGATCGGGATGGCGGAGGCGAACAGCCGGACGCCCTCGGCCAGGAGCCGGGTGAAGACGAACGTCACCGAGGCGAGCCCCTGCAGCTTCAGCCCGAACCGGTCGCCCAGGTACTGGTATGCGCTGACGAACCCGCCGCGCTTGTAGAGGGGGATCAGCACGGTGGCGACGACGACGCGTCCGATGACGTATCCCAGGGCGAGTTCGACGTTGCCGAAGCCCTGGCCGCTGTAGGCGCCGCCGGGAACGCTGATCACGGTCAGGACGCTGGTCTCGGTGGCGACGACGGAGAAGGACACCGTCCACCACGGCATGTGGCCTTCACCGACGAAGTAGTCCTTCGCCGACTTCTGCTTGCCGGCCTTCCGCAGGCCGATCCAGGCGATCCCGATCAGATAGACCACGATCACGACGAGGTCGAGCTGGCGCACGCTTGCTCCTAGACACTGGCCGGTGGGGTCGCCGGCGTGGGGAGAGGGCCGTCCGAGTATGGGAATGCCGCACTCCGGATGTCAATAAGTAACGGCTGTTCGGACCGTACGTAAATTTTTGACCAACCCGGGTGGCCCCATTAGCCTGTGTCCACCACACTCAGGAGGGGCCATGGTCCGCCAGTCCTCGTCCGGCGCGCCGGAGCAGTCCGCACAGGACGCCCCGCTCGCCGACATCCTCACGCGAGTCCGTGCCGCCCTGCCCTCCCTGGCCCCCTCCGAACGCCGGGTGGCCGACGCCGTCCTGGCCGCCCCGGGGCAGGTCGCCGAACTGTCCATCAACGCGCTGGGGGAGCGGGCGGACACGTCGGCCGCCACCGTGATGAGGTTCTGCCGCACGATCGGCACCGGCAACTACCCCCAGCTGCGCCTCGCGCTGGCCGCCGCCGCCGCACGCGAACACGCCCTGGGCGGTGAGCGTCCGGAGCGCGGCGGCACCGACATCAGCCCGACGGACACGCTGGACCGCATAGTCGGCAAGATCATCTACAACGAGGTCCGGGCCCTGGAGGACTCCGGCGCCGGACTCGACATCGAGGCGCTGGGCCGTGCGGTCGACGCGGTGGCGGGGGCCCGCAGGGTCGACATCTTCGGCGTCGGGGCCAGCGCGTTCGTCGGCCAGGACCTGCATCAGAAGCTGCACCGCATAGGCCACATGGCCTTCATCTGGAGCGACCGGCACGCCGCACTCACCGCGGCGGCGCTCCTGGGGCCCGGCGACGTGGCGCTGGCCGTCTCCCACTCGGGCGAGACCGAGGACACCACCGAACCCCTCCAGGCCGCCGCCGAACGCGGAGCCACCACCATCGCCCTGACCAACGACCCCGGCTCCACGCTCGCCACCGGCGCCGACCTCGTACTGACCACCTGCGCCCGGGAGACCCCGTTCCGCTCCGGCGCGACCGTCAGCCGCATCGCCCAGCTCGCCGTCGTCGACTGCCTCTTCGTCGGCGTGGCCCAGCGCTCCTACGACGCGTCGACCGCCGCCCTGGAGAAGACCTACGGCGCCGTCCAGCGCCGCCGCCGCCCGGCCCGCCGCGGCACCTGACCGGACGTCACCTCATCCGCCGACCAGGGCCCTCCGCCGGGCTTGTTCGACCGCCCGCTTCAGGGCGTCGATGTCGAAGGCGCCGCGGTGGCGCCTGCCGTTGACGAAGAAGGTCGGCGTGCCCGACACGCCGCTCAGGTCCGCCGAGTCCACGTCCTCGGCGACCCGCCGGGCGCCCCGGCGCCGCGCCAGGTCCTCGCGGAACACCTCCATGTCCAGGCCCAGTTCGCGCGCGTGCCGCAGCAGATCCCGCTCGCCCAGCTCGTCCTGGCGGTCCAGCAGCAGGTCGTGCATGTCCCAGAACCTGCCCTGCCGCGCGGCCGCCTCCGACGCCTCGGCCGCCGCCTGGGCGTTCGGATGCACGTCGGTCAGCGGCAGATGGCGCCACACGTAGCGGACGTCGGTCTCGCTGCCCAGCAGGTCGCGTACCGCGCTCTCGGCCCGGCCGCAGTACGGGCACTCGAAGTCGCCGTACTCCACCAGGGTCACGGCGGCGTCCGCGGGACCGCGCACATGGTCGTGGCGCTCGTCGACGGCCACCCCGAGATCCGTCAGCGGTTCGGACGTGCCGAGCAGGGCCCGCGTCCGCCGCGCCGCGGGCAGGAGGCCGATCACCCCGGAGACCGCCCAGCTGACCGCGAACGAGCCGATCAGCGTGGCGATGATGCCGATGCGCGCCTGGTTCAGCTCCTCCCCCTCGAAGGCGAGCGCGGCGATCAGCAGCGACACCGTGAAGGCCGCCCCCGCGATCGATCCGGCGGCGGTGACCGAGCCCCAGCCCACGTTGGGCCGCAGCCGCCGCCCCGACAGCAGCTGCGCGCCGGCCATGGAACCCACCACGCCGACGATCTTCCCCACCACGCAGCCGCACAGGATGCCCAGCGTGACGGGCGAGGTGAACGCGTCGGCCAGCCGCGCGCCGCTCAGCTCGATCCCCGCGTTGGCCAGGGCGAACAACGGCACGATGCCGAAGCTCACCCAGGGCAGGAACCGCTGTTCCAGCCGCTCGTTCGGCGAGATCGCCGAGGCCAGGCCCCGCGCCGCCGAACGCTGCAGCTCGGGCGTCGGCTGCTCCCGGAACAGCCGGAACAGACGGCTCGCCCGCTCCAAATCCCCACGGGGCGCCGGGTAGGCGATGACCAGGGCCCCGACCGCCAGACCCGTCACGACCGGATCGACCCCGGCCTCGTGCAGCGCCACCCACACCACCACGGCCAGGAAGGCGCAGAACAGACCGCGACCGGCGTCCGCCAGCCGCAGCACGACGACGATGACCAGCAGCGCGCCCAGGGCGACGAGGAGGGCCGGGACATGGATCTCGTCGCTGTAGAAGACGGCGATGACGAGCAGCGCCACCAGGTCGTCGACGACCGAGATGGACAGCATGAACGCCCGCAGCGAGGCCGGCAGCCGATGGCGCAGGACGGCCAGGATGCCCAGCGCGAACGCGGTGTCGGTCGACATGGCCGTGCCCCAGCCGTGCACCGAGTCGTGCCCCGCGTTGATCACGACGTAGATCACGGCCGGGACCACCATGCTGCCGAGGCCGGCCACCGCGCTCAGCAGCACCCACCGCCGGTCCCGCAGTTCCCCCATGTCGAACTCGCGCCGCGCCTCCAGCCCGACCACGAAGAAGAACAGGCTCATCAGCCCCGCGTTGATCCACTCGTGGACCGTCAGCGACAGGTGACGGGTGTCGAAGCCGACCGTGAAGTGGGCCTGCCACACGGCCTCGTAGGAGTGGAAGTCGATGTTGGCCCACAGCAGCGCCGCGACGACGGCCACCAGGAGCAGGGCCGCGCTGCCGGTCTCCGTCTGCACGAAGGTGCGCCAGCGGGTACCGCTCCTGGTGGACATCTCCTGCGCTGTCGCGTGGGGCTCACTCTCGCTCACGCGGGCGATTATGGCCGCCCGGGACCGGTTCCTCGCGCAGGCTCGTCACCAGGTCGCGCGGCAGTCCGTGGGTGTCGTGGAGGTAGTGGAGGTCGTCCTCTCCCAGCGGGCCGCGGAAACGGGGCCGGGAGAGCACGTTCCGGCCGCGCTCCAGGAGCCCGCGGAAGCGGCGTTCCTCCTCCAGCAGCAGTCGCCGTACGGTCTCGGGGTCCCCCTCCTGCCGGAAGTGGTCCAGGGTGTGGGAGACCAGCTCCTCCGGGAGGTCACCGAGGCCGCGCGACGGATCGTCCCGCCACAGCACGGTGAGGACGCGTCGCACGAGGCGGCGCAGCACGTACCCGCGGCCGGTGTTGGCCGGGCGTACGCCGTCGCCGATGATGACGACGGCCGAGCGCAGGTGGTCGACGACCAGCCGCAGCGACGGTTCGTCCAGCGGCCACAGGGACGGCACCAGTCGCCGCCACGGGTCGAAGACGTCGCACTCGAACACCGACGACCTGCCCTGGAGCAACGAGGAGAGGCGTTCCAGGCCCAGGCCGGTGTCGATGTTGCGCTGCGGGAGCGGCACCAGGCTGCCGTCGTCCAGGCGGCGGTGACGCATCATCACGTGGTTCCACACCTCGACCCAGCGGTCGTCGCGGGTGGGTGTCGACCGGGGCGGTGTGTCACCGGTCCACAGGAAGATCTCCGAATCGGGCCCGCACGGGCCGACCGGACCGTTGGACCACCAGTTGTCCTCCACCGTCAGCTCCACCGGCACACCCCGCTCCTGCCACAGCCGGAGCGAGTCGGTGTCCGGGCCCACCTGGTCCCCGCCGCCGTACACCGTGGCGTGCAGCAGACCCGGATCGATGCCCAGGCCCTCGGTGAGCAGCCGGTGGGCCCAGTCGAGGCTCTGCGAGCTCTCGTAGTCGCCCAGGGACCAGGTGCCGAGCATCTCGAAGACCGTCAGATGCGTGCTGTCGCCGACCTCCTCCAGGTCCGTGGTGCGCAGACAGCGCTGGACGTTGACCAGCCGCCGGCCCAGCGGGTGCGGACGGCCCTCGAGGTACGGGGTGAGCGGATGCATGCCGGAGGTGGTGAACAGCACGGTGTCGCCCGGCGGGGGCAGCAGGGTCGAGCCGGTGATCCGGCGGTGGCCGTGTTCCTCGTAGTACTCGACGAACGTGCGGACGATCTGCTCGGTGTCCATGGAGGTGACTCCTTCGCTGCGAGGCGGGAGGCACCGGAGAACGGGACCGTGCGAGCGGGGCGGCGAGGCGAGGGGCCGGAACGCCACGAGACCACCGACGGGCCGTTTCCGGTCGCCGGTGGGAAAGGGAGAAGGTCAGGCGGCGGCGGCCGGCGAGCTGGTCGCTCGCGCGGTCGCGAAGGTGCTTCGGCCGATGACGTTCATGCGGACGACGGTAGCGCCCGCCGCCGCTCGGTGCACGCGAATATCCGCGGGACGGCCGAGACGCGTGGGACGGCCGAGACGCGTGGGACGGTCGAAGGCCGGGTCGGTCGGCGTCAGAGCACGTCGTAGGTCAGGTGGGTCGCGGTCGACGTCGGAGTCACGCTCCGCTGTACCAGCGAGCGTGGGGCCCGGCCGGGGAACAGCGGCGTCCCGGCGCCCAGCACGACGGGTGCCAGGTGCAGCGTCAGCGAGTCGACCAGTCCCGCGTCCAGCGCCGAACCGATCAGGGCGCCGCCGCCCATGAGGACGGCGTCGAGGTCCCGCCCGGCGGCCGCCGAGGCCGCCTCGGCACGCTCGCGCGCGGTGGCCACCGCGTCGGCCAGGCCGGTCGTGACGAAGGTCCAGTCGAGGCCGGTGAGGCGCACCGACTCCGGTCGTGAGCCGGTCACGACGACGAACGCCGGCTTGCCGACCTCGCCCGCGCCGTAGCCGGTCGTGTCGTCCCAGCCGCCGGGTCCGTCGACCACGTCGAAGAGGTGGCGGCCGAGGACGACCGCACCCGACCGGGCGGTGGCCTCGCGCAGGATCCGGCGGTCGTCGGGATCGTCGGAGAACGCCCAGGTGTGCAGGGGCTCGCCGCCGGTGCCCAGCCCGTTGTCCGGGCCGGGGTCGGGTCCGGTGACGAAGCCGTCGAGGGAGACCGAGATGTCCGCGATGATACGTGTCATGTCAGGGTGGACCCGTGCCGCCGGCAGAACTCATCGGTCGCCGTCGCCGGTGAGGGCGGCCAGGTCCTCGCCGGTCCGCAGCAGGCCCGTGACCTTGGCCTCCGCCTCCCGGGGTGCCCGTACCGCCAGGGTCCGGTCGTCGCTCTCGGCCGTGACGTCACCGGTCACGCGCAGGCCCGTCACGGCCCGGCTGCCGGCGGCGAGGACGTACCAGTCGCCGTCGGGGGAACGCCAGTGGGTGTCGGCCACCACGTGCTGACCGAACCGGCTGCACGCCGCCGTCCCGCGGGCCCGTACCACCGGCTGGGCGGCGTCGCCGGTGCGCAGGTCCACGGAGACCTCGTCGGTGCCGCGCCACGTGACGGCGCGGGCGCAGGACCACACGGCGCGTCCGGCGTCCTGGGGGAGTCGCTGGTCGGCGAAGTCCCAGAGGTTGACGGCGCGGACCGGCTCGCCCTCGTCGGAGAGTCCGTCCAGGCCGCACGCCAGCCGGGACCAGGCCACCAGGGCGGCGCTCCCGGTGGCCTCCCTGGGCTGGCGGGCCGGGGGAGTGCCGGCACCGGGCAGCGGCGTGTAGGTGAGGTGCGCGGGGGAGAGACCGCCCCGGTCGGCCAGGAGGAACGAGTGGTCCTCGACGATGCGGGAGGACGACCGCAGTTGCAGCACCGTGCGCCGCTCGCAGGACCCGCCCGCCGGTGTCACCGGCACCGGCTCGGTGACACCGTCCGCCGAAACGTCGAGGTCGCGTGCGGCGTCGTCCGGGCGCAGCAGGTCACGGGTGCCGGCCTCGGCGATCCACGGGGCCAGCAGGTACCTGGCCGCTCCGTCGCGTTTCGTCACGGCGACCGCGGCGGCGGTGGTGACGTCCGCGTCGTCGACCCGCGCCACGGACAGGGCGGCGGGCTCACCGCCGGAGGCGTCCGGCTCCGTGTACCGGGCCAGCCGTCGGCCGTCGTGGAGGAGGACGACCGTGCGGGCGTCCACCTCGCCCGCGTAGAGCAGTTGTGGGGAGCCGGGCGGAGGATCCGTCGGGGTGCCCGGGGCGAAGGAAACGTTTGTGTTCCCGCGTGGTGGGCGCGACCAGGTCTCCAGGGCGCGGGTGAGCAGCGCGGCGTCGTCGGCCCGGTCGCCGCGGGCGGGCCAGGCGGTGAAGTCCACCCGCGAGGTGTCCGCCCACAGCGCGGGGTCCGTGCGGCGCAGGTCCTGTGCGGCGGGTGCGTAGGCGGACCGCGCGGCGTCGGACCCCGCCACGTCGGAGCCCTCGGTGTCCTGGTCGGTGGTGGCGACGAGCGCCGTCGCGGTGACGAGTGCGGCGAGCACCAGCGCGCCTGCCAGCCGCGTCCGCCGCCTGCGGCGCAGCAGGTCCGTCGGCTGCGCCCGCACGGTGCACGCGTCGAACTCGCTGGGGCCCGCGGCCGACAGCACACTCGCCGCCGCGGCACCGTTGCCGAGGTCGAGCCGGTTCGCGGCGCGCAGGGCCCCGGCCGGATCGTCGGCGCCGGCGGCCCGCAGCATCTCCAGCACTTCCGGCTCGGGCAGCCCGTCCACGTGCCGCAGGACGAACGCGCCCCGGGTGGCCGGTTCCGCGCCGGACAGCACCCGGCCCAGGGCCATGTCGTCGGCGTTGCCCGACCTGGGAAACAGCCGCAGCCCCAGCACGATCGGCAGCCGGCGCGGCGGCCACACCGCCGCCGCCCGGCCCGCCCAACTGCCCGCGCGCCGCCCGTCCTTGAGCGCGGCGCGCAGGACGGCCACGCGCAGGTCGTTGCCGATGAGGGCCGCGACCGGCTCGGCACCGCCGCGCGGAGCCGGCACACCGGGCGCCGGCCGTGCTCCACCGCCGGTCCGGGGCAGTGCCCGCTGGGCGAGGGAGTGGGCCCTGAGGACCCTGCGGTGTCTGCCCAGCGAGGCCGGCAGCACCAGGTACGCCAGGCGTACGAGGCCGCCGTACTGCTCGACCAGCACGGACTCGGCCCTCTGAACACGCCTTGAGGCCGGGCGACTTCTCTCACGGAACCGACTGACGGGCATAAGCGGTGCCCTCCACGACCGAGGATCTGCTGTTGCTGATCTCTCAAACGAGTGAATCGCGTGATGGTCACACGACGGTCGTGACCCGGCTTCACCCGAAGGGGGTCGGCACGGCGTTCCTGGGCGGCGTCCTTCCCGTCACCCGGTCCTCCTCAGTTCACGGAGAGCCGCACCAGCCCTTCGTGCGCGTGGGGCGTCCCGTCCACCGTCACCGCGACGTAGCGGGCCGAGCCCCGGTACGCGACCGCGCGCACCCGCCCGTGACCGGTCAGCGTCCCCACCCGCCGGTACCGCACGCCGTCGGTGCTGAACTCCACGCGGGCCGCCGGGGCCGCGCCGGTCCTCCACTCCGCCTCCACCCGGCGCACCTCGGTGCTCGCGCCGAGGTCGACCACCATGCGGCCGTCGCGGCCCGGCCGCCACGCCGTGTCGGGGGCACCGTCGACGGCGGCACCCGGGCTGGACATCCCCGGCGGCAGCGGATTGGTCGGGAAGGTGTTCCGGCCCAGGGCGTGGTCGTCGTGCGGGTAGGGCCGCGCGCCGCGCAGCGTGACACGGACCTCGTGCCCGTTGCGCACGTTCGTGACGGTGCTGCGCCCCTGGGCCTCGATCCGCACCCGGCAGCGGGGGCCCGACAGGTGCAGGGTCGCCCCGTCACTCACCCTGACCCGCAGCCCCGGCGGCAGGCTCCTGCCCGAGAGCGGGACGAGCGTGAACCGGGGCGGGAGCAGCAGCGCGGACGCCGCGTCCAGGCGCGCGGTGTAGCCGAGGCCCTGCCGGGTCACCGTCTGCTCGCCCTCGTACACGTGCCGGTGCCGCCCCTCCTGCGGCACCTCGACCCCGGTGTCGACCGCGTCCGCCGACAGGTTGAACAGGCTCAGGTGATCGTCCACGAGGGCCGCGCGGACCCGGGCGTCCTCGGCGACGGGGGCCGGCCGGCCCGCCAGCGCGCGCAACTCGGCGGGGGACGCACCGCAGTGCCCCTCGATCACGAGAGCGTCCCGCGCCCCTTCGGCCGGCACGATCGTGTCGCCGTACACGGCCACCGTGTGCTCGCCGTCGCCGCCACGGACGACCAGACCGGCGCGGCCGTCGATGTCGAGCCAGCCGCCCTCGCTGCGCAGCGCCGGGGCCGGTCCGGTGGCCAGGTCCGTCCACCGCTCGCCGTCGGACGAGCCCTGGATCAGGTAGGAGCGTCCGGCGGCCGCCTCCCAGCGCAGGGTGACCCGGTCGACCGCACGGGCGGCGCCGAGGTCCACCGCCCACCAGCTGTCCGCGCGCTTCCTGTCCTCGCGGGAGACCGCCCAGCGGGTGCCGGCGTCGCCGTCCGCCGCCAGGTCGGCGGTCATGCCGGCCGACTGCGAGGAGGCCGTGGCCGCCTTGCCGCGCGCGAGGTCGTCGGTGCCGTCCCCGGCGCGGACCTCGACGGCGTACAGCGAGTACCCGTACGTCGGGTCGGGCCGCACGCCCAGCATCCTGATGTGGCGCACCGTCGCGGCCGGGAAGGCCAGTTCGTCGACGCGTCCCTTCGCCGTGGGCGAGGCGTCCTGCGCGCGGACCGTGGCCGAGCCCTCCGCGAACCGGTAGGTGCGGCTGCCGTCCAGGCCGGCCACACCGGGCATCGTGAGGTTGTGCACCTCCAGCCGGGAGCCGCCCGCTCCCGCCGCGTCGGAGGCGTGGACGACCCCGCCCGAAGGGAGTGTCGCGTATCCCGCGAAGCCCTCGCCCAGCCGCAGCACCGTGGCGCTGCCGTCGAACCCGTCGCGCAGGGCGGTGTGCACCCGCACCTGCCTGCCGGTGACCTTCGCGGACGTCGAGGGCAGGAACATCGGGGTGCCGCCGCTGAGCCGGAACAGCCAGTCGTCGTGCCCGGGCTGCCAGCCGAACTTGACGAACCCGGGCTTCGTCACCACGCCCGCCCAGGCGGCGGGGGACTGGTGGGAGACCAGACCCGGGCCGGTCCCGAAGTCGGTGACGCCCGCCGCGTGCGCGAACAGCTCCTCGCGCGACATCGGGCGCACCCCGCGGCCGGCGGTCGGCCACACGTGCAGCAGATAGCTGATCGCGAGCTCCGCGCGTGCCTCCGGCTCGTACTTGGGCTCGCCCGAGAACTTCGCGAGCCGGTACTCCGGCGGATACTTCTGGTACGCCTCCAGCCGCTCGGCCAGGTCCGCCTCCGCGCGGGCCGCCGCCCGGTCCCCGGCCACCCGGGAGAGGAAGGCCAGCGGGATCACGTCCCTGCCGTACAGGTGCTCCCGGTCGTTCACCATGGGCATCAGCGGCTCGCCCGCGTCCGACATGACACCCAGCAGCGTGCGCCACAGCGGTTCCGCGTTGGGCTGCCTGGTCAGGACCTCGGGCAGCGGCTCGCCCGCCGCGAGGAAGTGCGCGGCGTTGCGGCCCGAGGTGCGCCACATCTCCGCCTGGTAGTGCGGCCCGAACGAGCCGTGGTTCTCCACGATGAAGGTGTCGTACGTGTTGTGCGCGGTGTTGCGCGAGACCGGGACGCCGTCCACGCGCGCCGGGTTGGCCAGGTCGGCGGCGGGCAGCCCGCCCTCGTTGCGCGACCAGGTTCCGTAAGCGGTGGCCCAGTCGGCCCGGCGCCGGTCGTCCGGTGCCCAGGCCAGCGCCGGGGCCAGGGTCTGCGCGTACAGGCCCATCTCCTCCAGCTTGGTGTCACCGGCGTACCCGCCCTCGAGGCCGTTCGGGGTCCAGTCCCCGGAGGCCGGGTCGTCGCCGGTGCCCAAGGAGTGGGTGTACGCCGCCTGTTCGCGGGTGATGGTGTCGACCGCGGCGCGCGTGCCCGCGTCCAGCTCGTCCCAGAGCAGGCGCGCCGCGAGGATGAAGTACGACTGGAACGTGGTGTCGAAGAACAGCGTGCGGCCCCACTCGGTGCCGCCGGTGAGCCGGTTGGAGGAGGCGAAGTGGCGCAGGGTCGCCAGGGTCCGCCGCCTGAGGGTCTCCCGGTCGACGCCGGCCTCGCGCTCGTCGAAGGTGCCGTGCGTGAGCAGCACGGCGTGTCCGAGGACGACGGCGAAGCCGAAGTACTCGTCCGTGTAGGTCCCCTTGGCCTCGTCCCACTGCGTCTCGGACCAGCGGGTGTGCCTCAACAGGACGCGGTGGTACGTGGCGGCGACGTCGTCGGGCGGATCGACGGACCGGGCTGCGGCGGAGCCGGAGGCGGCGGCCGAGGGCGTGTCCAGCGCCGGCTGGAGCGCGGCCGCGGCGCCGGCCACGCCGAGCAGTTGGAGCAGGAGCCTGCGGCCGACAGGGAGGGAAACGGGGCCCATCATGGTCCTTCTTCACCAGGCGACAACGTTGTCAACGAGGGTCATCCTTGAACGGCCCGGAGAGGCGTGTCAATGGTCGTGCGTTCATCCGTCCCGGCGGAGGCGGGGTGCGGGAGCGTCCGGGTGGGAGAGGTCGTAGCCGGTGAAGTCGGCGTACGGCAGGTATCCGATGCGCCGGTAGAGGGCGTTGCTGGTGAGGTTGGCGGGGTTGGTGAACAGGACGACGTCCGTCGCGCCCGCGGTGAGCGCGGCCCGGGTGACCTCGACGGTCACGGCGCCGGCGTAGCCGCGGCCCCGGAGCCGGGCCGGGGTGTAGACGGGGTCGATGCGGACCTGGCCGCCGACCAGCGGGTTGACGCCCGCCATGGAGACGGGCGTGCCGTCCGGGGCCTCCCAGTAGGTGTACCGCTTCTCGGCGAAGCGGGTGCCGGCCCAGGAGGCGGCGTCTATGGAGACGGTTTCCCCGACGTCCGCGGCGAACTCGCGGCACCAGCCCATGAGGTGTTCGTGCTCGTCCTCGTCCACCGACCGGCCCCGGCCCGCCGGCGGCGGCTCCGGCGGCGTGAGCGTGCCCAGGCGGTGGAGCCGGCCCCGCCAGCTGTGCGCGGACGCGGCGCCGGTGTGCCGCTGCCAGGCTTCGGCGAACGCGGTGGCGGTGTCGTGGTCCGCGGTGACACGGGTGACGGAGAGACCGAGGCCCGTCAGGTGGGTGGCGAGGACCTCGGCCTGCTCGGGGGAGAGGGCGGTGAGGGTGAGGCGCCGGGACGGGAGGCGGTAGAAGGCCGCGTGGACCTCGCCCCCCGCCTCCAGCAGGCCGAACACGACGGGTTCGGTGCCGAACACCTCCGCGCCCCAGGTGCGCATCTTCTCCAGCGTGGTCAGCGGCGTGGTGTGCAGGGCGGGGCGTGAGCGCAGGAAGTCTCCGGCGCGGGCGAGGAATTCGTCGAGGTCTTCGGTGACGTGCCAGTCGTCCGGTCGCATGCTTCATGATCTCCGACGTACCCCGGTCCGGGCGAGTACTTGTCCGAAGTACGGTCTCCGGGCGCTCGGAAACCGTTCTCTCAGGGCCGGTTCACCTGTTCCGTCAGCCTGCCCTTGCGCAGGGTGAGGACGCGGTCGGACTGGGCGGCGAGCCGCTGGGAGTGGGTGACGACGACCACGCACTTGCCCTGTGTGTGGGCGAGTTCGCGGAAGATGTCGATGACGCCCTGCGCGGTGTCCTCGTCGAGGTTTCCGGTGGGTTCGTCGGCGAAGAGGATGTCGACGTCGCAGGCCAGCGCGCGGGCGATGGCGACGCGCTGCTGCTGGCCGCCGGACAGCCGCAGTACGTTGCGCCGGGCGGTGTCGGCGTCCAGGCCGACGCTCTCCAGCAGGCGCAGGGCCCCGGACCTGCGGCTGCCCGTCGCGGGCCGGACACCGGTGATCTCCATCGCGGTGGTGACGTTCTGCAGGGCGGTCATGTAGGTGAGGAGGTTGTACTGCTGGAAAACCGTCGCCGCGTGCTTGTTGCGGTAGCGGCCGAGGCCCAGCTCGGTGAGGTCCCGGCCGTCGAAGCTGACGGTGCCCTTGGTCGGGGCGTCGAGTCCGCTGGCGAGGCTGAGCAGGGTGGTCTTGCCGCTGCCCGAGGGGCCCAGGACGGTGTGGAAGGTGCCGCGGTCGAAGGCGCAGTCGATGTTCTTGAGGACGGTGGTCCGGCGGCGCTGGTCCGCGTAGGTGTGGCTGACGCCGTCGAGCCGCAGGACGGGTCGGGTGGTGGTGGCCCGGGTCATGGTGAGGTCACTTGCCTTTCGTGAGGATGGCCCGCAGGCTGAGGCGCAGGACCGCGGCGGCGGGGAGGGCGGTGGCCAGGAGGGCGATGCCGAGGCCGACGCCGCCCACGGTGGCGAGGTCCGCCCGGTCGAGACGTACGGTGATCCGGTCGATGGGGTCGGCGTTCTCGACCGGCTTGTCGTCGGGGTCGAGGCCCTGGTCGAGGCCCGTGCTGCCGGGGGGCGGCGCCTCCCAGGAGTCGATCTTCCGCTGGGCCGCCGCGGCCTCCCGGCCGAGCAGCGACTGGCCCGCGTACTGCGTGAGGGCACCGGTGAACAGGGAACTCAGGCCCACGGCGACGGCGGCCACCACGACCATCTCCAGCGCCTGCTGGACGACGAGTTTGCCCTTCTTCTCGCCCATGGCCAGGAGCACGCCGTACTCCCTGCGGCGCTGCTTGACCGCGAGGTCGACCAGCAGGGCGAGAACGGCGGCGCCCGCGACGCCGATCAGCCACATGGCGAGGGTGGCGGTGGAGCCGATGCTCTTGAGCGGGCCCGTCATCTGCCGCAGGGCCTTGTCGTTGGCGTCGAGCGCGAACCCGTCGAGCGCCGGCCCGGCGACGGTCTTGGCCTCCTTCTTGAAGCCGCTCAGGTCGTCGGCGTCGCGGAGGAGGAAGGTGGCCTCGGCGACCTGGAGGGAGCCGCCCCCGGAGTCCTTCGCGGCCCCGTCGCCGCCGGAGTTGAGGCCGGCGAAGGCGCCCACCGACGCGTAGAGCATGTTGGCCGGGTTGACGCCGTACTCCGGGTCGGGTTCGGAGGCGGGCCGGGGGTCACGGTAGATCCCGGCCACGGTGAAGTCGGCCGAGGACTTGCCGTCGTTGCTGCCCAGCGTGATCCTGCCGCCGACCCGCAGCCCGTTCTTCCGGGCCAGCCGCTCCTCGATCAGCAGGAGCTTGTCGTCCTTGTCGGCGGCCGTCAGGTGCCGCCCGGACAGGAGCCGGAACCTGCCGCTGCGGAAGTCGGCCCGCAGCGAGGAGTCGAGGACGCCCACAGTCGCCGTCCCGCCGGGCCCCATGCCGCCCTGCGCGCCCTCGGTGACCAGCTCGGCGTCCCCCTTGAGGATGCCGCGGTCCCACATCGAGTAGGTGTACTTCCGCACCTGCGGCAAACCGCCCAGCTCGTCCACGGTGGACGCGTCGATCCGCGGTGCCTGGAAGCCGCCGCCGCTGCCGCTCAGGTCGTCCAGGTCCATCCCGAGGCTGACCTCGGCGCCCACGGAACGCGTGGCCTCCCGCCGGGCCTGTGCCGTCGCGTCGTTGATCAGCACGCCGGCCAGCACCATCACGGAGATGACCAGGAAGGTGCACAGGGTGATCAGAGTCCTGCCCTTGCGCGCCCACAGGCTGAGGCCGGCGCGTTTGACGAAGTTCATGAGGTTCGGTTCTTCCCGTGGGTATCGGTGTCGGAGCCGCTGTCGGGCTCGGTGCTGTGCGGTGGCTATGCGTCGTCGGTGAGGATGGAGCGCGGGTGCAGGCGCAGGATCCCGATGCCGGGGACGACCGTGGCGACCAGGGAGATGCCCAGGGCGATGCCGGCGACCCCGCCGACGTCGGAGAGTTCGACGCGGGTCACGGGCGGGTCGACCGTGGTACGCGGTGCCCCGGTACGGGCGGCGGGCTTGTCCGCCCCGCCGGGCAGGAGGGCGTCACCGGTTCGCGGGCCGGCCGCGAGAGCGATCTGGGCGGCGAGGAACACGGCGGGCAGGGCGACGGCGGTCACCTCCACGACGTGCTGGCCGACGAGCCTCCACTTCCGCTCGCCCATCGAGAGGAGCACCCCGAGTTCGGCACGGCGCTCGCGGGTCTGCGACAGCACGACGAGGCCCAGGACCAGCGCACCCGCCAGCGCGATCAGCCAGACGATCAGCTCCGCGAAGGTGCCGACGCGCTGGACCGGCCGGACCTGGTCCCGATACGCCTTGTCGTTGACGCGGAACTCGAAGGCGCCGGCGCCGAGGAGCCGTTCGGCCTCGGCGTGGAGGTGTTCGGCCTGTTCCGGCGACCCGATCCGGTAGACCGCCTCGGTGACGTCCGCCGTACCGCCGCCCAACTGCCGCACCGTGCCCACGGGAACGTAGACCGTGTTGCCGGGCAGTTCCCGCCGGTGTCCACCGGGCCGGGTCGGGCGTCGGATCCTTGAACACCCCGACGATCGTGGCGGACGTGGTGCGCTCGCCGTCGGCCGACCGCACCCGCACGGTGTCGCCCACCGTGAGGCCGTTCCGCTGGGCGAGTCGCTCCTCGACCAACGCGACGCGGCGGCCGGCGTCCCGTGGTGTGATGGCGCGACCCGCCGTGATCCTGGCCGAGCCGTAGGAGAAGGGCAGCAGCAGGCCGGAGTCCCGCACGCCGTCGAGTGCCAGCAGGGGCCGTTCCTCGCCGTTCCCGGCGCGGGTGCCACCGGGCGCCGGCACGTCGGACTCCAGGGGGGAGAAGCCGCTGGCCGCGGCCGCCGACGGGAGCAGCGGGTTGTAGCGGCGCACCACCTCCGAGGAACCGAGCCGGTCCGCGAGGCCCGGGGTGAGGCCCTTGCCCCGCACGGTCACGTCGACGCCGATGACGCGCCCCACCTCGGCCTCCTGCCGGGCCGCGGCGCCCTGGAGCAGGAACCCGCCCAGCAGCAGGGTGCAGACCACCAGGAAGATCCCCAACAGGGCGGCGGTCCTGGACTTCCGGACCCGCAGGCTCGTCCCGGCGCGCTTGACGAAGTTCATGGGGAGGAGGAGAACAGGCGGCCGTTCGCAGCCGGATAAGCGCGTTACAGCGGCATAAGCGCCGAGCCCGATGGTCTGCCCGAGGCGTCCCCGTCCTTATCCCGGTGCAATGGTGACCTTGCTTTCATGGGCGCATGAGAGTTCTGGTAGCCGAGGATCACCGCGTTCTCGCCCGCACCGTCGCCACCGGCCTGCGCCGGCAGGCGATGGCCGTCGACGTGGCCGGCTCCGGGGACATGGCCGAGCGGATGTGTCTGCACACCGACTACGACGTGCTGATCCTCGACCGCGATCTGCCCGTCATGACCGGCGACGAGGTGTGCCGGCGGCTGCGCGCGGCCGGCGACGCGCCGCCGATCCTGATGCTGACCGCGGCCGGGGAGATCGCCGACCGGGTGTACGGCCTCACCGCCCTCGGCGCCGACGACTACCTGCCCAAGCCGTTCGACTTCGCCGAACTGGTCGCCCGCGTGCGGGCGTTGAGCCGCCGTGTGCCCAAACCCCCACCCGTGGTCCTGCGCCACCAGGGCATCAGCCTGAACCGGACGCGCCGGGAGGTGTCCGTGGAGGGCCGGTCGCTGGACCTGACGCCGAAGGAGTTCGCGGTCCTGGAACTGCTGATGGCCGCGACGGGCGCACCCGTGCCGCACGGCGAACTCGTCCGCACCGTCTGGGACGAGCATCTCGACCCGCGCACCAGCGCGGTCCGCGCCACCGTCAGCAGGCTCCGCGGCAAGCTCGGTCCCGCGGCGCTCATCACCGTGGACGACGGACAGGGCTACCGGCTGTGCGACTGAACCCCGTCCGCCGGTACCGGGCCCGCCTGAGCCGCATCCCCTTCCGCGCCCGCCTCGCCACGGCCATCGGCGCCCTGGTCCTGCTCGCCGGCGTGGCGCTGCTCGCCTTCGTGGTGCTCCTCGTGCGCTACGGGACGGCCGAACAGGTCGAGGGCATGGAGATCACCTACGGCAACACCCTGACCGGCGGCGCCTCCTCGGCCGGACCGATGCGGCCGACGGGCAGCACGCCCCACCGGGTCCGCGCCGACGGCGACGTCGCCATGGTCCGGAAGATCGACCAGACGGTGCAGGCCGTCCAGGACACCGCGCTGCGCCAGATGGTGCTCTGGTCGGCCGTCGGCCTGCTGTTCACGGCACTGCTGGCCGGGGTGCTCGGCTGGTGGCTTGCGGGACGGGCCCTGCGGCCGGTCGTCTCCATGACGGACGCCGCGCGCCGCATCAGCGAACAGAACCTCGACCAGCGCCTGGCCCTGACCGGCCCCGACGACGAACTCCACCGCCTCGCCGACACCTTCGACACCATGCTGGACCGGCTGGAGCGTTCCTTCGAGAGCCGGCGCCGATTCGTCGCCAACGCCTCCCACGAACTGAAGACCCCCCTCGCCGTCCAGCGCACCAGCATCGAGGTGGGCCTGGCCGGACCGCTCACCGACGATCTCGCCGAGGTCCGCGACGACCTGCTCGCCGCCAACCGCGAGGCCGAACAGCTGATCAACGCACTGCTGCTGCTCGCCCGCAGCGACCGCGGCCTGGACGAGACGGAGAGCGTCGACCTGGCGGACACGGCCCGGCTCGTGACCACCGGACACGCCGAGCACGCCGCACGCGGCGGCGTGACCCTCGCCGTCACGGCGGACTCACCGCTGGTCGTCGTGGGCAACCCGCTTCTCCTGCGTCATCTCCTGACCAACCTCGTGCGCAACGCCATCCAGTACAACCACACCGGCGGTCACGTGCGGGTCCGACTGGACGGCCGCTGCCTGACGGTCACCAACACCGGCCCTCGTATCCCCGCCGAGCACGTCACCGACCTCTTCGAACCCTTCCGCCGCCATGCCCAGGACCGTACGGCCACCACGGGCCACGGACTGGGCCTCTCCATCGTCCGCTCCATCACCCAGGCCCACGACGCCCGGCTCACGGCGGAACCCGGCCCGGAGGGGGAACTGGCCGTCGGCGTGCGCTTCCCGTGACCGGCGGCGGGGACGTGCCCCCCTGCCGCGGGCCGACCGCGCTCACCGCTTCCGCCACCACCGGACGACCGCCGCCCCGGCGAGGAGCCCGAGTGCGGCTCCGACGGTGCGGCGCCCACGGGTGCGGGGTCGGGTGGGGTGTCGCGCGGTGGATGTCGTGTGCGGGTGACGTTGCGCGTCCACGGGTGCCGCGGGTGCGGGTGCGGCGGGTCCGTCCGCCTCGGACAGGCCCTGGGCGATGCGCTGCCACACGCGTGCCGGAGGGGCGCTCGGGAGGTCCGGCTCCTCGACTCCGCGTGCCGCCATGACGACGCGGGTCATGAGGTGCAGTTCCTCCCGGCAGCGCCCGCACGCGGCGAGGTGCTGGAGGGCGCCGACGTCGTCGTGCGTGACGTCGTTTCCGAGTGCCAGTTCCACCAGATGTGCGGGGTCGACATGTGGCACCGCTGCCCTCCTGCCGGTGTGCCGGGGCCGGTTCACCCACGGTGCTCCGTGGCCCTGCGGATCACCAGGACGCCGGTCAGGGTGACCATGCCCGTCACGGCCGCCCAGGCCAGCCACTGCTCCGAGGAGTTCGGGGTGAGGCCGGCGGCGTTGGCGCCCGAGTAGCCGCCGCTC
Source organism: Streptomyces sp. NPDC056128 (assembly GCF_042263835.1). Classification (NCBI taxonomy): domain Bacteria; kingdom Bacillati; phylum Actinomycetota; class Actinomycetes; order Kitasatosporales; family Streptomycetaceae; genus Streptomyces; species Streptomyces sp. NPDC056128. The sequence continues at coordinate 322,202 of NZ_JBHJVQ010000004.1, read as the reverse complement.
GGTGAGGCTTCCGTGGTGTCGAGCGTCTGGGTCGCCAGTGCCAGGTTCTTGTCGGCCGCGCTGCCCCAGGCGTAGGCGACGTTGCTCGTGCCGTTCTTGAGGTTCAGGTCGGCCGGGCCGATCGCCACGGTGTCGGTGCCGGCGAGCACCACATCGGCGGAGACCGTACCGGCGTCGACCACGGCGGTGTCCTGCTTCGGGTTCTCCAGTCCCTTGAACACCGGCTGACCGTCCGCGCGGACGTCCACGGCGGGTGCGGCGGCGACGTGGCGTACCGTCAGCCGCGACTGGCCGTCGTCGACCGCGGAGACGTCGTTGGTGAAGGCCGTCAGCTGGGGTGTGCCGTCGGCGGACAGGTGCGCGGCGATGGTGGCGTTCGCTCCGGCGGGTACCTTGACCTCCTTCTCGATGGCCGGGGTGCCGTCGGGGCCCTGGCCGGCCTCGAAGACCTGGATGTTGTAGGTGCCTGCCTTCAGGGACTGCGGGTCGGTCACCGTGCCGGGCTTGAAGTCGCCGAGCAGCTCGTCACCGTTGGCGTAGACGTCGACGGTGAGTCCGGGAACGCCGTGGAAGACGGAGACCATGGCCGAGTCGTCACCGCCGCCCGCGGGTGCGGACACGGCGGGTGCGGCGGCGGTGAGGGCCAAAGCGCAGGCTCCGGCCGACGCGCCGAGGATGAGCGGGATTCGGGAAGCCATGAGGATCATCCCTTCTTCGAGAGTGGCGCCCGTCGGGGCGGTCTCGTTGATGGCTCGTATCTGGTTCGGGCACGGGCGTCACGACGGATGCGCCGTGCGGTGCGGTTTCTCTTCGCGGGCCGCCGCCGCGTGCTCGTCGGCCCGGCCCTGCTCGATCCCCTCGCGCAGCCGGTGCAGACCGCGGCGGGTGTGGCTCTTGACCGTGCCCAGCGGCGTGCCGGTGCGCTCGGCGATCTGGGCCTGGGTGAGGTCCTCGTAGAAGGCCATGCACAGGACCTCACGCTGGCCCCGGGGCAGCCGCGACAGCGCGTCGACCAGCAGCACCCGGTCCAGGACCTCGTCCACGCCCGCGTCGTGGCGGTGCCCGTCGGCGTCGTACGCCACCGATTCGACCAGGGCGAGGCGGCGTGTCCTGGCCGCCAGCGCGTCGACGATCTTGCGGCGCGTGATGCCGACCAGCCAGCCGCCGAGCGGCCCCCGCTCCGGGCGGTAGCCCGCCCGTCCGCGCCAGGCGCCGATGAACACCTGCTGCGTCACGTCCTCGGCCTCGTGGGGGTCACCGAGCGAGCGGCTGGCCAGGGTGTGGACGAGTGAGCCCCAGCGCCGGTAGACGGCCGCGAAGGCGATCTCGTCGGACGCGCACAGACCACGGGCCAGCTCCTCCTCGTCCGGCGGGCTCGCCGGCGTGCCGGCGGGGACGTCGGAGTGTCGCGCTTTCGTGCTCATGACCTGTTCCTCCTGCCGTCTGCGCTGTCCGAGGCGGAGAGCCACCCGCGCGGCGGGTTCCGGACGGTGTGGGATTCGTTGGCAGCAGCCCTTGGAAAACAGTCTTGTGAGAGCGAACGACGCACACAACATGCGTCGTTTATGCGTCGTAAGATGGGAACATGCGTCTGAACAGGGACGATGAGACGGATGCCGAGGCGGATGCCCGGCGCGGTGGCGGGCTGACCACCGGCGAGGTGGCACGGCGTCTCGGGGTGGCGCCGACCACCGTCCGGTCGTGGGACCGCCGCTACGGGCTCGGTCCCGCCGCGCACACCGGCGGCCGGCACCGCCGCTGGACCGCCGACGACCTCGCCCGGCTGGAACGGATGTGCGCGCTGACCGCGACCGGGCTGCCGCCCGCCGAGGCCGCCCGCCTGGCCCTCGGCGAAGCCGCCCCCGACACGCCCCCGCGCCGGACCGCTCCCCGGCCGCCGCCGCCCCCGGAACGCAGCCGCGCCGGCACCGGCATGCGGCTCGGCGACGTACGCCAGGAATGCAAGGGCATCGCCCGCTCGGCCCTGCGACTCGACGCCGCCGCCCTCGACAAGCTGCTGGAGGACGCGATCGAGGAGCACGGCCTGGTCGCGGCCTGGACGGAAGTGATCATGCCGACGCTCCAGGCCGTCGGACGCAAGTGGGAGACCGCGGGCGAGCGGTACGTCGAGGTCGAGCACTTCCTGTCCTGGCACGTCTCCGGCGCCCTGCGCCGCCACGCGCCGCCCGTGGTCGCCGACCGGCCCGGCGCCACCACCGTGCTCGCCTGTGTGCCCGCGGAGAACCACACGCTGCCCCTGGAGGTCCTGGCCGCCGCGCTCGCCGAACGGGGCCTGCCGGTCCGCATGTTCGGCGGTGCCCTGCCCGTCGAGTCGCTCGTGGCCGCCGTACGCCGGACCGGACCGGCCGCGGTGGGGCTGTGGGCGCAGTCCCGCACCACGGCCAGCCGGCCGCTCGCCCAGCACGTCTCGGCGATCGAGTGGGGCGTGCGCGGCGCCCGCAGGAAGCCCGTGGTGCTGACGCTCGGCCCCGGCTGGGCCGGGCAGACCTCACCGGGGCTGCCGCACCCGCCAGGCCTGTCGGAGGCCGTCGCGGTGGTGGAGTCGGTCGTACACAGGTGACGTCGCTCGTCCTCTCGGGTACCCGACGGCGGTGCCGCCTGGCCTCACCGGGCGGAACGTGCTCGGGTGGATCCGGTCTCCCGACGGGCGGAGGCCGGTGTCGAAGGAGGGGTGCGCATGACGACTCACCACCACGGGACTCCGGACACGGTCGTCGTCGGAGCGGGGCTCGCCGGTCTGGCCTGCGCGCTGGACCTGTGCCGGGCCGGACGGCGGGTGGCGCTGCTGGAGGCGTCGGACGGGGTCGGCGGCCGGATGAGCACGGACCGGCGGGACGGGTTCCTGCTGGACCGCGGGTTCCAGGTGTTCAACACCTCCTACCCCCAGGTCAAAAGGCGCCTCGACCTGCGCGCCCTGCGACTGCGGCCGTTCACCCCGGGCATCGTTGCGCACACCCCGGCCGGTGCCGTCCGCCTCGTTGATCCGACCCGGCGTCCGCGGGCGGCGGGAACGCTGCTGCCCGGGAAGGTGCTGGACGCCCGTGACCTGGCCGCCCTCGCCGCGCTCACCGCCCGGGACACCCTGCTCCCCGCCGGTCTGCTCAAACGGGGCCCGGACCGGTCCACCGCCGACGCCCTGACCCGCGCCGGAGTCTCCGACGCGGTGGTCACCGACATCCTGCGGCCCTTCCTGTCCGGGGTGTTCCTGGAGGACCGGCTGGAGACCTCCGCGCGCTTCTTCCACCTCGTCTGGCGCAGCATGGTCAGGGGCACCCTCTGTCTGCCCGCCGGTGGAATCGGCGCCGTCCCCGCCCAGTTGGCCGACGGCCTGCCCGCAGGAGTTCTCCGGCTGGAGACGCCCGTCGAGGCGGTCACCGACTCCGGAGTACTCCTGACGGACGGCCGGGAACTGCGGGCCCCGTCCGTGGTGGTGGCGACGGACGCCGCCACGGCGGCACGTCTGCTGCCGGGCCAGGAGGTCCCGGAGACCCGGACCGTCACCACCTACTACCACGCCGCGCCCCGCACACCGCTGGCCGAACCCACGCTGGTCGTGGACGGCACCGGCGAGGTACTGAACACCTGCGTGCCGACCGAGGTCGCGCCCACCTACGCACCCCCCGGCACCGCGCTGGTCTCCACCTCCGTCCTCGGCCCCGACCGCCCCGGAGCGGACGGGACCGTCCTGCGCCGCCTGGCCGAGCTGTACGGCACCGACACCGGCGACTGGACACCGGTCGCCACGTACACCGTCCGGGGTGCACTGCCCGCCATGACGCCGCCGTGGCCGACGAGCCGCACGACGCGTGTCTCCGAGGGCCGCCACGTCTGCGGCGACCACCGGGCGACCGGCAGCGTGCAGGGCGCCCTCGCCTCGGGCACCCGGGCCGCCCGGGAACTGCTCGCCGACCGGGCCGGCGACTGACCGCCGACCGGACGGCACCCGCCGCATCCACCACGGGCCGGGACACGGAATACCCGGACGACACCGACGACGGGCGAGACCGCCGCCCTGACCCTGCGATCGGGAGTGGACAGTGAACCTCGACGGCGCGCGCGTGCTGGTGGCCGGTGCCACCGGCGTCCTCGGCGGTGCCCTCACCGCCGAACTCGGGGGCCGCGGAGCGCGGCCGGCACTGGCGGGACGCGACCCCGCGCGGCTCGCGGCGGCCGCACGCGCCCACCCGGGCGCCCCGACCGTCACGTTCGACGCCTACGACCCCGCGTCCTGCGCCCGCGCGGTCGACGACGCGGCGAAGGAACTGGGCGGGCTGGACGCCGTCGTCACCGCCTTCGGGTCGGTGGCCTTCGGCCCGGCGGCGGAGGTCGGCGACGAGATCGCGGAGCACCTGACGGCCGTCAACGTCCTCGCGCCCACCGCCTTCTTCCGCGCCGCCTTCACCGTCCTGGGTCCCGGCTCGGCGATCGCCGCCTTCACCGGGATCGTCGCGCGGCGCCCCCAGGCGGGCATGGCCGACTACAGCGCCTCCAAGGCGGCGCTGAGCGCCTGGCTCGACGCGGCCCGCCGCGAGGTACGGGCCGGCGGCATCCGGGTCCTGGAGGTCCGGCCGGGACACCTCGACACGGGCTTCGCCGACCGGCCCGTCGCGGGCACGGCCCCGCCGATGCCGGCCGGCGGCGACCCGCACCGGGTCGTGGCGGCCGTCGCCGACGCGCTGGCGGCGGACGCCGAACTCGTCCGCACCGACCCGGACGGAACACCCGTCGTCGAACGGCGCACCAGGTGAACCGGCCCGCCCCCGCGCCCGACGCGACGTCGGACGTCGTCATCGTCGGCGGCGGTGCGGCCGGACTCAGCCTCGCGCTCCGGCTGACGGCCCCCGCCTCCCCGACCGTCACCCTCGTGGAGGCCCCGGACGGCCCACTGCGTCCCCCCGAACGGACCTGGTGCTACTGGGACCACGACACCCGCGACACCGATGACTTCGAGGAGGCGATCGGCGCCTCCTGGTCCCGGCTGCGCGTCCACGGCACCGACGGCCGCGCCGTCACCGTCGACCCTGCACCCCTGCGCTACCGCATGCTCCGGTCCACGGACTTCGAACGGCTGGTGCACGCGCGGCTGGCCCGTTCCCCCGGCGTACGGGTCCTGCGCGCGACGGCGGACACGGTGCGCAACACCGCCGACGGCACGGCGGAGGTACGCTGCACCACCCCCGACGGCGGCACCCGGCTGCTCCGCGCACGCCAGGTGTTCGACTCCCGCCCCAGGCCCGCCCTGCCCCCGGCCCGGACTCAGCTGGCGCAGCACTTCCGGGGCTGGTTCCTGCGCACCGACGCCCACCGGTTCGACCCCGGCGTGGCCGACCTCATGGACTTCCGCGTCCCGCAACCGCCGCACGGCCTCGCCTTCGGCTACGTACTGCCCCTGGCACCGGACCGCGCGCTCGTCGAGTACACCGAGTTCTCCCGGACCCCGCTGACCACCGAGGCGTACGAGGCGGCGCTGGCCCACTACACCCACGACGTCCTGAAACTCGGCGCGTTCACCGTGGAGTCGGCGGAGCAGGGAGTCATCCCGATGACCGACGCGCGCTTCGCCCGCCGGGTGGGCCCCGCAGTGTTCCGGATCGGCACCGCGGGCGGTGCCACCCGGCCCGCGACCGGCTACACCTTCGCCGCCGTGCAACGGCAGAGCCGCGCGATCGCCGCGGCCCTGCAAGAGGGCCGTGCCCTCGTGCCGCCTCCGCACGGACGGCGGGCCCTCGCCATGGACGCGGTCCTGCTGCGGGCCCTGGACACCGGCCGGATCAACGGCCCCGACTTCTTCACCGGCCTCTTCCGGCGGATCCCGCCGCACCGGCTGCTGCGCTTCCTCGACGGCGACACCACCCCCTGGGAGGAATGGGGCATCGGCCTGCGCACCCCCGTGCGCCCGATGCTCCGCACCGCCCTCGAACTCCCCTTCCTGCCCCGGCGCCCGCACGGCACCCCACGAACCGGAGACAACCACCGATGACACTCCTGCGCGACCACGACCTGGCACGCGCCTTCGACCACGCCTCGCACACCTACGACCGGCTCACGGCCCTCAACCCCGGCTACCGCACCGACCTCCTGCGCTCGGCACGCCGACTCCAACTGCCCCGCGCCGGCGCCGGCCTGCACGTCCTGGACCTCGGCTGCGGCACCGGTACCTCCACCCGGGCCCTGCTGCGGGCCGCACCCCGCGCCCGGATCACCGCCGTCGACGCCTCGGCGGGGATGCTGCGGCGCGCCCTCGCCAAACCCTGGCCGGCCCGCGTCCGTTTCCGGCACCTGACCGCCGAGGAAGTCGTCACGACCGGCGAGGGACCGTACGACGCGGTCTTCGCCGCCTACCTGTTCCGCAACGTCACCGACCCGGACGGCGTCCTCGCCGCGGTCCGCACCCTGTTGCGGCCGGGCGGCCGGCTCGCCGTCCACGAGTACAGCCTGAGCGGCTCGGCCGCCCACCACGCCCTGTGGACCGCCGTCTGCCGGGGTCTGATCATCCCCGCGGGCACCCTGAGCGGCGACCGCGCCCTGTACCGGCACCTGTGGCACAGCGTCGTCCACTTCGACACCGCTCCCGCCTTCACGGCGCGCCTCACCGACGCCGGGTTCACCGGCGTACGCGCGGCCCCCGTCGCCGGCTGGCAGACCGGCCTCGTGCACACCTTCCTGGCCCGCAACGGTGTCGCCGCCCGACCGCTGGAGGTGGCCCGGTGAGCGCCGCCCGGCCGGCGGCCCGGCGCGGACGCGACCGCAAGGCCGAGATCATGATGCCCGCGCCGGGCCGGGCCCGCTTCGACCCCGGGGACGCCCCGGCGGTCGCCGTGGTCGGCGGGGGAATCGCCGGACTGGCCGCGGCCACCCTGCTGGCCGAACGCGGCGCCCGCGTGACCCTGTACGAACGCGAGGACACGCTCGGCGGCCGGCTCGCGGGCCGGCCCACCCGCCTCGCCGACGGGTCCGCGGCCACCATGAGCCGCGGCTTCCACGCCTTCTTCCGCCAGTACTACAACCTGCGCGGCCTGCTGCGGCGGACCGACCCCGGGCTCGACCGGCTGCGCCCCCTGCCCGACTACCCGCTGCGGCACAGCGGCGGGCTGACCGACAGCTTCGCCCGGGTCCCGCGCACCCCGCCGCTCAGCGCGCTCGGCTTCGTCGCCCTGAGCCCCACCTTCGGCTGGCGCGACCTCGCCGCCATGGACGCCGGGGCCGCGCTGCCGCTCCTCGACGTGCGCGTGCCCGAGGTCTACGACCGCTTCGACTCCACGAGCGCCACGGAGTTCCTCGAACGCGTCCGCTTCCCCGAGGCCGCGCACCATCTGGCCTTCGAGGTGTTCTCCCGCAGCTTCTTCGCCGACCCGCGGGAACTGTCCGCCGCGGAACTGCTGCTGATGTTCCACATCTACTTCCTCGGCTCGGCCGAGGGCCTGCTCTTCGACGTGCCGGACGAGCCGTTCCCCCAGGCCCTGTGGGACCCGCTCGGCGCCTACCTCCAGCGCCTCGGCACCGACCTCCGCACCGGCACATCCGTGCGCGGCGTCCACCCGGACGACGCCGGGGGAGTGGAGGTGCGCACCGACGACGCCCTGGACCGGTACGACGCCGCGGTGCTCGCCCTCGACCCCGGAGCCCTGCGCGGACTGACCGCCGCGTCACCCGGGCTCGGCACACGGACCTGGCGCGAGGACATCGCCTCGCTCGGCACCGCACCGCCCTTCCTCGTCTCCCGGCTCTGGCTGGACCGGCCGGTCCACGCCGACCGCGCCGGGTTCCTCGGCACCAGCGGCTACGACGGACTGGACAACATCAGCGTGCTGGAGCGCTACGAGGGCGAGGCCGCCCGCTGGGCCGCCCGGACCGGAGGCTCGGTGGTGGAACTGCACGCCTACGCGGTCCCCGCCCACGCCCACCCCGAGACCGTGCAGAACCGCCTCCTGGACAGCCTGCGCCGGGTCTACCCCGAGACACGGCGAGCCCGGATCGTCGACGCCCGGCACGAATGGCGCGCGGACTGCCCCCTCTTCCCGGTCGGCTCCTACTCCCGGCGGCCCACCGTCCTGACCCCCCACCCGAACGTGACGCTCGCCGGCGACGCCATCCGCTGCGACCTGCCCGTGGCCCTGATGGAACGCGCGGCCACCACCGGATTCCTGGCGGCCGGAGTGCTCCTCGCGGGCTGGGGGGTGCGGGGCCAGGTGCTGTGGACCGTGCCCCGGGCCGGCCGGTCACCCGTACTGCGGGCGCTCGGCCGGGCCGGGAACCGCGCTCAGCCCGGGAACCGGCCCGTGCTGCGCAGCGCCCACCGCCGCTCCGCGTAGGCGAGGTCGTCGCGCCACAGCCGCCCGGCCGTCCGGCGCATCAACGGCCGCAGCACCGGCGCGGCGGCCCGCGCGAGCGCGAAGCCCCGCCGGTCGGAGGCCGCGACGACCGCCTCGACGACGGCGGTCCGCGGACGCGCCGCCCCCTCGGCGGTCAGCGGCGTGGCATGGGTCTCCACGACGGACGTGGACCCCTCACCCTCCGTGATCCGCATGACGACCGTGCGCGGCTCCGGCGCGGTGAACTCCGCCCGGACCGGCACCACCAGACGGCCCGTCACCCGGAACGACACGTCCACGACGAACGCGTCGTCCGCGTCGCCCAGCGGCGGCCGGGCCACCGTCAGGTCCACGAACGAGTACGGGTGGAACCACGAGCCGTGCCACGGATCGAGCCGGTTGGCGACCACGTCCTGGGGCTCGCACCGCCCCACCGCCGTGAAGACGGCGTCCACACCGCCGTCCGGCGCGGGCCGTTCCGGGACCACGGGACGCTCCGAGGGCTCCTCGCCGCCGACCGCGTCCAGCCGGACCCACACCAGGACTCCGTCGTCGTGGACCGGGAACGGCTCCCAGCCGGCGAACGGCCCGCCGTCCAGGGCCAGTCCGTGCCAGTGGCACACCAGCGTCCCGCACACCACCCGGCTCTCCCGCAGGGGAGCGCCCAGATGCGGGCACGCCCCGGGGCCCGCGCGCAGCTCACCGGTGTCCGAGCGCCACAGCACCACCTCGGTGCCGCCCACGGTCCTCCCGCAGGGGCGGCCACCGGTGCGCACGTCCCGGGAGGCACCGACGACGAACCAGTTGCCCGAGGGACGCGCCGAGGCCCGTTTGAGGGCGTCGTCGATCAGTGCCGGGCGCGCCTCCCGCCAGGTCGGGGTCTGGGTCGCCCAGTCCGACCGGCCGCGCCGCCGCAGCGGCGGGGTCCAGCCCGCCCGGTCCGCTCGGTCACTCACTGCACGGGTCCTTTCGTCCGGGGCGCCGCGTCGCCCGTCCGCGGCGCCGGGTGCGTGCCGCGGGCACGTCGGCGCGCGCGTACGACGCCCACCACTCCGGCGGCGGCCGTGGCCGCGCGACGCCCGCGCGAGACCACGGCACGGCGGTGCACCACGGTGTAGTCCTGCTCCGCGATCGCGTCGAGAATCCCGCCGTAGAGCGTGAACGCGGTGCGGATGCAGGGACGCACCCGTGGATCGAGCATGGCGATGCCCGGCTCCGCCGCCCGGTACACCTCCCGCGTCATGGCCTCGGCGGCGACGAGCGCCGCGCGGATCCGGGGGTCCCTGCGTCCCGTGCGGCGGCTCCACTCCAGCAGCGGCCGGTCCACACCGTGCGCGGCGAGCAGGTCGGCCGGCAGGTACACGCGGCCCCGGTCCAGGTCCTCGCCGACGTCCCGCAGGAAGTTGGTGAGCTGGAAGGCGACCCCGAGGTCCGCCGCGTGCGGGGCGGCCTCCTCGCGGGGGACGACCGTGCCCAGCACCGGCAGCATCTGGAGGCCGATCACCGCGGCCGAGCCGTGCATGTAGGCGCGCAGGTCGGCGTAGGTCGGGTAGTCCGTGACATGCAGATCGCTGCGCATCGACACGAGGAAGTCGGCGAACAGCGAGTGCTCGATGCCGTGCCGTGCGGCGGTGTCGGCGACCGCCCGGACCACCGGCTCGGTCCCCTCACCGGTCCGCAGCCCGTGCGCGAGGTCGCTCTCCAGGACCCGCAGCAGCCGGTCGCGTTCCGTCGGTGTGCGGTGCCGGTCCAGGTCGTCGACGATGTCGTCGGCCCAGCGGGCGAAGCCGTACAGCGCGTGCACGCGGGCGCGGCGCTCCAGCGGGAGCAGCCGGGTGGCCAGGAAGTAGGTCTTGCCGTGACGGGCGTTGAGCCGTCTGCACAGGGTGTAGTCGGCGCGCAGGCCGGGATCGGTGATGTGCGCGGCATCCAGTTCACGACGGGCCATGGGAGCCTTCCGCGGTCGGGGTGACATCGGCACGCTCGGCTCGTGGCGCCGTACGGGGGTGCACCGTACGGGCGGCGGCACGGGCCCCGCCGGTGACCCGTGCGGCGGCGAGCTTGCCACTGATCAGTACGGTCGGCACGCCCACGCCCGGGGTGGTGCCGCAGCCCGCCAGTACGACGTTGTCCACGCCGTGCACCAGGTTGCGGGGGCGGAACGGGCCGGTCTGGGCGAAGGTGTGGGAGACCGAGAAGGGGCTGCCCGCCGCGTGCCCCTGTGCCGCCCAGTCCAGCGGGGTGACCAGCAACTCCTCCTGGACACCGGCCGCGAACCCGTCCAGTCCCCGCCGCTCCAGCTCGGCGACCAGGCCGTCCCGGTAGCGGGGACCCAGGTCGCGCCACGCGGCGGCGGAGGGCCCCACCTCGGTGTTCGGGCACGGCGCGAGGACGTAGTGGAGGTGGCGGCCCGGCGGTGCGAGGCCGGGGTCGTGTGCCGTCGGCCGGGTGATCAGCAGGGACGGGTCGCTCATCAGCCGCCCCGTGCGGGTCAGTTCGTCGAAGGTGGCTTCCCAGGCGCCGCCGAAGGACAGCGTGTGGTGGGCGAGACCGGGCCACGTCCGGTCGGTTCCGGCGTGCAGGACGACCGCCGAGGGGGAGTGCCGCAGCCGCACCGGACGCCTCGGCGCGCGCCCCAGCAGCCGGTGCGCGGCGGGCAGTTCGCAGGTCAGCACCACGGCGTCGCAGGGGATCCGCTCCCCGGAGGCCAGCCGCACGGCCCGCACCCGGCCCGCCGACCGCTCCAGCGACGTCACCTCGGACGACCAGCGGAACCCGGCCCCCGCCGCACCCGCCGCGTCCGCCATCCCGCGGGGCAGCGCGTGCATGCCGCCCTTGGGGAACCAGACCCCGGCCACGGTGTCCATGTAGGCGATCACTGCGTACGCCGCGAGGGCCCGGGCCGGGGCCACACCGGCGTACAGCGCCTGGAAGGAGAAGACACGGCGCAGCCGCGGGTCGGCGATGAAGCGGCCGATCCGCCGGTCCAGCCGCCCGAAACCGCCCAGCGCCGCCAGCCGGGCCAGGTCGGGGTGGAGCAGCTGGAAGGGCGAGTCGAAGTTCGTGTCGATGAAGCGCCGCATCTGCGCCCGGTACAGCCGCTCCAGCCAGTCCCGCAGCCCGCGGTAGCCGGCCGCCTCGACAGGACCCGCGAACCGCCTCACCTCCTCCTCCATCGCCTCGCCGTCGGTGTGGACGTCGAGGGCGGTCCCGTCGGCGAAACACGCCCGGTACGCCGGATGCAGGGGCGTCAGCTCGACATGGCGGTCGAGGCGGTCACCGACGGCGGCGAACGCCTCGTCGGCCAGGTGCGGCATGGTCAGCACCGTGGGTCCCGTGTCGATCTCGTAGCCGCCCAGGCTCACCCGGCCCGCCCGGCCGCCCGGCCCGTCGTCCCGTTCGACGACCGTCACCCGGCGGCCCGCGCCCAGCAGGTGCAGCGCGCAGGCCAGCCCGGAGAGCCCGGCGCCCACCACGACCACGTGATCCGTCGGCCCCGTCACCGTCCTCACGCGGCCTCCCCGGTGGTGCGCCCCGCGACGACACCGGACGCCCGCTCGACCAGGGCGGTGAACTCATGGCGTACGGCGGGCTCGGCGCCGGTCCGGGCGAAGTGCCGCAGACTCTTCGCGGCCAGCTCCGTGATGGTCGCCTCGACGACGGCCCGCGCCCCGGTGCGTTCCAGGGCGTCGCGCATCCGGCGCACCACGTCGTCCGGGGCGGGCCGCGCCCCCGGGGCCAGCGCGTCGGCGGCGTCCGCATCGCCGCCGGCCTCGGCGGCCCTGAGGCCGACGGCGAGCAGACACGTCAGCTTGCGCGTGCGCAGGTCGTCGTCGGCCGGTTTGCCCGTCACCGCCGGGTCGCCGAAGGCGCCGAGCAGGTCGTCGCGGAGCTGGAAGGCGAGCCCGGCACACCGTCCGGCGGCCCGCAGCGCGTCCAGGGCCGGCCCGTCGGCACCGTTCAGCACCGCGCCCAGCGCCAGCGGGCGTTCGACCGTGTACAGGGCGCTCTTGAGGGTGGCGACGCTCAGCGCCTCGTCGACGCCCAGCGCCCCGGTGGCCTGCGCGTGCAGGTCCCGGTACTGACCGGCGACCATCTCGCCGCGCATGTCCTGCCACTCGCGGTGCAGCCGGGCGCCGTACGGCGAGCCGAGCGCCGTCTCGGTCAGCAGGTCGTCCGCCCACGCCAGGGCCAGATCGCCGACGAGTACGGCGGCGGACGCGCCGAAGGCGTCGGCGGAGCCGCTCATCCCCGCGGCCCGGTGCGCGCGGGCGAGGTCGACGTGGACGGCGGGCGCGCCGCGGCGCAGCGGTGATCCGTCCATCACGTCGTCGTGGACGAGCGCGCACGCCTGGACGAGTTCGAGGGCCGCGCCCGTGCGCAGGACCGCCGTGACGTCCCCCGCTCCGCCGGCGGCCCGCCACCCGCACCACGCGAACGCCGTACGCAGCCGTTTGCCGCCGCGCCGGACGAAGGCGGCGACGCGCTCGGCGACGTCGTGGGCGTAGACGGGATCGACCTCGCGGGCCTGCCGCAGCCTGGCGTCGAGGACGGCGTCGAGCTCCGCCTCGGCGGCCTGGACGGCGTCGCGGGCCGTGAGCGGGCCGTCGGCCGGTCTGACCGGCTCGGCCACCGTGGACGGCGGTCCCAGCATGCACAACCCCTTCTCGCTCTCGGTCACCTGCACACCCGTGCTTCCGCCGGGCGGGCCCGAACGGATGCGCCGGATTCCCGCCCGTTGCTCAAGGCCCTTGCTCAAGGGGGCGCGTCGCCGCGGGCCCGTTCCTGGCGGCGCACGTCGGCCAGGTCGGTGAGCCGGTCCAGCTGCCGCACCGGACGGGCGGTGCGGTGGTTGTGGCCGAGCCGCTCCCGGTGGCGGTCGAGGAAGGCCCAGTAGCCCGCGGTGTAGGGGCAGGCGTGCTCGCCGGTCCGGTCGCCCGGCCGGTAGCGGCACGGCCCGCACAGGTCGCTCATCCGGTGCACGTAGGCGCCGCCCGACGTGTAGGGCTTGGTCGTCATCCGGCCGCCGTCGGCGTACTGGGACATGCCGACGACGTTGGGTACCATCACCCAGTCGTAGCCGTCCACGAAGCAGCGGTGGAACCAGTCGGTGACCGCGGCGGGGTCCCAGCCGCGCTGGAGGGCGTGGCTGCCGAGGACCATCAGCCGGGGGATGTGGTGGGTCCACCCCGTGTCCCGTACCTGGGCCAGCACCGTGTGCAGGCAGCGCGCCCGCACCGCGTCCGCGTCCAGCTCACTCCACCAGTCGGGGAGCGGGGCGGTGTGGCGCAGCTCGTTGGACCGCCGGTACTCCTCGCCGAAGTACCAGTACAGCTGCCACACGTACTCGCGCCATCCGGCGATCTGCCGGACGAATCCCTCCACGCTGCCCAGCGGCGCCCGGCCCGCCCGCCACTCCGCCTCCGCGCGCTCCACGCACTCCACGGGGTCGAGCAGGCCGAGGTTGAGCGAGGACGACAGCAGGCTGTGGCTCATCACGGGGTCGGCGGTGAGCATGGCGTCCTCGTACGGCCCGAAGCTGCCGAGCCGACGCGCCAGGAAGCGTTTGAGCGCCGCCCGTGCCTCGGTGCGGGTGGCAGGGAACAGCCGCGGTCCGTCGCGTCCGACGAAGGAGACGCCGCCGTCCTTCTCCCACCGGTCGAGGTCGTGGCGGACCTCCTGGTCGATCTCGTCCTCGCGCGGCCGGTAGGGCGCGGGAACCGGCAGGGTGTCGGTCTCGCGCGGGGGCGGCCGCCGGTTGTCGTGGTCGAAGTTCCAGCGACCGCCCGCCGGGCTGTCGGCGTCCATCAGCAGCTCGTGCCGCCGGCGCACCCAGCGGTAGAAGTCCTCCTGCCGCAGCCGCCCGCCACCGTGTTCGTCCGCCCACGCGGCGAAGTCGTCCGTCGGGACCATGAACCCCCGCGCCGGGCCGACGGTGACCCGGGGGAGGGAGCGCACCAGCCGGACGGCGGCGTACGAGGTCGGGTGGTGGACGGTGACCGGCCGGCCGCGGGCGGCCCGGTCCAGACCCTCCCGGTAGGTGTCGGCCCGCACATAGGTCACCCGGTCGCCCAGTTCGGCGGCCCGGTGCCGCATGGCGGAGAGCACCAGGTGCGCCTTGGCCCGGTGGAAGCGGCGCCGCCGGAACACCGACCGGGCCTCCACCATGAGCAGCGGAGTGTCCCGGCCGGGCCCGTGTCCGCCCGGCGTGAGGAAGTGCGGCCCGAGCTGGTCCCCGAAGAGCCAGTGCACGGTGCTTCCCATGACCGCTTCCTCCCGGCGCTCACTCCGATTCCGTCCCTGGTACGAGATCATGAGGGCAACGGCGCGACCGCGCCCGTCGCGGCGGGAGCACGCGGCGAGCCCCCTGCTCCACCCGGGTGAACGGCGTACCGGCGCATCCGATCCGGGCGCGGCCGGCGAAACAGGGGCATGAAGCTACGAGACGAACTGCCCGTCGATCACCACCTCGCGAGCGTCTACCGCTACGGTGCCGGATTCTGCGGACTCGTCCTGCTGGCCTTCGCCGCCCTCGGTTTCGCCGACGCCCTCAGCCCGTTCCGCACGGAGGGCGACACGGTCGCCGGAATGACCACGAACGTCGCCCTCAGCGTCATCTCCACCGTGGTGGGACTGGCGCTGCTCGGCGGGGCGGTGATCGGCGGCAACTTCGCCTCCACCCTCAACATCGTGGTGGGCGCGCTCTTCTTCCTCAGCGGCTTCGCCCACGTCTTCGTGCTGGACCGCCCGGCCAACATCCTGGACTTCGGCATGAGCAACGTGATCTTCAGCTTCGTCATGGGACTGTTCATCGCCACGTTCGGCATGTACGGCCGGGTCTCCAGCAAGCTCTCGCACGACAACCCCTACTGGGCGGCGAGACACCCCGAGCAGGCGGCGAGGGAGGAAGCGGCCGCGCGGAGCGCCCTGCCGAGTACGGCGGACGGCGCCCCGGCGCTGCCCGCGGCGGCGAAGGCTCCCCGTCGCGGGAAGCGGTGAGCACGGGGGAAGGCGGGCGGACCGCGGCCCACCCGCCCGTCGGTCCGCCGGTTCGCCCCGTCACCGGCAGCGAGCGGTGAATCCGTTCGCCGCCAGCCCCTGACAGAACGAGGCCTTGGCCGCGCCGTACCGGGAGAGCCTCCCGTCGACGAACCAGGTGGTGTCCGGCGGGAAGTCGAAACTCCCGTCGTCGATGCCGTCCCAGCCGTAGCGGAAGTCCAGGTTGATGTAGGCGATCGAGCGGATCACCCCGGTCAGGTCGTGCGTCCCGGGCAGGTTGGGAATCGGGCCCCGGTAGTTCATGAGGGAGAACAGGCGCTTCACCCACAGGTCACCGGCCTGCTGCTCCAGGCCGTCGGTGGAGGTGCCGTCGGCCGTGAAGTTCATCAGCCCCGCCTCGGAGAGCACGACCGGCCTGCCGTGGTCCCTGGCGAACTTCAGCAGCTTCAGCACGTTGGCGTCGTGGTCGAAGTTCCGCCACACGGCGGCCGGATTGCCGTGCGCGTCGGTGCCGATGTAGGCGTTGCGGCACTGCTTGGCGGCCACGTCGTAGTTCTGCGGCGGAGTGCCGTTGTACAGGGGGCCCCGGTCGTGGATGGGCAGGCACAGTTCGTGGGCGAAGACCGAGACGCCCATCCAGTCGACCGCGGCGTCACCCGGGTACATCGTCTCGAACTCGCCGCGCACCGGGTGGAAGACGTACTCCAGGTTGTGCGCGGTGGACCGGCTGTCGAGATAGCCCGCGAGGCGGTTGAAGGCGTTCTTGTACGACGAGCAGCTCGCGTCGGTGCAGTGGTAGAAGCCGCTCACCTCGTAGTCCAGCCGCAGCTTGAAGCGGACCCGGGGATGGGCCTCGGTGAAGGCCAGCAGCCGGTCGAGGGAGGCCGTGTGGGCGCCGGCGGCCAGCTCGGCGGTCACCGCCCGGGACCGTGCCGCCTTGGCGTTCTCGTCGCCGCCCTCGAACCCGGGCGGGTTGTCCTTCCAGCTGATGCCGACCTGGACGGTCTTCCCCTGCTCGGCGAGGAGGGTGGCGTACTCGCGGTGGGCGGGGTTCACCCAGTCGCCGCCGCGCAGCTCGTAGTAGACGGAGCCGCCGTCGGCGTGCTGCCCGAAGGTGTGGAAGTCGTCCCAGGCGCCCCTGGTGGACTGGCCGAGGAGCAGTTCGGGCGGCGCGGCCGCGGTGGTCGTGGTCCCGGCGGCCCGGGCGGATTCGGTGCCCACGGGCAGGAACAGAAGTCCCGCGAGGGCGGCGGCGGTCAGGGACCGCAGGACGGTTCTCACTCGTTGTGCGTCCATGTCGGCTTCCTGATCTCGTCGAGGAATCGGGCGAGCACCGTGGGGTCGGCCTGCACGCGCGAGTCGCCCCAGTTGCCGTTGACACAGCCGGGACCGCCGGCCTGCGCGCCGTTCGCGCACTGCCACTGGGTCTGCGCGTCCCAGTGGGTGTTGATGTAGGCCGCGGCGCGGATGACGTCCTTGTTGCGGTCCACCCAGTCGAAGTACCCGGCGTGCCAGCCGTCCCAGATCGCCTGGCCACTGGACGGCGCCGGGTTGTTGCGGAAGATGCAGCTCGTGGTCCCGGCGCCGGTGCGGGCGCCCTGCGGCGCGGCCTCGGACACCATGGCGGGCTTGCCGTGCGCGCGGGCGAAGTCGAGGAGCCGGTCCTGGAGGCCGACCGGATCGGTGTCGTACGTCCCGCAGCCCCACTGGGTGCGCACCGAACGGGAGTTGTAGAACGAGGAGAGCCCGACCCAGTCGACGTACTGGTCACCGGGATACCAGTCGTCCAGATGGCCGGGGTCGGTCACGATGTAGTTCCACTCGGGATGGTCCGGGTGGGTGTTCACCGGCCAGGCGGCGCTCTGCCACACGGTGGCGACCCGGGTGGCGCCGAGGGCGTCGACGCGCCCCTTGATGTAGCGGAAGGCGTCCTTGTAGAACTCGGAGTTGTAGCAGTTCCAGGGGCCGTCGAACTCGTAGCCGATGCGCAGCAGGATGTCCCGGTCGTAGTTCTTGAACCGGTTGATCATCTCGTCGACCTTGGCGCGGTACCGCGTGACGAGGTTCGGGTTGCCTGCGGTGACGTCCGCGTCGTCACGGCCGATGATGGCGCGCAGCGGCTGGTTGGTGCAGCCGGAGGTGGCGTCGGAGAGGTACAGGCCGACGGCGACGGTCGCGTTCGGGTACTCGCGCATCGTCCGGGCGAAGTCGACCGTCCCGGCGCCCCAGTCGGCCGGTCCGGTCATCCCGGCCAGGGCCTCGGGGGAGCCGCCCAGGACCAGGTTGGTGTACAGCGTCACGCCACCGGGTTCCGGTGCCCCGAGCGCCGGGTCGTCCAGCACGTCGGTGCGGTAGTCGCTGAGCGTGTCGCTGTCCTGGCCCATCACCAGCATGACCTTGCCGTCGGCGGGGGCCGACGGGGCCGGATCCGCCGCGGCGGTCGAGGGCAGCCCGGTCAGGGCGAGCAGGACGGCGGCGGCGACGCCCGCGCCGAACGCCCGTCTCTTGTGCGTCATGTGTGTCTCCGCTTCGTAGGGTCACGGCGCTCGCATGGTGCGGTGGGCGCGAGGCCGGGTCAACCGGACGCGAAATTTTCGTAGAACCGAGCAGCTCGCGGGCCTGACACTACGAAACTTTGCAGAACGCCACCCCAGTTGGGGCGAACGCGCAGGTCGACCGGCCGGCTACTAAAGTTTTCGCGAAACTATTGACTTTGTTTTCGGAGGCGGCGACCTTGTTGCCACTCATCCACACCCCCTGCTCCGGAGGACCACCATGGGCCGTACGCGTGCCCGCAGAACCGCCGCCGCGCTCTGTGCCGCCACCGCTCTCCTCGCCCTGTCCGCCTGCGGCTCGGGCTCCGGCACGGCCGACGGCAAACTCACCCTGACCGTCGCCACGTTCAGCGACTTCGGCTACAAGCCCCTCATCGAGGAGTACGAGCGCACCCACCCCGACGTCGACGTCAAGGAACGCATCTCCCAGTTCGACCAGCACCACAACCAGCTCTCGACCCAGATCGCCTCCGGCAGCGGTGCCGCCGACGTGGTCGCGATCGAGGAGGGCTATCTGCCCAAGTTCCGGGCGGTGAAGGACAAGTTCACCAACCTCGCCGACTTCGGCGCCCTGGACCGCGAGGACGAGTACCTGGACTGGAAGTGGGAGCAGGGCACGCTCGGCACGCCCGGCTTCGTCATGGGTTACGGCACCGACGTCGGCAGCCTCGCCATCTGCTACCGCAAGGACCTGTTCGAGCAGGCCGGGCTGCCCACGGACCGCACGGAGGTCGGGAAGCTCTGGCCCACCTGGGACGCCTACTTCGCCACCGGGGAGAAGTTCCAGGACCGGGTGAAGGACAAGGCGTGGTTCGACAGTTCGGGCAACATCTTCACGGCGATGATGAACCAGACCGAGTTCGGTTTCTTCGACGCCCGGGACCAGTACGTGGGGGAGACGAACCCCAAGGTCCGTGCGTTCTTCATGGCGAGCGCCGAGGCGACGGCGGACGAGCAGTCGGCCAACCTCCAGCCCTTCAGCCAGCAGTGGAACGCCGGCATCAAGCAGGGCCGGATGGCCACCATGACCTGTCCCGCCTGGATGACCGGACAGATCGCGACCGCCGCCGGCGAGGCGGGCGCCGGGAAGTGGGACATCGCCGCGGTGCCGGGCGGCGGCGGCAACTGGGGAGGCTCCTTCCTGACCGTGCCCAAGCAGAGCGAGCACGCCAAGGAGGCCGCCGAACTGGCCGGCTTCCTCACCTCGGCCGCCGCACAGAAGAAGATCTTCACCGGTCCGGTCGGCGCACTGCCCTCACTCGTCCCCGTCCTGGAGGACCCCGAGGTGCGGGGCACGAAGTCCGAGTACTTCAACGACGCCCCGACGGGGGAGATCTTCGCCTCCTCCGCCCAGAGCCTCAAGCCCAACTACCGGGGCACCAAGGACCAGCAGGCCCGCATCCCGTTCGGCAACGCCCTGCAACTCGTCGAACAGGGCAAGGCGGACCCGGAGGAGGCGTGGGACAAGGCGCTCGACGAAGCCGCCAAGAACCTCCGCTGACGTCGGACGGGCGGCGCCGCCCCCGGCGCGCTGCCACCTTCCCTCCCCAGCCCTCCAGCCCCTCCCCGTTTCGGAGACCAGCATGGCGCTCCAGGCCACCACCACAGACCCGCCCACCGGGGCGAAGCCCTCTCGTCGCATCCGCGGGGAGCGCCATCTGCTCCCCTACCTGTTCATCGCCCCCTTCTTCCTCGTCTTCGGTGTCTTCGGGCTCTATCCGCTGCTCCAGACGTTCTGGGTGTCCCTGCACGACTGGGACCGCCTCGCCGGCGCGGGGGAGTGGGTCGGTCTCGCGAACTTCAGCAGGCTGCTGGAGGACTCGGACTTCTACACGGCCACCTTCAACACGCTCAGCATCTTCGTGCTCTCCACGGCGCCGCAGCTGCTCGCGGCCCTGGGCGTCGCCTGGCTCCTCGACCGCCACCTGCGCGCACAGAGCGTCTGGCGGGCCCTGGTCCTGGTGCCCCAGTACGTCTCCGTGGTGGCCGTCGCCCTGGTGTTCTCGCAGCTCTTCGGGCGGGACTTCGGCATCGTCAACTGGGTGCTCGAGGGCACAGGACTGATCAGCGACCCGATCGACTGGACCGCGGACACCTGGAGTTCGCACCTCGCCATCAGCTTCATGGTCATGTGGCGCTGGACGGGCTACAACGCGCTGATCTACCTCGCGGCCATGCAGGCAGTACCGCGCGACCTGTACGAGTCCGCGCAGATCGACGGCGCCGGCCGCCTGCTCACCTTCCGGAAGGTCACCCTGCCCGCCATCCGGCCGACCATCGTCTTCACCGTCGTCATCTCCACCATCGGCGGCCTGCAACTCTTCGCCGAACCCTTCCTGTTCGACCAGCAGGGCAACGCGGAGGGCGGTGCCGAGCACCAGTTCCAGACGCTCACGCTGATGCTGTACAAGTACGGCTTCATCAACAACGACGCCGGGTACGCCTCGGCCGTCTCCTGGGTGCTCTTCCTCGTCATCGCGGTCGTCGCCGCCGTGAACTTCCTGCTGGCACGCCGCTCCGAGCGCGGCTGACCGCCGCCCCGCAACCTGGAGACCCCCATGGCCGTCACCACACCACCCCGCGTCCCGGCACCCGGTCCCGGTGCCACCGCCCGCCGCCGCGCCCTCCGGACCGTCCCGAAGCGCGGACCGGGCAGGCTCGACCATGCCGGACCCCTCGCCTACGCCCTCCTGGCGGCGATCACCGCCGCCTCCGTCTTCCCGCTCTACTGGAGCGTCGTCGTCGCCTCCCACGACGACAACTCCGTCCTGGCCGGCTCCACACCGCCGCTGGTGCCGGGCGGTCACCTGATCGAGAACATCCAGCGCGTCTTCGAGCTGTCCGCCTTCTGGCAGGCCCTCGGCAACTCCTTCGTCGTCGCCGGCACCACCGCCGTCAGCAACGTCCTGCTCTCCTCCCTGGCCGGCTTCGCCTTCGCCAAGCTCCGCTTCCGGGGCCGCAATCCGCTGCTGGTGTGCGTGGTGATCACCGTCATGGTCCCGACCCAGCTCGGCATCATCCCGCTGTACATGCTCGTCACCGACATGGGCCTGTACGGCAAGCTGTCCGCGCTGATCGTGCCCGCGCTGGTCTCCGCCGTGGGCGTCTTCTGGATGCGCCAGGCCATCGAGGAGAACATCCCCGACGAACTGATCGAGGCCGCCCGCATGGACGGCGCCGGACTCCTGCGCACCTACTGGCACGTGGTGGTGCCCGGGGTGCGGACGACGGCGACGGTCCTCGCCATGTTCACCTTCATGTTCGCCTGGAACGACTACTTCTGGCCGCTGATCGCGCTGCCGCCGGAGAACGGCACCGTGCAGATCGCCCTCAACCAGCTGGCCGCCGGCTACTACACCGACTACACCCTGATGCTCGCCGGCGTCGTCGTCTCCGTCCTGCCCGTCCTCGCGGCCTTCACCCTGCTCGCCCGGCGCATCGTCTCCGGCGTGATGGCCGGCGCCATCAAGGGCTGACGCACCCCTCACCCCCGGAGAGACACATGACTGCCGTGCCCACCGCTCCCGGCCAGGACCGGTCCGAGAGCCGAAAGCCCGACGGGCGGCGAGGCCCCGACATCGTCAACCCCGTCCTGCCCGGCTTCCACCCCGACCCGTCGATCCTGCGCGTCGGCGACGACTACTACATCGCCACCTCCACCTTCGAATGGCTCCCCGGCGTCGCCGTCCACCACTCCCGCGACCTCGTCAACTGGCGGTCGCTCGGCGGCATCCTGCGCGAGGAACGCCTCATCGACCTGACCGGCCGGCCCGACTCCGGCGGCGTCTGGGCACCCTGCCTGACCCACACCGACGGCCTCTTCCACCTCGTCTACAGCGACGTCACCAACCTCTCCGGCGCCTTCAAGGACGTACGCAACCACGTCATCACCGCCCCCGCCCTCGACGGACCCTGGTCCGACCCCGCCCCCTTCCCCTCGCACGGCTTCGACCCGTCCCTCTTCCACGACGACGGCCCGGACGGCGACGGACGCAGCTGGGCGCTGTGGATGGAGTGGGACCACCGTCCCGGCCGCCACCCCTTCGCGGGCATCCTCCTCCAGGAATGGGACCGCGGGGAGCGCCGGGTCACCGGCCCGCTGCACCGGATCTTCGGCGGCACCCGGCTCGCCCACACCGAGGGCCCGCACGTCTACCGACGGGACGGCTGGTACTACCTGATGACCGCGGAAGGCGGCACCTCCTGGTCGCACGCCGTGACCGTCGCCCGCGCCAGGAACCCGACCGGCCCCTACGAGGCCGACCCGGCCGGTCCCCTCCTCACCTCCGCCGGACACGACCGGCTGCCGCTCCAGAAGGCCGGACACGGCAGCCTCGTCACGACCCCGGACGGCGAGTGGTACCTCGCCCACCTCCTGGCCCGGCCGCTCGGCCCCCTCGGCCCGTGCGTCCTCGGCCGGGAGACGGCCATCCAGCGTGTCGTGTGGACGGCCGACGGCTGGCCGCGCCTCGACGGCGAACCGCCCGCCGGTGACCGGGGCGGCCCACTGCCGCGCACCGTCGTGCCCGGACCCGCCCTCCCCCCGGCCCCCGCACCCCGCCCACCCGCCCGCGACGACTTCGACCGGCCGCGTCTCGCCGCCCCCTGGGCGACCCTGCGCCGCCATCCGGACCCCTCCTGGCTGAACCTGACCGAACGCCCGGGCCACCTGCGGCTGCGCGGCGGCCAGTCACTCGGCTCCACCCACGGCCAGAGCCTGGTGGCGCGGCGCCAGCAGGCCAAGGAGTTCGACTTCTCGGCCCGCCTCGACGCCGCACCGCGCTCACCGCTCCAGATGGCGGGCATCGTCCACTACTACAACTCGAGCCTCTGGCACTATCTGCACCTGACCTGGGACGAGAACCTCGGCCGGGTGCTGCGCGTCGGACTGTGCGCCCACGGCCGGTACTTCGAGCCCGCACCCCCGGTGGCGGTACCGCCGGGCGCCGTGGACCTGCGGCTGACGGTCCGCGGGGCGCAGGGCGCCTTCGCCTGGCGCGGCAGCCGGGCGACGGGCTGGCGGCGGACCGGCCCCGACCTCGACGTCACCCGGCTCTCCGACGAGAGCGCGACCCTCGGCGACCCGTCGACCGGACACTTCACGGCGTGGGGGTTCACCGGAGCCTTCGCCGGGCTGTGCGCCCAGGACCTCACCGGTGCCCGGATGACCGCCGACTTCGCCTGGGCGGAGTACCGGCACACGCCGTCCGGCGCCGACGAGGCGGGGTGAGCCCGGCGGACGGACCATGGCAGACTCCTGCGTGGCGGCCCCCGGAGTGGCGGAGTACGCACCACCCAGTGGAACGGACACCTCGAATGACACTCGTATGACGGCGGAGAAGCCCGACGCCCGGGGCCGGGTCACCCTGAGCATGATCGCGTCCGAGGCGGGGGTGTCCGTGTCCACCGTCTCCAAGGTCCTCCACGGGCGCTCCGACATCTCCACGGACACCAAGGACCGCGTCGAGGCGGTCATGGAGCACCTCGGCTACCAGCGCCGGCCCACCCGCCGCCGCGGCGCCGTCATCGACCTCGTCCTGAACGAACTCGACAGCCTCTGGTCGGTGGAGATCATCCGCGGGGTCGACGAGGTGCTCCACGAGGCAGGGGCGAGCATGGTCCTGTCCGCGGTGCACGGACGCAGCTCCGACACCCGGGAATGGATCGACCAGCTCGCCGCCCGCCGCAGCAACGGAGCGATCCTCGTCGTCTCCGACCTCACCCCGCAGCAGCGCAAACGGCTGGCCGCGCTGGAGGTCCCCTTCGTCCTGCTCGACCCTGTCGGCAGCGTGGACGCGCTGGTCCCCACTGTCGGCGCCACCAACTGGGCGGGCGCGGTGAGCGCCACCCGGCACCTCATCGACCTCGGCCACACCCGGATCGCCCACCTGGCCGGCCCCCGGCATGTGCTGTGCAGCAGAGCCCGCGCCGACGGTTTCCGCGCGACCATGGAGTCGGCCGAACTCCCCGTACCGGCCGGCTGGGTGCCGCACGGGGAGTTCAACGACACCTCGGGCCGTGCCGAGACGGCCCGCCTGCTGGACGCGGCCGAGGCCGCCGGGGAGCCGCCGCCCACCGCGGTCTTCGCCGCCAGCGACCTCCAGGCCCTCGGCGCCTTCGAGGCGCTGCGCGAACGCGGTTACGCCATCCCGCACGACGTCGGGCTCGTCGGCTTCGACGACCTTCCCGTGGCCCGCTGGACCCACCCACCGCTGACCACGGTCCGCCAGCCCTTGCAGGACATGGCCTCGATGGCGGCCAACACCCTGCTGCGCATCATCGACGGCGAGCCCGCCGACCGGCTCCGGCTGGAACTGCCCACGCACCTGGTGGTGCGGGGCAGCACCGCCCGGCGGGCCGCACCGTGATCCGCCCCGGTCAGACCCGCTGCAGCCGCCAGAGCTGCGGCTGCAGGCCGTTGCAGGTCCACTGCTGGACGTTGCCGCCCGGTGCCCGGGAGCCCTGGGCCACGTCCAGGCACTGGCCACTGGAGCGGGCGACGAGCCGGTAGTAGCCCCGGCCCGCGTTCTCCAGCCGCCAGTCCTGGGCGGCCGACCCGTTGCAGTGCCACTGCCGGACGTTCGCGCCCGGGGTTGCGGAACCGTTCTCCACGTCCAGGCAGTGGCCGCTGTTCCGGCCGGTCAGCGTGTAGTGGCCGCCGCCGCGGGCGCGCACCGTCCAGTCCTGCTGACCGAGCCCGTTGCACGTCCACTGCTGGACGTTGCCCCCGGGCTCCCGCGAGTCGGCCGCGACGTCGAGGCAGTGCCCGCTGTTCGCGTTCACCAGCCGGTGCAGCGCGCCGTCCACGACGCCCGCCGCGTCACCGGTGCCGGTGAGGCTCCCGGTGGCGAAGTACGGCTTGCACACCGAGCCGTCCCAGTCGGTGGCGATCTCCAGCACCCGGCGGCCGTCCGCCGACGGCAGCAGCGGCGAGCTGTAGTTCTGGCAGTAGTTGACCTCCGGCGCCGGCACCGCGACCGGCGCCTCGATCTCGTACCAGGGACCGCTGCCGTTCTCCGTGTTGGCGAGGATGGTGCGGCCGCTGTCCGCCGCGGGCGTGCCGTCCTTGTTGAGCAGCCGCTGTCCGATCAGCAAGAGCCGTCCGTTCGGAGCGCCGTCCGGGGAGGGTGCCCAGGCGACGGTCGGCGCGGCGCGGAGGTACTTGCCGTCCACGGTCTCCGGGCGGTACCCGAGGAAGGCGGGGTCGCCCCAGTTCCAGCCGTCCGCCGAGGTCCGGAAGTGGACCACGCACTGGTACTGGCCGCCGGGGTTGCAGATCTCGAAGCTCATGAAGTAGCTGCCGTCGGGCAGTTGCCGCACCATCGGCATGCCCGGCCGGTCCGCGGACCAGCCGCTCGCCACGGTGTCGTGGTGGCCCTGCCAGTGGACGCCGTCGTAGCTGCGCGCGGCGACCAGCTTCTGACTGTGCCCGGGGTCCGTCTCGTCCGAGTAGTGGCAGACCAGCGCGCCGTCCGCGGCCACCGAGAACTCCGGTTCCCACAGGCCGCCCGTGCCTCCGGCGACGGCACAGGAGGAGAGGTAGGACCAGGTGCGTCCCACGTCGTCGCTCCGCCAGATCCTGAGCGCCATGCGGCGGTTCTGCTCGTCCTGACCGGCCGACGAGGCCCACAGCAGCGTGCCGGCCCGCAACCCGCCCACCTGCCGGGGCAGTTCGAAGAGCGTGGCGCAGCACAGGCCCTGCCCCGCCGCGGAGTCCGGGTCGACGACCCGGCCGACCTCGCGGAAGCTCGCACCCTGGTCGGTGCTCTCGTGGATGGCGCCGACGCCGTTGTTGCCGTCGAACGTGACGACGCTCGCGAGGACGCGCCCGTTGGCCGCGCCGTTGTGCGCGAGCCGGACGGCGCGCGGGTACAGGCCGGTGCCGTCACGCAACGGCGTTCCCGTGGCGGCGGGGGACACGGTGGGGGAGACGGCGGAGGACCGGCCGGACACCTGCGGTGCGTCGGCGGTGGCGGGAACGGCCAAGGACAGGCTGAGGGCGCCGGTCAGCAGAGAGAGCGCGGCCCGGGCACGGGCGCGCCGGAGGAGGTGGTACAGGCGGAGGATCACGACGGTCTTCCTTCCTGCGAGGACGAAATCCGCGCCAGGGTAGAGCCGCGTGTACATCGATGTAAACAGAAGAGACGCCCTGGCTCTCGTTGAAGGAAAATGTTTGTTTCTAGCTCTTACTGAGGGACTTCGTTGAAGTCTGTTTCCGTGCTACGTTCCCCGCGTCTCAGTCGCTCACCCACGTGTGCCCCTGCGCTCAGGAGGAGTTCGATGCGACGCTTCATCGCCTGTCTGGCGGCTCTGCTGATGTTGACCGGAGGTGCCGTACTCCTCGGCGGCGCCGCTTCTGCGGTTGTCATGCCCAAGACACCTCCGCTCTCGACTCCGTGGACCGACCAGGTGTCCACCACCAACCCCCTGCCCGAGTACCCGAGACCCCAGATGACGCGGCCCGAGTGGCAGTCGCTCAACGGGGAGTGGGAGTTCCTCAACCCGCCGGCCGACGGCTCGGGCAACGTCGACCGCAACGCCGCACCGCCGACCGGCCAGACCCTGCCCGAACGCATCCTGGTGCCCTACCCGGTGGAGTCGGCCCTGTCCGGCATCATGCGCAACGACAACCGGGACCTGATGTTCTACAAGCGCTCCTTCACCGTCCCGGAGAGCTGGAACGGGAGACGGGTGCAACTCCACTTCGGGGCCGTCGACCACGAGGCCACCGTCTGGGTCAACGGCACCCGGGTCACCTCCCACAAGGGCGGCTACGACCGCTTCGAGGCCGACATCACCCCCCAGCTCAGGAGCGGCGCCAACGAACTGATCGTGCGCGTGTACGACCCGACCGACGGGCGCGGCGAGAAGCAGACCGTCGGCAAGCAGGTGAACAACCCCGGCGGCATCTTCTACACGCCCACCTCCGGAATCTGGCAGACCGTCTGGATGGAGCCCACACCCGCGTCGTCGGTCCACTCCGTCGATATCCGGCCCAGCCTGTCCGACAACACCGCCCGGGTCCGCGTCTTCACCCGGGGCAACGTCGACGGCCACACCGTGCTGGCCGAGGCGATGAACGGCTCGACCGTCGTGGGCCGTGCCACCGGCGGCTTCACCGAGTTCTCCGTACCCGTCCCCGACGCCCGCCGCTGGTCGCCCGACGACCCCTTCCTGTACGACCTGCGGGTCACCCTGCGCAACGCCTCGGGCGCCGCCGTGGACACCGTCACCAGCTACTTCGGCATGCGTGAGATCGGCACCAAGAAGATCGACGGGGTCATGCGCCCCACGCTCAACGGTGAGTTCGTCTTCCAGATCGGCACCCTCGACCAGGGGTTCTGGCCCGACGGCCTCTACACCGCGCCCACCGACGACGCCCTCGCCTTCGACCTGCGCAAGCACAAGGAACTCGGCTTCAACATGGTGCGCAAGCACATCAAGGTCGAACCGGCGCGCTGGTACTACCACGCCGACCGGCTCGGGCTGCTGGTGTGGCAGGACATCCCGTCCACACCGGCGTTCGACCACGCCCGGACCCCGGCGCAGACCGCGCAGTTCGAGACCGAGGCGCGCGAGATCATCGACGAACACCGCTTCTCACCGGCCGTGGTCGCCTACGTCCCGTTCAACGAGGGCTGGGGCGAATGGGACCTCGCCGCCACCCGGCGCGTCACCACCGGTCTGGAGAACCAGGACCCGACCCGGCTGATGAACCCGCACAGTGGCTACAACTGCTGTGACTCCAGGGGCGATCCGGGCACCGGCGACATCATCGACTGGCACGTCTACACCGGCCCCGACGCACCCCGCCCCTCCGACACCCGCATCTCCGTGCTCGGTGAGTTCGGCGGCGTCGGACTGCGCACACCGGGCCACGAGTACAGCCCCAACGGCCAGTTCTTCGCCTACGAGCAGGTCACCAGCCGCGAGCAGCTGAACGACCGCTACACCGGCATGGTGCGCGACGTCCGGCAGCTCATGACGGCCAAGGGGCTGTCCGCCTACGTCTACACCGAGATCACCGACGTGGAGGGCGAGTACAACGGCCTGCTCACCTACGACCGGCGCGTGCAGAAGGTCGACACCGAGCAGGTGCGCCAGGCCCACACGGCGCTCCTCGACGCCTCCCGCAACCTCAACGCCCCGGCCGGCCTCACCCTCGGACACGTCCGCTCGTTCCGGGTGACCACACCCGGCCACACCGACCGCTACCTGCGGCACGCCGACTCGGTGGCCCGCACCGACGTACTGAGCACCGGTTCCGCGGACGGCGCACGCCAGGACGCCTCCTTCCGCACCGTCGCGGGACTGGCCGACCCGCGCTGCTTCTCCTTCGAGTCGGTCAACCAGCCGGGCCGCTATCTGCGGCACGCCGACAGCAGGGTCCGGATCGACACCGACACCGGCGGCCCGTTCGCCGCAGACGCCACCTGGTGCTCCCGGCCGGGCCTGGCCGCGGGCGGCGTCTCCTTCGAGGCGTCCAATCAGCGGGGCAGCTACCTGCGCCACTACGCCGACCAGGTGTACCTGGCCCGCGTCGGCGGCCCGGACCCGTGGGACACCAGCACGTCCTTCGCCGCGGACGCCACCTGGAACGCCGGTGAACCGGCACTGTGGCGCAGCTCCGTCCTGCTGCCCACCGACCGGCGCCAGTCCCTGCGGGTGACCACGTGGGGCCACACCAACCGGTACCTGCGGCACGCCGACAGCCTCGCCCACACGGAGATCGTCGACGCGAACAGCGCCGGCCTGCTCAAGCAGGACGCCACCTGGACCCTGCGACGCGGGCTCGCGGACTCGTCGTGCTACTCCTTCGAGTCGGTGAACTACCCGGGCCGGTTCCTGCGCCACGCCGACAGCCGGGTCCGCACCGCGACCGACGACGGTTCGGCCCTCTTCCGGCAGGACGCCACCTTCTGCGCCCGCCCCGGAATCGGCGGTCCGGGCGTCACCTTCGAATCGATCAACATCCCGGGCTCCTACCTACGGCACTTCGCGTCCGCGGTGTACATCGCCTCCGGAAGCGGCGCCGGAGACGCCTACAACCGCCCGCAGACCCTCACCGCCGACGCGACGTGGAGCATGGCGGCGCCCTGGGCACCCTGACCGAACGCGCACCGAGCGGCCGCGGACCTCTCCGGGCAAGAAAACCCGCGCTCCCCTCATACCTCTCCCTCCCGGCGACGAATACCTGGCAGACGGCAAGACGTCCGACAGGCAGGACCGACAGCGGCCCAGGGAGCCCTCATGACGGGACAGCGGCTAGAGGTGCGGGAGACAGCCCCCGCCCACCTTCCCGGAGAGTCCGCGGATTCCTCGGCCGACCATACGCAGGAGATATTCGGCAGGCTGCTCGCCGACGTGGTCCACGTGGAGGAGGTGCACCCCGACAGCCACTTCTTCAACGACCTCGGCGCCGACTCCCTGGTGATGGCACATTTCTGCGCCCGGGTCAGGAAGCGGCCGGACCTGCCGTCGGTGTCGATGCGCGACATCTACCGGCATCCGAGCGTCGGCGCCCTGACCGAGGCGCTCGCGCAGCCGCCGACGCCGGCTTCCGAGCCGGCGACGACCGTGTGCGAGGCGCCGGCGACACGGGAGCCGCCGCCGGCCGGCCGGCCCCACCACGTGCTCTGCGGCGTACTGCAAGTCCTGAGCTACTTCGGCTACGCGGGGCTCCTCGCGGTCGTCACCGCCCTGGGCTACGACTGGATCTCCGCCGGAAGCGGCCTGCTCGACACCTACCTGAGGTCCGTCGCGTTCGGCGCCGTGCTCCTCGTCGTCCTGTCCGCCCTCCCCGTGATCGCGAAGTGGCTGCTCATCGGCCGGTGGACGCCGACGCGGTTCCGGGTCTGGAGCCTCCTCTACGTCCGCTTCTGGCTGGTCAAGACGCTGATCCGGGCGAGCCCCCTCGCCCTGTTCGCCGGCACACCGCTGTACCCCCTGTACCTGAGGGCGCTGGGGGCGCGCGTCGGCCGAGGAGTGACGTTCCTGTCGCGCGGCCTGCCCGTGTGCACCGATCTGCTGACGATCGGCGCCGGCACGGTCGTCCGCAAGGACTCGCTGCTCAGCTGCTACCGCGCCACCGACGGAGTGATCGAGACCGGCCCCGTCGCCCTCGGCCCCGACGCGGTCGTCGGTGAGGCGACCGTGCTGGACATCGGCAGCTCACTCGGGCGCGGCTCCCAGCTGGGCCACGCCTCCTCGCTCCACACCGGCCAGGCGGTCCCGGACGGCGAGCGCTGGTACGGGTCACCCGCGCAGCCCGGCGGACCGGACTTCCGCCGGGTGGAGCCCGCCCGCTGCGGCACCGCACGGCGCGCCGGCTACGGAAGCGTCCTGCTCCTGACGGCGCTGCTGGTCTACCTGCCGCTCGCGGTGGGGATGCTCGACGTACTGGGCTCCCGCGTCCTGGAGGGTGCCTCGCTGCCGGGCCAGGGACCTGTGACACCGGTCGGCTGGGTGTTCTACGCCGACCTGCTGGTGATCACGTCCGTGACCTTCTTCGGCGCCGTGCTCCTCGCGATCGTGCTCGTGGGGACCGTCCCGCGTCTGATGAGCCGATGGGTCGTCCCCGGCCGGACATATGCGCTCTACGGCCTGCACCACGGCCTGCACCGGGCGACGGCCCTGATCAGCAACCGCAAGTCCCTCACCCGGCTGTTCGGCGACAGCACGAGCATCGTGCACTACCTGCGCTGGATCGGGTACGACCTGTGCCGGATCGAGCAGACCGGCTCGAACTTCGGCACCCAGGTCAAGCACGAGAGCCCCTTCGTCAGCGTGGTCGGCACCGGCACCATGGTCGCCGACGGCCTCTCGCTGATGAACGCCGAGTACTCCGGCTCCTCGTTCCGGCTGACGCGGACCGCCGTCGGCGCGCACAACTTCCTCGGCAACCGGATCGCCTATCCGCCGGGCGGCAGGACCGGCGACAACTGCCTCCTGGCGACCAAGGTGAACATCCCCCTCGACGGTCCCGTGCGGCACGACGTCGGCCTGCTCGGCTCCCCCTCCTTCGAGATCCCGCGTTCGGTGCCGCGGGACAGCACCTTCGACGAGCTGAAGGAGGGCGACGGACTGCGCCGCCGGCTGGCGGCCAAGAACCGCCACAACGCGACGACGATGGCCCTGCATCTGTTCACGGGCTGGCTGTTCTTCTTCTGCGTCAGCCTGCTCTACGCCTCGGCGGCGAGCCTGTACCCGCAGTGGGGCACGGTGGTCATCGCGCTGGCCAACGCCGTCCTGCTGCCCTTCGCCCTCGTGTACTTCGTCCTGGTGGAGCGGGCCGTCATCGCCCTGCATCCCCCGGGACCGCTGTTCTGCTCGATCTACGACCCCCGGTTCTGGCTGCGGGAGCGCTACTGGAAGATCCCCTCGGAGACGTACTTCCGGATCCTCAACGGCACACCGTTCAAGAGCGTCCTGTGGCGCATGCTCGGTGTCCGGGTCGGAGCCCGGGTCTTCGACGACGGCTGCAGCCTGACCGAGCGCCAGATGGTCACCATCGGCGACGACTGCACCCTCAACGCGGGAAGCGTCGTGCAGTGCCACTCGCAGGAGGACGGCACCTTCAAGTCGGACCGCAGCGCGATCGGTTCCGGCTGCACCCTCGGAGTCGGCGCCTTCGTGCACTACGGCGTGACCGTCGGCGACGGGGCGGAACTGGCGGCGGACGTGTTCCTGATGAAGGGCGAGACCGTGCCCGACCGCGCCCACTGGACGGGCAATCCGGCCCGCCCCGTATCCGACGGCGGCGGAGGCGAATCGTGATGGCGACCGCGACGACCGAACGGCACGCCCCCGTTCCCGAGGCTCCGGCCGACGGCGGCGGAACGGCCGTACCGCGCTGGACGCGCACACCCGTGCCCGGCACGGCCGAGCACACCGTCCCCCTCCCCGACGCCCTGACGGCGGCCCTGGACCGGCAGGCCGGTGAACTCGGCGTGCCGCCTGCCGCGATCGTGCTGGCCGCGCACGCCAAGGTGCTGTCGCTGCTCTCCGGCGACCGCACCGTCCGTGCCGGGCACCTGACGTCCGCCGGCCCCGGACCGCTGCCCTGGGAGCTGACGATCCGCCCCGGCACCTGGGGCCGGCTCGTCCACGCGGCCCGGCGGGCCGCGCCGACGCCCGCCACCGGCCCGACGCCCGTGCCCGGCTTCGAGGCCGTCCTCGACCCGACCGGTGACGCGTCCACCGCCCTCCCCGACGGCACCGTCCTCGCCGTCACGGCGGGGGAGCGGGACGGCCGCCGCGTGCTGCGCCTGCGGTACCGCACCGACGCGCTGGACGCGGACTGCGCCGCCCGGATCGGCGGCTACCATCTGGCCGCCCTCGAACAGATCGCCGCCGACCCCGACGCTCCGCACGACCGCCGGACCCTGCTCTCCCCGGACGAGGTCCGCTGCCAGCTCGACGGACTCGCCGGACCGCGCAGGGACCTGCCCGACCGCCGCGTCCACGAACTGTTCGAGGAGCGCGTCCGGATCCACCCCGAGGCCGTCGCCGTCGTACACCGCGACCGGCACTGGACGTACCGGGAGCTGGACACCCGCGCCAACCGGCTGGCACGCGCCCTGCTCGCGCAGGGGGTGCGCCCCGAGGACGTGGTCGCGGTGGCGACCGAGCGCGACCTGAACTGGACCGCCGCCGTACTCGCCGTCCTCAAGGCAGGCGCCGCCTACCTCCCCGTCGACCCCCACTACCCGCCCGACCGCATGACCACCATGCTCGGCCGCGCCGGCTGCCACCTCGTCCTCACCGAACCGGACAGCACGGCCAACCTGGACCGGGCCCTCACCGCCCTGCCCCGCACCCGCGCACTGCTCGTCCCGGACGTGACCGAACGGCCCACCGACGGGACGGCCCCCGGGCTGCGCGTACCGGCCGACGGGCTCGCCTACGTCTTCTTCACGTCGGGCTCCACCGGGGAACCCAAGGGCGCGATGTGCGAGCACGCGGGCCTGCTCAACCATCTCCACGCCAAGATCGACGACCTGGGCATCGGCGAGGGCACGGTGGTGGCGCAGACGGCGTCGCAGTGCTTCGACATCTCCCTGTGGCAACTGCTTGCGGGTCTGCTGGCCGGCGGACGCACCCTGCTGATCGGCCAGGACGCGATCCTGGACGCCGACCGCTTCCTCGACACGATCACCGAGGGCCGGGTCGGCGTCCTCCAGCTCGTCCCCTCCTACCTCGACGTCGTCCTGAGCGCGCTGGAACGCCGCCCCCGCGAACTGCCCGACCTGCGGTGCGTGTCGGTCACCGGCGAGGAGCTGAAGGGCGAACTCGTCCGGCGGTGGTTCGACTCCGGGCCCGGTGTCCGCCTGGTCAACGCCTACGGACTGACCGAGACGTCGGACGACACCAACCACGAGGTGATGGACGAGCCGCCCGCCATCGGCCGGACCCCACTGGGCCGCCCCGTCCAGAACGTGCGCGTCTACGTCGTCGACGACCACCTCGCCCCCGTCCCGCTCGGAGCCCCGGGAACCATCGCCTTCTCCGGCGTGTGCGTCGGCCGCGGCTACGTCAACGACCCGGAGCGCACCCGCGCCGCCTACCTGCCCGATCCGCACCGGCGGGGTGAACGCCTCTACCTGGGCGGCGACATCGGCCGCTGGCGGCCCGACGGCAAGCTGGAATTCCTCGGCCGCACGGACGCGCAGGTGAAGATCCGCGGATTCCGCGTCGAACCCGGCGAGGTCGAGAACGCGCTGCTGCGGGTCGCCGGGGTCCGGGACTGCGCCGTCGTCGTGACCGGCGCCGAGGGGCACGGCCGGCAACTGGCCGCCTTCTGCGCGGGCGAACCGAGCCTGTCCGCCGACGGACTGCGCGAGCGGCTCGCGAACCTGCTGCCCGCGTACATGGTCCCCGCCTCCTTCCACCTGGTGGAGCGCCTGCCGCTCACCCCCAACGGCAAGACCGACCGGAAGGCGCTGGCCGCACTCGCCGAGGAACCCGGCGCCCCCGGCCACGACGACCGGACCCCGCGCACACCCACCGAGGAACGGCTCGCGGCGGCCTGGGCGAACGTGCTCGGCCTGCCACCCGACCGGATCGGCCGGGGCGACGACTTCTTCGCGCTCGGCGGCACCTCCCTGTCGGCGGTGCGGCTCGCCGTCGCCCTCGACCGGGCGATCTCCCTGCGCGACCTCACCGGCCACCCGGCACTCGCCGATCTGGCCCGCCTGCTCGACACCCGGACCGGTGCGGGATCCGCCGCACCGGCGTCCGGGACCTGAAGAGACACCTCCGAAGGAGGAACCCATGCTGTCCGCACTGTTCCGCAAGCACCCGGCCGCCCCGACGCAGGCCCCGCCCACCGGGATCACCCCGGCCCCGGACAGCGACGCACCGCCGGTCCTGGAGGCCGCGGGCTCTGCCGACCCCGCGGCCTGGGTGGCCGAGCACCGGGACACCCTGCGCGGCCTCGTCGCCGAGCACGGCGCGCTCACCGTCCGCGGTCTCGGCCTGCGCGACCCGGCCGGTGTCGAGGCGGTCCTCGACCGGCTGGCCGCCCGTCCGATGACCGAACGGGAGGGCTTCGCCGCCCGCGACCGCCACGCGGAGGGCGTCTACTCGTCGTCGGCATGGCCGCAGAACCAACCGATGTGCATGCACCACGAGATGAGCTACGCGACCTGCTGCCCCGGGCTCCTGCTCTTCGCCTGCCTCCGGCCGCCCACCGCGGGCGGCGCCACCGCCGTGGCCGACTCGGCCGCCGTACTGCGGTCGCTGCCCGCCGAGGTGGCCGACCGGTTCGAGCGGGAGGGCTGGATACTCACCCGGGCCTACCACGACGAGATCGGCACCACGCCCGCCCAGTCCTTCGGCACCGACGACCGTGCCGGGGTCGAGGCGTACTGCCGGGCCCACGCCATCGACTGGTCCTGGCAGCCGGACGGTTCGCTGCGCACCCGGCAGCACCGCGGCGCCGTGGTCCGCCACCCCGTCTCCGGTCTGCGCTGCTGGTTCAACCAGATCGCGTTCCTCAACGAGTGGACGACGGCCCCCGAGGTCCGGGAGTTCCTCGTGGAGGAGTACGGGCCCGACGGCCTCCCCTTCAACACCCTGTACGGCAACGGCGACCCGGTCTCCCCGGACGTCGTGGAGCAGATCAACAAGACCTACGAGGCGCACACGGTACGCCGGCCCTGGCAGGCCGGGGACCTGATGATCGTGGACAACATCCGTACCGCGCACAGCCGGGAGGCGTACGAGGGACCGCGCGACGTACTGGTGGCGATGGCGGACCCCGCACTGCCGCACGCCCAAGGATCCGAAGGGACAGCGACATGACCACCGTACGACCCGGCACAGCCGCAACCGCGCTCGCGGACACACCGTCCGTGCCGCCCTTCGCCGTCATCCCCGGCCGTCAGGTCCAGGAGGCCCTGCAGGGACAGGAGAAGGCCGTGGTGGACGTGGTGGAGGAGACCTACCGCCTGCACGGCGCCGGCCACACCGTCAACCCGCCGTCCTCCTTCCTCCGTTTCACCGACCGGCCCACCGCACGGATCATCGCGCTGCCCGCCTCCCTGGGCGGCGACCACGGGGTCGACGGCATCAAGTGGATATCGAGCTTCCCCACCAACGTGCCCTCCGGCTTCCCCAGGGCGTCGGCCGTCCTCGTCCTCAACGACCACGACACCGGTTACCCCTTGGCCTGCCTTGAGAGCTCCATCATCAGCGCCGCCCGGACCGCCGCGTCCGCCGCGTCGGCCGCCGACCGGCTGAGCCGGGGGCGAGTGCGCCCCGCCCGAGTGGGTTTCGTCGGAGCGGGCCTGATCGCCCGGTACATCCACACGTACCTCGCGGCCACCGGCTGGTCGTTCGACGCCGTCGGCGTGCACGACGTGTCCGCCGAGAGCGCGGCCGGCTTCCGGACCTACCTGGAGCAGTCCGGGGCCGCCGGCCGGGTCACCGTGCACCGCGGCGCCGAGGAACTGGTCCGCAACAGCGACCTGATCGTCTTCGCCACCGTCGCCGACCGGCCGCACATCGACGAACCGTCCTGGTTCCGCCACAACCCGGTGGTGCTGCACGTGTCCCTGCGCGACCTGGCCCCCCAGGTGCTCCTGTCCGCCACCAACGTCGTCGACGACATCGACCACTGCCTCAGGGCCTCGACCTCGCCCCACCTGACCGAACGTCTCACCGGCAGCCGCGCCTTCCTGGACGGCACGCTCGACGACGTGATGGCCGGCCGGGTCACCGTTCCGGCCGACCGGCCGGTGGTCTTCTCGCCGTTCGGCCTCGGCGTGCTCGACCTCGCCGTAGGCAAGTTCGTCTACGACGAGGTGGCGCGGTCCGGGGAGCTGCGGATCATCGACGACTTCTTCCACGAACTGAGGCGGCACGGCTGAGGTCGTCCCGCCGGCCACCGGACATTACCGAGGAGAGCATCGTGCCAGTCATCACCACCCCCCAGTCCTTCAACGAGGAAGACCTCTACGTCGACCTCGCCCCGATGCTCGGGCACCGGCTCTTCCTCAAGTGCGAAGG
Organism: Streptomyces sp. NPDC056128; assembly: GCF_042263835.1. Lineage (NCBI taxonomy): Bacteria > Bacillati > Actinomycetota > Actinomycetes > Kitasatosporales > Streptomycetaceae > Streptomyces > Streptomyces sp. NPDC056128. The sequence continues at coordinate 285,805 of NZ_JBHJVQ010000004.1, read as the reverse complement.
CTTCAATTTCGCCGGTTCGATCAAGCTGAAGGCCGCGAACGAGATGGTGGAGTCCGCCGAACGGAGCGGAATCCTCTCCCCCGACTCCATCCTGGTGGAATCCTCCTCCGGCAACCTCGGCGTCGCGCTGAGCATGATCGCGGCGAGCAAGGGATACCGGTTCGTCTGCGTGACGGACTCCCGCTGCAACCTGACCACCCGGCTGATGATGGAAGCCCTCGGCAGCCAGGTGCACGTCGTCTCCGACGAGCACGCCACCGGCGGCCTGCTGGGCGCGCGGCTGGCCCATGTACGCGCCCTGTGCGCCACGGACGACCGCTATGTGTGGCTGAGTCAGTACACCAACGCCGACAACTGGAAGGCCCACTACTTCCGGACCGCTCCCGCCATCGCCCGCCGCTTCCCGCGACTGGACGTGCTCTTCATCGGCGTCGGGACCACCGGCACCCTCATGGGATGCGCCCGCTGGTTCCGCTCCTGGCACCGGCCGGTGCGGATCGTCGCCGTGGACAGTGTCGGCTCCGCCATCTTCGGCGACCCGCCGGGCCGCCGGATGATCCCGGGCCTGGGCATGAGCACCCGGCCGCCGCTCCTCGACGAGGCGTACGTGGACGAGGCGGTGCGCGTCGACGAGGTGGACACCATCCGCACCTGCCGGAGTCTGGCGCGGCGCGGTTTCCTCTTCGGCGGTTCCACCGGCACCGTGGTCAGCGGTGCGGCGAGCTGGCTCGCCCGGCACGGGACGCCCGGCCTCACCACTGTGGCCATCGCACCGGACCTCGGTGAGCGCTACCTCGACACCGTCTACCAGAGCAACTGGGTACAGGCCCTCTACGGCGACGACGCCCTCGACGCCCTCGACGCGGAGCAGCAGTCCTCGCGGGTCACGCGGGTCACGCGGGTCACGCGGGGAGGGAGATGACGCCGAGAGGCTTGGTGGTGGGCTGGGGCGAGCCGCCGGCGGGTTCCACCGTGATACCGACCGTGGTCGCCCCGCGGAGCGGCGCCTCCATCACGTGGGCCAAGTCCCCGCCCGTGCCGGGCAGCAGACCGGCGGGCCAGTGCTCCTCCCCCTTGCCGTACCAGAGTTCGTAGACCTGGTCACCGCTGAGCGGCGGGAGGCCGGCCGCGATGAACGCGGCCTCGCCCTCGGTGCGCGAGGTCACCACGCTCGCTGCCGCGCCGTCCGACAGTGTCGTGGTGCTGATGGTGGCGTCGGGAGCGGCCAGCACACTGGCGAGCGCCTCGGCGCCGGCCTGGGCCTCGTGGATCTGTTCCCGTGCCGTGTCCGCTTCCGAGTGCTGCCACCAGGCGATTCCCCCGAGGGTCGCGGCCGCCGCGACGGACGCCGCGAGGGCGAACCCCAGCGCACGTTGGCCCCTGCGTCGACGCCGCGCCGCCAGAGCCGCGGCCCCGGCCAGGTCACGGTCGGGGGCGACGCGGCGCTCCTGGCCTACGGTCCCGATCTGCGCGAGCACCCGCCGCCGCACTTCCGGGGAGGGCACCCGGAGCTCCGCCGCGGCCAGCAGTGCCGCCGTCGCCGCCAGTTCGACGGCCTCCTCGCGGCAGGCCGCGCAGCTCGCCAGGTGGTTCTCGAAGGCGGCCTCCTCGTCGGCAGGCAGAGCGTGCAGCGTGTAGGCACCGACGTCGAGATGCGGGTCGCCGCCGCCCACAGTCATGATCCCGTCTCCACACACTCGCGCAGGCGCCGCAGCCCCTGACGCATCCGTGACTTGATGGTGCCCGCCGGGGTGGCGAGCGAATCGGCCACCTCCGCGTAGGTCAGCCCCTCGTAGTAGGCCAGCACCAGGGGCAGCCGCAGTTCCCGGGACAGCTTCGCCAGGCAGCGGAAGACCGTGCGGTGCTCCTCCCGCTCCTCGACCTCCTCGGCGACGGCGTCGAAGGGCCGGTCCAGGTCCGCGGCGCCGCTGCGCAGCTCACGGGCCCGGCCGGAGACCACGGACCGCACCCGGTCCACGGCCCGCCGGTGCGCGAGGGTCAGCACCCAGTTCCGGGCGGCTCCCCGCTCCGGGCGGAATCGGTCGGCGGTACGCCACACCTCCACCATCACGTCCTGGGTCACCTCCTCCGCCTGCGCCTCGTCTCTCAGCACCCGGAAAACCAGTCCCATCACCGGCGGCGCCAGGGCGTCGTAGACCCCGGCGAACGCCTGTTCGTCGCCGGCGGCGGCACGGGTGAGCAACTCGTCCACCCGGCTCTCGCCGGATGACCGTCTCGTGCCCGGCCGGCCGTCGCTCTCCGCGCCCGTTTCGGCTCCGTCGTCCATGCCCGCTCCTCCGTGCTCTGCTCGACACTGGGGCATCCCAGCGGGGAGCGCACGCGGTCGGGAGCCGTCCGCCTGACGCGTTCACCTCCTTGCCGGACGACGGGGGGCGTGGGGGGCCGCACGGCCCTCACCCATGGTTCGTAGCCGACGCCCCCTTAGATGCCGATCAACCGCACGGACCGGCCGCGGTCACTCCCGGAAGGACGGCCCCAGCAGTTCGGCCAGCACCTCCTGCGGTTCGCGGCCCATGCTGCGCAGCACCACGGTCTCGTACCCCTCGTCGCCGAGCGCCGAGCGGACGGTGCTCTCGTAGTGGACGCGCACCGGGCCCAGCTCCGGCGTGCCGCGCTGGGGGTGCCCGACCGAACTCCACAGGGTCTCGCCGACGGCGTAGGCCTGCGCCGCGGGCTCGGCGGAGCCCTCGGCCGCGAGCGCCGCCGCCAGCACGTCCAGGCCCAGCGCCAGCCCGAAACCGTCACCGATGCGGCGCTTGCCGTCCAGCATCGAACGGGCGTACGTGACCGCCTGCGGCGCACGGTCCTGGAAGAGCGAGATGAGGGCCAGCTGGTAGTCGGTGTAGGCGCGGGTCCACCACTCCCCGAGCGCGACGCAGTCCGCGCGCAGGGACTCGGCCTCCTCCCGCGCCCGGTCCAGGAAGCCCTGGCCGGTGAGGGCGAAGACCCGGACGAGGCGGCACATCATCGCGCCCGGGGTCGGGGCACCCGCCGACCGCGCCAGCGTCAGGTCGGCCGTGTGCCCGGCGGCCATGGGACGACCCGTGAGCAGATGGATGAGACCCACCAGGTACGCCGACCGCAGCCGGCCGTCCGCGTCCCCTTCCTGCTCGGCCTCCCGCCCGCAGGCTTCCGCCAGGTCGCCGGCGACCTGGATCTCCCCGCGCAGGACCTGGGCGACGCCGAGCGCCCACAGCGCCCGGACCCGCGCCGGGCCGGGCGCCCCGGGAAGGGCGAGGGCGTCCTCCAGATAGTCGGCGGCCTCCGGGAGGTGGCCGCAGCAGCTCCAGAAGAACCCGAGCAGGCCGGTCAGCTCGACCGCCGCGCAGGAGCGCGTGGTGAGGTAGTGGTCGAGCGCGGCGCACAGATCGGCGTGTGCTTCCTCTATCCACCGGTACCACCGGGTCTGGTCCGGGCCCAGCCAGCCCGCGTCGGCGAGGCGCGCCTGCTCCAGGAAGAACCCGGCGTGCCGCTCGGACACCTCCCGCGTCTCCCCCAGTTCGTCGAGCCACATCCGCCCGTACTCACGGACGGTGTCGAGCATGCGGTGGCGGCCGCCCCGCACGGTCAGGACCGACCTGCGCTCCAGGCCCTGGAGCGCCGACGCCAGCTGCGGCGGGGTGAGCGGGCCGCCGCCGCACACGGCGTGCACGGTGCCGGCGTCGACCGGACCGCGGAACACCGACAGCCGCGCCCACAGCAGGCGCTCCGTCGGGGTGCACAGCTCGTGGCTCCAGCCCACGGTGGTGCGCACCGCGCGGTGACGCGGCGGTCCGGCGCTCCGGTCCGCGGCGATGTCCAGGCGGGAGAGCAGCGCCTCCTCGACCGCCTCGATGTTCTGGTCGGCCAGCTGGCCCGCCACCAGTTCGACCGCGAGCGGGACGCCCTGCAGCCACCGGCACAGGCGGCCGGCGGCGAGCAGATCCGTGGTTCCGTCCAGGGCGACGCCGAGCGCGGCGGCCCGGTCGCACAGAAGTCGCACCGCGTCCGTCTCCGCGGGGAGCGGGTCGACCTCTATGACCCGTTCACCGGCCAGACCGAGCGGCTCCCGGCTGGTCGCCAGCACCGTCAGCCCCGGACTGGCCCGCAGCAGCCGGTCGACCAGGTCGCGGCAGCCGCTCGTGACGTGCTCACAGGAGTCCAGGACGAGCAGGCGTTCCTGGTCGGCCAGCCATCTGCCCAGCGCGTCGACCGGGTCGATCGCCGTGTGGTCGGAGAAGTCGAGCGCGTCCGCGACCGTGGCGGTGAGCAGCCGGTCGTCGGGCAGCGGCCAGAGATCGGCCCACGCGACCGCCCGGCCGCCCGCGTCGTGCACCCGGTCCGCGGCCTGGAGGGCGAGCCGGCTCTTGCCGACCCCGCCCACCCCCGTGAGGGTCACCAGGCGCGGCTCGCGCAGCGCCTCGTCCAGGCGGTCCAGTTCGTTCGCGCGGCCGACGAAACCGGTCGGTATCTCAGGGAGGTTGCTCAGCACGTACCCAGTCTGGCGTGCCGGTCCGCGTTCGGGGGAGACCTTCGGCCACGGAGCGACCCGCCGCACGCGGCCGTGTCACCCGACCGGGGGACGATCGAAACCGGCCTCGAAGGCATCCGTCATCGACATCGGGGCATCCGCCACGTACGGCAACTCAACCGGACGGAAACAGAGATGAGAGTGACGACGTGTCGTTTCCCGAACACCCCGCATCTTCCGGCGACGCCCACCAGACGCACCACGACGCCGACATGAGGCGCTCCAACGGCATGGCGGTCGCCGCCCTCGTCCTCGGCATCCTGGCCGTCCTGCTCTTCTGGACCGTCATCGGCGGGGCCCTGCTCGGTCTGCTGGCCCTGATCTTCGGCATCATCGGCGCGCGCAGGGCACGCGGCGGACGGGCGCCGCGCCGCGGGATGTCCATCGTCGGCGCCGTACTCGGCGTGCTCGGTCTGATCGCCTCCGTGGTGATCATCGCGATCGGCGCGTCGATCCTCAACTCGGACGAGTTCAAGGACTTCGACGACTGCGTCCAGCACGCCGATTCGCAGAGCGAACGGGACGCCTGCGCCGACGACTTCGAGCAGGACGTGAACAACTGACGCGGCCCGCCGGCGACGAGGCCCGCCGCGTCAGCCCGGCCGCTCCGTCAGGAGGTCGCTCGGACGCTCGCCGGGAAGGAACGTCACCTGGGGCGCGCCCGTACGCGGATGCACGCTCACCTCTCCCACGACCCCGTACACCTCGACGAGCAGCGACGGCGAGAGCACCTCGGCCGGCGGGCCCGAGGCCACGACCTCCCCCTCGCGCAGGACGTGGAGGCGGTCGCAGTAGTACGCGGCGAGGTTGAGGTCGTGCAGGGCGAGCAGCACGGTCGCCGGCAGCCGGCGCAGCACGCCGAGGACGTCCAGCTGATGGCGGATGTCGAGGTGGTTGGTCGGCTCGTCGAGGACCAGCAGGGCCGGCCGCTGGGCGAGGGCGCGGGCGATGAGGACCCGCTGGCGCTCGCCGCCGGAGAGCCGGTCGAAGGGACGGTCGGCCAGCCGGTCGGCGTCCACCGCGGCGAGGGCGTCGTCGATGATGGCGGCGTCCTCGGCCGTGTCCCCGGCCAGCATCCGCTTGTGCGGCGTGCGGCCCATGGCCACGACCTCCCGGACGGCGAGGTCGAAGTCCGCGGCCGAGTCCTGCACCACGGCCGCCACCGTGCGGGCGAGTTGCCGCGCGGGCATCGACCAGGTGTCGGCGCCGTCGACGCGGACCGTGCCGGTGTCCGGGCGCAGGACGCGGTAGACGGCCCTGAGCAGGCTGGACTTGCCGCTGCCGTTGGGGCCGACCAGGCCGATCACCTCGCCCGCCGAGGCGGTCAGCGAGACGTCGCGCACCAGGTGGCGTGCTCCGGCGGTGAGGGTGACGCCCTGGACGGACAGGTCGGTCGCGGCGCTCATGCCCCTCCTCGGTCGGTACCGCGCCGGGCGTCCCGGCGCATCAGCCACAGGAAGAACGGCCCGCCGCACAGCGCGGTGAGCACGCCGACCGGGATCTCCTGGGGCGCGGCGACGGTGCGTGCGGCGATGTCGGCCCAGATCAGGAAGACCGCTCCGGCGAGCGCGGCCGTGGGCAGCACCCTGCGGTGGTCGCCGCCGACGAACAGCCGTACCACGTGCGGGAGGATCAGGCCGACGAAGCCGATCGGGCCGGACGCCGCGACGAGTACGCCGGTGACCAGGGACAGCAGCACGAACATGCGGGCCCGGAAGCGGGCCACGTCCAGGCCCATCGTCGTCGCCGCCTCCTCACCGGCCAGCAGCAGGTTGAGGTTGCGGGCCTGCACCAGGAGCACGCCGATGCCCAGCAGCACCGCCAGTCCCGGCAGCCACAGGGTCTCCCAGTTGACGCCGCCGAGACCGCCGAGGGTCCAGGCGAGCACCGCCCGGGCCTCGTTGCCGCGGTCGGTGGTGAGCAGCAGCAGGTCGAGGACGGCCGTGAGCACCGCCGCGATCGCCACCCCGGACAGGACCAGGCGCGTCGAGGTGATGCGCCCGCCGGTGCGGGCGGTGGCGTACACGATCGCCAGCGCGCCGAGGGCGCCGGCGAACGCGGCGGCGGACAGCGACAGGGGACCGAGGAAGCCGACGCCGAAGACGATGACCGAGACCGCGCCGAGGGAGGCGCCGGAGGAGACGCCGAGCAGGTACGGCTCGGCGAGCGGGTTGCGGACCAGCGCCTGGAGGGCGGTGCCGACCACCGCGAGACCCGCTCCGGTCACCGCTCCCAGCAGGACGCGCGGCGCCCGTACGTCGAGGACGATGGTCTCCCGCGCGCGGGACCAGTCCGGTTGGGTGAAGTCGGCGCCCAGGGCGTGCGTCACGATCCCCCAGACCTGGCCGGGCGGCACCTGGACCGAGCCGATGGCCAGCCCGGCCGTCACGGAGGCCACCAGCAGGGCCGCCAGCGCGAGCGACGTCCCCGCCATCGTCGTACGCCCCGCCCGGCGCGACCGGGCGGCCGACGGATCCTGTTCTGCTACCGCCTTGGTGGCGGTGCCCGTCACCGGAAGCTCTCGGGGTGCAGTCCGCGGGCGAGGTCACCGACGGCGTACGCCGACCGGATGCCGACCAAGGTCGCGGTCAGCGGCAGGACGACGAACCGCTTGTTCTTGACGGCGGGGACGTCGGCGAGGGCCGGCTGGGAGAGCAGGAACTTCTTCTTCTGCTCGACGCTGCCGGCTCCGGCGTAGTCGTAGATCGCGATGACCTCGGGCCTGCGCTCGACGACCTGTTCCCAGGAGACGTCGCCGAACACCTCGTCGAGGTCGCCGAAGACGTTCTTGCCGCCGGCCAGCCGGATCAGGTCGGTGCCCAGGCCCTTGCCGCCCGCGGTGAAGGCGCTCTTGTCGCCGCTGTCGTAGACGAAGACCGGCACCTCCGGTTCGCCCTTCACGGCGGCGGACGCCTTGGCCACGCGGCTCTTCAGGTCGGCGATCAGCTTGTCGGCGCGGTCGGGGACGCCGAAGACGCTCGCGACGGTACGGATCTCGGCGTAGGTGTCCTCCATCGTCACCCGCCTCTTGCCGCAGTATTCGCGGTTGAGGTAAGTGTCGATGCCCGCGTCGGCGAACGCCTTGCGGGAGCGGCCCTCGTTCTCGGCGAAGGCGCTGCCATAGCCGCCGTAGACGAGGTCGGGCTCGGCGTCGAGGATCTTCTCGAACGACGGTTCCCGCTCGGCGAGTTCGGGAATCGCCTCGTAGTCCTTCTTCAGCTCCGGCAGGACGGCCGAGTCGGGGAAGGCGGTGCCGACCATGCGGTCCTTCAGACCGAGCGCGAGCATCAGCTCCGCGGGGTGCTGATGGATGGTGACCACGCGGGACGGCGGCTTCTCGTAGGTCGTCTTCACACCGCAGTTGTCGATGGTGACGGGGAAACCGGCGAGGGACGACGCCGATGCCGAATCGTCCTTGCCGGCGTCACCGGCCCCGTCGGACGAGCCGCACCCGGCGGTCGCCAGGGCCGCCGACAGGGCGAGCGCCGCGGCCGTGCCGCGCAGGCTCCGGCGGCGTCGGGCAGGGGAGAACAGGGCTGACACGTAAGCCTCCTGGGGAGTCCGCGCTCCTCGGATCGGGCCCGCGACAGGCCAGTGTCCTGACTCCCGGGCCGACGGCCCCCGGCTGCCCGCCCGGTGGGCGCGGGGCAGGTCGAGGGCGTGATGCCCGGTCACAGTGGCGGGACCGTGCCGGATTCGCACCGGCTTCCTGTCTCCCGTCGCGGCTATGACCTGGCGATATTACGTTCCTTTGAGCCGGGCGCAAAGCGCGGGTGTTCAGCGGGCACGCGGTGCCCGTCCACGGGGCGGGGCCCGCTGACAGCTCCGGCGACGGGATGCGAGGATGCCCGGAGCAATTGGGCGACGGCGGCCCGAGGAAGCCGGTGCGATTCCGGCGCGGTCCCGCCACTGTGATCGGCGAGCGAGCCCCCACACGACCACTGCCCGCACCGGGTGGGAAGGGGTGGGGCGAGCGACGACCCGAGAGCCAGGAGACTCACGCGGTCGCCTCCTCGACGGACCACCGGGGCGGATCTCCCCGGGGAGAGGGACGATGCCGTATGCCCGCCCAAGCCGGCCCGGCCGAAGCGACGCCCGGCGTACCCGCGGACCCGACGCCCTCACGCGTCGTCGTCTGCCGGGACTGCTGCTGCGGCACCCCGAAGATCATCGGCGTCGACCACGCGGCGCAGACGGCGCGTCTGCGGGCCCGGGTGCCCGTGCGGGTGTCGGACTGCCTCGACGTGTGCGAACAGGCCAACGTGATCGTCGTCCAGCCCTCCGCGGCGGGCCGCGCCGCCGGTGCCCGCCCCGTCTGGCTGGGACTGGTCAACGACCCGGACGCCACCGAGGACATCGCCGACTGGGTCAGCGCCGGCGGCCCCGGCGTCGCACCGCGGCCGGACATCCTCGACCTGTACGCCATCACGCCCCCGCGACGCGGTACGGCCTCCTGACTCAGCGCTCACGAGGAGCAACCGGTGTCCGGAAACGTTCAGGCGCCGCCCGCCGACGTCACCGCCGCCCTGCACGACGTGGCCGCCCTCGGCGGCTTCTTCGTCCTGCGCGTCGGCGGCGAGGACGCGGGCTGGCATCCGCTCCACCTCTCCTACGCGCGGGGATTCACCGACCTCGCCGAGGCCGTCGCGGACCGCCACCGCGCGCCCGAACCGCGGATCGGCGTGTCCATCGCCCACCTCGGCCACGCGGCACGCCTCTGGTCGCCCGCCCTGGCCTGCGTACTCCTGCACGGCATCGTCCTGGACCTGAGCCGGCTGGAGCGGGCCGACGACGGCCCGGCCCTGCGCATGCCGTACCCCGCCGGTCTGCGCGGCGGCGGGGCACGTCCGTCTCCCGCCCGCGCGCTGTACGAGCAGGTGACGGCCCACCTGGAGGCGCTGGCCCAAGGGCTCCGCGTGAAGGTCGCGCCACGACTGCTGGACGGCAACGCGGCCTCGGCGCTCGTCGAGGCAGCCCGCGCCCTGCTGGCGGCCCACCCCGCGCTGCGTGAGCCGCTCACCGGCCTCACCACCGAGCTGCTGAACACCGGACGGCTCGTGGGCACCGGAGAGATCACCGGACCGGATCTCACGTTCCGGCGCCGCAGTTGCTGCCTCTACTACCGCGCGCCGAACGGCTCGAAGTGCGGCGACTGCTGTCTGGCGGGGTAGCGGGGGCGGTCACCGGCCGTCGGGGCCGAGGGCGTTCAGCAACTGTTCGGTCCAGATGACCTTGCCCTGCGCGTGGTACCGGGTGCCCCAGCGCTGGGCGCACTGGGCGACGAGGAACAGGCCGCGGCCTCCCTCGTCGGTGGTGGCGGCCATGCGCAGGTGGGGTGCCGTGCTGCTGCCGTCGGAGACCTCGCAGATCAGGCTGCGGTCGAGCAGCAGCCGGACGCGCACCGGTTCCGCCGCGTGCCGGATGGCGTTGGTGACCAGCTCGCTGAGGATCAGCTCGGTGGTGAACGCCGTCTCCTCCAGGCCCCACTCGCTGAGTTGGCGCGTCGCGTCGGCCCGGACGCCGGCGACGGCCGCCGGGTCGCGCGGCACGTGCCACTCGGCGACCCGGTCGGCGGGGAAGGCCCGGGTCCGGGCCACGAGGAGGACGATGTCGTCATCGGGGCGGTCGGGGAGCAGCGCGTCCAGCAGCGCGGCACAGGTCTCGTCCGGTGTCCGGTCCGCGTCGGCGAGTCGGCTGCGGAGCAGGTCGAGGCCCGCCTCGATGTCCCGGCCCCGGTCCGTCACCAGCCCGTTGGTGAACAGGACGAGCCGACTGCCCTCGGGGAGCCGGAACTCGGCCGGCGTGAAGGGCAGGCCACCGAGGCCCAGCGGAGGGCCGGGCGGCAGCTCGGGGAAGTCCACGCTGCCGTCCGGGCGGACGACGGCCGGCGGCGGGTGCCCGGCGCGGGCCATGGTGCAGTCACCGGAGACCGGGTCGTACACGGCGTAGAGACAGGTGGCACCGACGATGTCCGAACCGCTGCTCGTCCCGGTGCGGTCCCGGTCGAGGCCGGCCACCAGTTCGTCGAGGTGGCCGAGGAGTTCGTCGGGAGCCATGTCGAGACCGGCGAAATTCTGCACGGCGGTCCGCAGCCGGCCCATGGTGGCCGCGGCGTGCAGACCGTGACCGGCCACGTCGCCCACCACGAGGGCGACCCGCGCGCCGGACAGCGGGATCACGTCGAACCAGTCGCCGCCCACGCCCGCCTGCGCCGGCAGGTAGCGGTAGGCGATGTCGAGGGCGTTCTGCACCGGCAGCCCGTGCGGCAGCAGGCTGCGCTGCAGAGCCACCGCGACGGTGTGCTCGCGGTGGAAGCGCCTCGCGTTGTCGATGGCGACCGCGGCCCGCGACGCCAGTTCCTCGGTGATGGACAGGTCCTCCCGCGTGAACGGCTCGGAGCCCGCACCGCGCCAGAAGTTGGCCACGCCGAGCGCGACGCCCCGGGCGCTCAGGGGAACCGAGATCAGTGAGTGGATGCCGTATTCGAGGACCCTGGGGGCGCGGACGGGATCCTGGTGCTGCCAGCAGGTCTCCGCGCGCAGGTCGGCGATGAGCACCGCGTGACCGGTGTCGAGGCCCGTCGTGGCGGGCGTACCGGGCCGAATGACGACCGCCTCGCCGACCGGGATCAGCGGAACGTCGTCGCGGACGCCGTGCCGGGCCACGCGGTGCATGACCAGGTCGCCCGGGGCGGGCTCCTCGCCGCGCCGCACCGCGTCCAGCAGTTCGACGGTGACGAAGTCCGCGCAGCGGGGCGTCGACGCCTCGGCCAGCTCCTCGGCGGTGCGCACCACGTCCAGTGTGGTGCCGATCCGGGCACTCGCGTCGTAGAGGAGCTCCAGCCGCTTGTGGGCGCGCTCCGCCCTGCTCCGCTGGAGGTACAGCTCGGTGGTGTCCCGCAGCGTGGCCACGGAGCCCGAGGCCACGTCGTCCCGGTCCACCCGGCGCAGGCTGACCGCCAGGAGCCGGTCCCCGGCCGTGTGCATCTCGTCCGTGCGGGTGTCGCCCGAGGCGAGCAGCTCGACGATCCCCGGGTCCAGTCCGAGGCGGCCGAGGGGGAGCCCCTCGCACTTCTCGGGGAGACCGAGGAGGCGCCGCGCCTCGTCGTTGGCGAGTACCAGGCGGTCGCCGTCGACGATCAGCACACCCTCCCGGATGGTGTGCAGCACCGCGTCGTGGTGCTCGTACATGCGGGTGATCTCGACCGGTCCGAGACCGTGGGTCTGCCGCCGCAGCCGCCGGCTCACCAGGGCCGCGGCGCCGAGGGCCAGTGCGAGTGAGGCGGCGCCCGCGGCAAGGAGGGCGGGCAGTTGGCGGTGGGCCGACTCGTTGACGTTGGTGATCGTGATGCCGACGGCCACACCGCCCACCACGCGGCCGTCCGCGTCCCGCACGGGGACGTCGGCGTTCACCGTCGGGCCCACGCTCGTGTCGAACGACCGGGTGACCGTCCGGCCGCCGAGGACCTCCTCCAGCAGTCCCGGTGGGCCGACGACGCGCGTCCCGATCAGCGCCGGGTCGGGGTGGGTGAGGCGGATGCCCTCGTCGTCGAAGACCACGACGTAGTCGACGTCGGAGGCCTCGCCGACCGCCTGGGTACGGGGCTGGAGCACCGCGGTGGGGTCGTCTCCCGTGACTGCCGTCGCCGTGCCCGGGGCCGTGGCGAAGGACTCCGCGACGCCCAGGGCGGTGCGGCGGGCGTCGTCGGTGCTGTCGCGCTGCGCCTGGAACACCAGGAACACCACAGCGGTGACGATGAGCAGCAGTGTTGTGCCGACCTGCAGCAGAAAGACCTGGCCGGCGATGCTCCGCCGTGGCAAGCGGTCCATAGCGTCAGTTTTCATCACTCACGCAGGTGCGACCAGTCAGGCCGCGCCGGGACCGAGGCGTGACCGGGAGGCTCAGAGGGGAAGCGGCGCCTCGGACCGGGCCGGATGGCGCGGGCCGAGGAAGACGACGATGCCCCGGCCGTCGGGGGAGGGGTGGGTCACCTGGGTCCAGCCCCGGCGGCGGTAGAAGGCGAGGGCCCGTCCGCCGCGGACCGACGTCAGCAGCCAGGCGCGTCCCCCGGGCGCGTCCTCGGTCACCGCGTCGAGCAGGCCGCCCGCGAGGCCGGAGCCGCGGTCCGCTCGGCGGACGGCCAGTTCGTCGATCTCCCGGGCGCCGCACAGCCACTCGGCGGTGCGGTCGGCGCCGAGGCCCGCGGCGGCCTGCGGGTGGCAGCGGTCGGTGGGGAAGGACGCCGGGGTCGTCCACGCGGTGGCGAAACCGACGACCTCCCCGTCCCGCACGGCGGTCGCCGCGGTGAACCCGGGCCGGCCCACGTCCACCCGCAGCCGCGCCGCGAACTCGCTCGCCCGCTCCTCGTCCTCGTTCCAGGGCGGCGCGCAGAAGGCGTCGACGTACACCGAACGCAGCGCTTCGGTGTGCGCGAGCAGGCCGGTTCCGCGGTGGACACGGATGCCGGAGGTCATCGGGCGGTCACCGGCAGCGGAGGGGGAGGAGGGCGGCGCGAGGATCCCCCGCTCGCGCCGCCCGGTCGATGGCCGGCACCCAGCCGGCACCCATGGGCACGACAGCACCCACCCCTTCCTGCGCAGGACAAGCTGTTGCGAACAGTGTGCAATAAGAACGGGGTGATGTGCACGGGTGATGTGCACCCGAGCGGCCCCGCGCAGGTGGGCGCCCCGTAGAGTGCGTCTTCGGCAGAGCGCGTCTGCCGCGTCTCCCGGACCCCGAGGTACTCAGCAGTGACCACCGCCCAGACCCCCGCCCCGGCCGTCGTCGGGATCGGCGCCGACGGCTGGGAAGGGCTCGCGGACACCGCGCGAGGGACCCTGCTCGACGCGGACGTCGTGATCGGCGGCGCACGCCAACTCGATCTGCTGCCCCGGGAGTGCACCGGGGAACGGGTCGCCTGGCCCTCCCCGCTGCGGCCCGCGGTCCCCGGCCTCCTCGCCGCGCACGCCGGCCGCAGGATCGCCGTCCTGGCCAGCGGCGACCCCATGTTCTACGGCATCGGCCGCGCCCTCACCGAAGAACTCGGGCCCGGCGCCGTGCGCGTCCTGCCGCACCCCTCGTCCGTCTCCCACGCCTGCGCCCGCCTCGGCTGGCCCCTGGAGGACGTCGAGGTCGTCACGCTCGTGGGACGGCCCGCGGCCCGCCTCGCCGCCGCCCTGCACGACGGCCGGCGCCTCCTCGTGCTCAGCGCGGACGCCACCACCCCCGACGAGGTCGCCGCCCTGCTCAGGGACCGGGGCTTCGGCCTAAGCCGGATGCGGGTGCTGGAACAGCTCGGCGGCGCGAAGGAGCGCACGACGACGCCGGCCACCGCCGACGACTGGCCGCCGCCGCACCCGCCGGGCGACCCCCTCAACATCGTCGCCGTCGAGTGCCGCCGGGCCCCGGACGCCCTGCGCCTGGGCGCGGTGCCGGGCCTGCCGGACGCGGCCTACGAGCACGACGGGCAGCTCACCAAACGGCACATCCGTGCCGCCACGCTCGGCGCGCTCGCCCCCGCCCCCGGCGAACTCCTGTGGGACGTCGGCGGCGGCTCCGGCTCGATCGCCGTCGAGTGGATGCGTACGCACCCCGCATGCCGGGCGATCACCGTCGAACGCGACCCCGCCCGCGCCGAGCGCATCACCCGCAACGCGGAACGGCTCGGCGTCCCCGGTCTCCAGGTGGTGACCGGTGCCGCCCCCGACGCGCTGGCCGGGCTGCCCCGGCCGGACGCGGTGTTCGTCGGCGGCGGCCTCACCGCCCCCGGACTGCTGGCCGCCTGCTGGGACGCGCTGCCGGACGGCGGCCGCATGGTGGCCAACACCGTGACGCTGGAATCCGAGGCGCTGCTGGCCGACGCCCACCGCCGCCACGGCGGCGAACTGGTCCGCCTGGCCGTGGCGCACGCCGTCCCCGTGGGCGGCTTCACCGGGTGGCGGCAGGCGATGCCGGTCACCCAGTGGGCCGTGCAGAAGACCGTCGAACCATCCGCAGGAGCAGACACATGACCGTGTACTTCATCGGTGCCGGCCCCGGCGCCGCCGATCTGATCACGGTGCGCGGCGCCCGGACGCTCGCCGCCTGCCGGGTCTGCCTGTACGCGGGCAGCCTGGTGCCGCGCGAACTGCTCGCGGAGTGCCCCACCGACGCGAGGCTGGTGGACACCGCGCAACTCACCCTGGACGAGATCACGGCCGAACTGGTCCGCGCGCACGAGGACGGCCACGACGTCGCCCGGCTGCACTCCGGAGACCCCTCCGTGTTCAGCGCGGTCGCGGAGCAGATGCGGCGGCTGGACGCGGCCGGGGTGCCGTACGAGGTGGTCCCCGGCGTTCCGGCCTTCGCCGCCGCGGCGGCCGCCCTGAAGCGGGAGCTGACCGTGCCGACGGTCGGGCAGACCGTCATCCTGACCCGCGTCGCCCAGCAGGCCACCGCCATGCCCGAGGGCGAGGACCTCGCCACCCTCGGCCGCAGCGGCGCGCTGATCGTGCTGCACCTCGCCGCCCGGTACGTGGACCGCGTGGTGGACGAACTGCTGCCGCACTACGGCGCCGACTGCCCCGCCGCCGTCGTCGCCTACGCCTCCCGCCCCGACGAGCTGGTCCTCCGCGGCACGCTCGACGAGATCGCCGGGAAGGTGAAGGACGCGGGGGTGCTGCGCACGGCCGTCATCATGGTCGGGCGGACACTCGGCGCGGAGCAGTTCCGCGACAGCCACCTGTACTCGACGGAGAGGGACCGGCATGTCTGCTGAATCCGCCGCACCGGCCGAAGAGGTCATTCCGATCCTGCGGGTGCGCGACGCCGCGGCGGCGGTGCGCTGGTACGCCCGGCTGGGCTTCGTCCAGCAGTGGGAGCACCGCTTCGAACCGGGATTCCCCGTGTTCACCGAGGTCGCCGGCGGGCGGGTCCGGCTCTATCTGTCGGAGCACGAGGGCGACGCGCGCCCGGACACCCTGGTGTACCTGCGGGTCGCCGACCTCGACGCGGTCGCCGCCGAGTTCGGCGTCGCACCCGAGGAGCAGCCCTGGGGACGGGAACTCGCCCTCCGGGACCCCGACGGCAACCGCCTGCGGGTGGGCCCGGTGCGGGACGAGACGGGCGACGCGGACGGCTAGTCCCCCTGTCCCGCGTTCAGGCCACCCCGCTGCGGCCCACCACCGTCCCCGCGCGGTCGACGCAGATCACGTCGACCGCGACCGGCGCCCCGCGCAGCACGGCCAGCGACTGGTCGCGGGCCGCCCTCGCCACCAGGTCGCCCAGCGGCACCCCGGCCGCCCGGCACAGCTGGAGGGCGGCGAGCCCGGTGTTGGCCCCCGCCACCTCGGCGGCCAGGGCCTCGTCGGCGCCGCCTCGTCGGGCGAGCCCGGCGAGGAAGCCCTTGTCGACCTGGGAGCGCGCGGAGTGCAGGTCGAGGTGGCCGGCGGCCAGCTTGGAGAGCTTCGCGAAGCCCCCGCACACCGTCAGGCGGTCCACGGGATGACGGCGTACGTACTTCAGCACGGCACCCGCGAAGTCGCCCATGTCCAGCAGCGCGTCCTCGGGCAGCCCGTACTCCTCGACGACCGTCCGCTCCGAGGTGGAGCCGGTGCACCCCGCGACATGCGTACGCCCCGCCGCACGGGCCACGTCCACCCCGCGCCGGATCGAGTCGATCCACGCCGAGCACGAGTACGGCACCACGATCCCGGTGGTGCCGAGGACGGAGAGGCCGCCGAGGATGCCGAGCCGGGGGTTCCAGGTGGAGCGGGCGATCTCCTCGCCGTCGTCGACGGAGACGGTGATCTCGACGTCGCCGCTGCCGCCGTACCGCTCGGCGACGCGTGCGACGTGGTCGCGCATCAGCTGCCGGGGCACGGGGTTGACGGCCGGTTCGCCGACCGGCAGCGGCAGGCCGGGGCGGGTGACCGTGCCCACGCCCGGGCCGGCGCGGAAGACCACCCCGGCCCCGGCGGGCAGCCGCCGTACCGTCGCCCGGACCAGCGCCCCGTGCGTGACGTCCGGATCGTCGCCCGCGTCCTTCACGATCCCCGCCATCGCGTACCCGTCGGTCAGCTCCTCGGCCGCGAGCACGAAGGACGGCGTCTGTCCCCTGGGCAGCGTGATCGTCACCGGGTCGGGGAAGTCACCCGCCAGCAGCGCCGTGTACGCGGCGGTCGTCGCCGCCGTCGCGCAGGCACCCGTGGTCCAGCCGGGACGCAGACCGGTGTGCTTGAGTTGGGCGCCGCGACCGCCCCTGGCCTCGCCGCTCACGTCCCGCTCACCCGGATCCCGGTCGAGGGACGAAACCGCAGAAAGGGAACGACCCTGCCGTGCACGTACTGATCCTCGGCGGCACCACGGAGGCCCGCCGGCTCGCCGAACTCCTGGCGGCCGAACCCCTGTCGGGGCTCCGCGTGACGAACTCCCTGGCCGGTCGGGTGGCCGCGCCCCGGACGCCGCCCGGGGAGGTGCGCGTCGGCGGCTTCGGCGGAGCCGAGGGGCTCGCCGTCTGGCTCGGCGAGCACACCGTCGACCTGCTCGTCGACGCCACCCACCCGTTCGCCGGCACCATCAGCTTCAACGCCGCGCGGGCCGCCGCCACCGCCGGGGTTCCCCTGCTCGCCCTGCGCCGCCCCGGCTGGGCGCCGGTGGACGGGGACGACTGGCACGAGGCCGGGTCCCTCGCGGAGGCCGCCGCGCTGCTCCCCGAGCTCGGCGGGCGGATCTTCCTCACCACCGGCCGGATGGGTCTCGCCGCCTTCGCCGGTCTGCGCGACCTGTGGTTCCTCGTGCGGTCGGTCGACGCGCCCGACGCACCGCGTCCGCCCCGCATGGAGGTACTGCTCGACCGCGGCCCGTTCACCCTCGACGGCGAGCGCGAGCTGCTGCGCCGGCACCGGATCGACGTCCTGGTCACCAAGGACAGCGGGGGAGAGGCCACCGCGCCGAAGCTGGCGGCCGCCCGTGAGGCCGGGGTGCCGGTGGTCGTGGTGCGCAGGCCGCCGGTGCCCGGGGGCGTGCCGGTCGTGAGCGGGCCCCGGGAGGCGGCGCGGTGGGTCCGGGAGGCACACGCGAGGCGTCGGCCGCCGGGCGCCCCTCACGTCTCCGGGTAGCGGCGGGGCGTCCACACGACCTCTTCGCCGTCGCCGCGCCGCACCACCCGGGTCTGGGACGAGCCGACCAGCAGGATCGTGCGCATGTCGACCTCGGCCGGATCCAGGTCCGCCAGCCGCACGATCCGCACCCGCTCGCCGGAACCGCCCACGTCCCGGGCGACCACGACGGGCGTGTCCGGCGCCCGGTGCTCGAGGAGCAGCTCGCGGGCCTTGCCGACCTGCCAGGTCCGGCTGCCGGAACCCGGGTTGTACAGCGCCAGCACCAGGTCGGCGCCGGCCGCGGCCCGCAGCCGCTCGGCGATGACCTCCCACGGCTTGAGCCGGTCGGACAGCGAGAGGGCGGCGTAGTCGTGCCCGAGCGGCGCCCCCGCGCGGGCGGCGGCCGCGTTGGCGGCGGTCACCCCGGGCAGCACCCGCACCGGAACGTCCGCGTGCTCCTCGGCCGAGGCGGCCTCCAGCACGGCCGTGGCCATGGCGAAGACCCCGGGGTCGCCGCCGGAGACGACCGCGACCCGGCGCCCCCGCCGGGCGAGCCCCAGCGCGAACTCCGCGCGCTCGGCCTCCACCTTGTTGTCCGATCCGTGGCGCCGCTGACCGGCCCGGACCGGGACACGGTCCAGGTAGGTGGTGTAGCCGACCAGGTCGTCGGCGGCGGCGAGCGCGCCCCGCGTCTCGGGCGTCAGCCACAACGGCCCGGCCGGCCCCGTCCCGACGACCACGACCTCCCCGACGGCACCCGGCTCCGGCACCGGCGGCTCGGCGTCCACCTGGCTCGGCAGCACCGCCACCGAGAAGTAGGGCACCGACTCGGCCTCCACGTCGGCCAGCTCCGCGAGGCGCTCTCCCGCCATCGTGGCCCGCTCGACATACCGCGCCCCGGCGAGCCGTCCCGACCCCTCCAGCGCGCGGCGCACCTTGGCGAAGGTACGGCCCAGCTTCATCACCACGGCCGAATCCGTCGCGGCGAGCCGGGCCGTCAGCTCCTCCTCGGGCAGCGTGCCCGGCAGGATGGTCAGCACCTCCTCGCCCTCGACGAGCGGCGTGCCCAGCCGGGCCGCGGCGGCGGACACGGACGTCACACCGGGGATCACCTCGGTGTCGTACCGGTCGGCGAGCCGCTTGTGCATGTGCATGTAGGAGCCGTAGAAGAGCGGGTCGCCCTCCGCGAGGACGGCGACCGTGCGGCCCGCGTCGAGGTGGGCGGCGAGCCGCGCCGACGCCTCGGCGTAGAAGTCGTCCATGGCGCCCTGGTAGCCGCCCGGGTGGTCGGTGGTCTCGACGGTGAGCGGGTAGACCAGCCGTTCCTCGACGTGGACGGCGCGCAGGTGCCGCTCCGCGATGGAGCGGGCGATGGACCGTCCGTGCCGGGCGCTGTGATACGCGATCACGTCCGCCTCGGCGATGGCCTCGACCGCGCGCACGGTCATCAGGGACGGGTCGCCGGGACCGAGCCCGACCCCGTACAGCTTGCCGCTCATTCTTCCTCGCTCGCGATCGCGTTGAGTGCGGCGGCGGCGATGGCGCTGCCTCCGCGACGGCCCCGGACGACCAGGTGCTCCAGGCCCGAGGGGTGGGCGGCCAGGGCGTCCTTGGACTCGGCGGCGCCGATGAAGCCGACGGGCACGCCGATGACGGCCGCGGGCCTCGGTGCCCCCTCCTCGATCATCTCCAGGAGCCGGAAGAGGGCGGTGGGCGCGTTGCCGACGGCGACCACGGAGCCCTCCAGGCGGTCGCGCCACAGCTCCAGCGCGGCGGCGCTGCGCGTGGTGCCCAGCTCCGCCGCCAGCCCCGGGACGGCCGGGTCGGAGAGGGTGCACAGCACCTCGTTGTCCGCGGGCAGCCGCTTGCGGGTCACACCGCTGGCCACCATCTGCACGTCGCAGAGGATCGGCGCACCGGCCAGCAGGGCCTCGCGGGCGCGGGCCACCACCGTGGGCGTGTGGCCGATGTCGCGCACGAGGTCGACCATGCCGCAGGCGTGGATCATCCGGACGGCGACCCGGCTGACGTCGGCGGGCAGCCCCGTGAGGTCCGCCTCCGCCCGGATCGTGGCGAAGGACTGGCGGTAGATGGCCGCTCCGTCCTTCTCGTATGCGTGCGTGGTCACGGTGCTCTTCCCGCTGCTCTCGGTCGTCGTACGGCTCATGGGGTGATCGCCGCCAGTGCGGTGGCGAGATCGGAGGGGTCCGTCAGGACCGTGGTGCGTGTCGGTCCGCCAGGCGGGCCGACGGTGAGGCGGTAGCCCCCCTCCGGGACGGCGACCAGGTCGATCCGCTCGCCCCGCGGGTGGCCGCAACGGCGTTCGCAGCCGGACCAGTACAGGGGGAGCGGGGACCTGCCCGCGGCGGACAGGCTGTCGGCCGCGTCGGCCCGCACGTCGGCGTGGGACTTCCCGCACCCCGGGCGGCCGATGCAGGCGCCGACGCGCGGCCAGGGGGAGGCGGCGTCGGTGACGAGACCGGCGGCGGAGAGGAGGGCGAGGGCGTCGGCGGTGTCCGTCGCGCCCAGGCCCCCGACGGGGACGACGACGCCGCGCCACGGCGTCAACCGCAGTTCGGCGTCCCGCGTCAGGGCGGCGACGCGCGTCAGCTCCCGCCACTGCGGGCCGGTGAGACGGCCCAGCGGTACGTGCACGCACAGGGCGTCCCCGACGAGCCCGGGAGGAGGCCCGTCCGTGCGGGTGGTGTGCGTCCGCTCCTTGACGTGGGCGACTCCCGCCTCGGAGAGACGGCGGTCCACCGCCCGCGTCAGGACACGCGCCGGTACGGCGAGTTCGTCCACCCGCCACACCCGCGCCCCGGACTCGCGCGCGACGTCGAGGAAGGCCTCGGCCGCCAGCAGCGCCGCCCGGGACGCCTCGCCCGCGGCCACCCGCCAGGCGTCGTCCACCGAGCCCAGCGCGACCAGCGCGTCGTCGTCGCCGACCGCCCGCACGGTGACGTCGGCGCCGAGCCCGGTCACGTCCCCGCGCCCGTCGTCGAGCGCGAACAGGAACCGGCCCGACAGCTCCCGCGCCCGCTCACTCGCGCACAACGCGGCGTCCAGGGCCGACAGCCAGGGCCGTACGTCCCGGAGACCGCGCCCGTCGAGGCCGGACAGCGGTGAGGCGACGATGTTGCGCACCCGTTCGTGCCCCGGCGAGGGCAGCAGCCCGGCCGCGTCCAGCAGCCCGGCGAGCTCCCCGCCGCAGCCGTCGCGCAGCCCCCGCAGCTGCACGTTGCCCCGGGACGTCAGATGAAGGTCCCCGTCGCCCAGCCGCCGGGCCGCGTCCGCCAGCGCCTCGGCCTGTTCCACGCCCAGGACCCCGCCGGGTATCCGTACGCGGGCGAGGGCACCGTCGTCGGCGGCGTGCAGCCGCAGCGTCCCCGGGCAGGCGTCACCACGGTCCCGTGAGACCGCTGTGGCCTGGGAGGATATGGAAGGGAGCGCCGAGGACATGGCGGCGAGCATACCGACCATCACACCGGTGGCACCCCCCGCCCTTCTCGGCGGGACCCTTACTATGCTCCTGGGTGGATCATCCGGTCCGCCCGCCGCCAGACGGCGACAGGGGAGGAAGCCCGGTGTGAATCCGGCGCGGTCCCGCCACTGTGAGTCCGGCCACCCTGAGGGGCCGGACGAGTCAGAAACTCCCGCCGTCTCTCACCGCCCGGGGCGCGGACCCCGAGGAAGGGCAGACGCCGCATGCCGCATTCGTCCGGGGAGCGTGCCTCGCACCCCAGCATCCTGCTCCTGTCGACGTCCGACACCGACCTGCTGAGCGCCCGCGCCGCCACCGGCCCGGTCACCTACCGGTTCGCCAACCCCGCCCGCCTCCCGCTCGACGACCTGCCCGCCCTGCTCGACGGCGTCGGACTGGTCGTCGTACGCCTCCTCGGCGGCCTGCGTGCCTGGCGCGAGGGTCTCGACCTGCTCCTCGCCGACGGCCGCCCCGTCGTGGTGCTCAGTGGCGAACAGGCCCCGGACGCCCAGCTGATGGAGGCCTCCACCGTCCCCGTCGGCCTCGCCGCGGAGGCCCACGCCTATCTCGCCCACGGCGGCCCCGCCAACCTGGAGCAGCTCGCCCGCTTCCTCTCCGACACCGTGCTGCTCACCGGCCACGGTTTCGACCCGCCGACGCCCGCCCCCACCTGGGGCCCGCTGGAGCGCGCGCCGCGCCCGGACGCGGACGGCCCGACCGTGGCCGTGCTCTACTACCGCGCCCACCACATGAGCGGCAACACGGACTTCGTGCACGCCCTGTGCGACGCGGTCGAGGACGGCGGCGGACGGCCGCTGCCCCGTTACGTGGCCTCGCTGCGCGCCCCCGAGCCCGAACTCATCGAGGACCTGCGGGCGGCCGACGTGATCGTCACCACCGTCCTCGCGGCCGGCGGCACCAAGCCCGCCGAGGCGTCCGCCGGCGGCGACGACGAGTCCTGGGACGCCGGCGCCCTCACCACCCTCGACGTCCCCATCCTCCAGGCCCTGTGCCTGACCGGCTCCCGCGCCGACTGGGAGAGCAACGACGAGGGCGTCTCCCCGCTGGACGCCGCCAGCCAGATAGCCGTCCCCGAGTTCGACGGCCGCCTGATCACCGTGCCGTTCTCCTTCAAGGAGATCGACGCGGACGGCCTCCCCGCCTACGTCGCCGACCCCGAGCGCGCCGCCCGCGTCGCCGGCATCGCCGTACGCCACGCCCGCCTGCGGCACATCCCGGCCGCCGACAAACGCCTCGCCCTGGTCCTCTCCGCCTACCCGACCAAGCACTCCCGCATCGGCAACGCCGTCGGCCTGGACACCCCCGCCAGCGCGGTGGCCCTGCTGCGCCGACTGCGCGAGGAGGGCTACGACTTCGGCGCCGGCACCGACGCCGAGGTCCCGGGCCTCGCCTCGGGCGACGGCGACGAACTGATCCGCGCGCTCATCGAGGCCGGCGGCCACGACCAGGACTGGCTCACCGAGGAACAGCTCGCCCGCAACCCGGTGCGCATCCCGGCCGCCGACTACAAGCGCTGGTACGCGACCCTGCCCGGCGAGCTGCGCACGGCCGTCGAGGAACACTGGGGCCCGGCACCGGGCGAGATGTTCGTCGACCGCAGCCGCAACCCGGAGGGCGACATCGTGCTCGCCGCCCTGCGCCGCGGCAACCTGCTGATCCTCATCCAGCCGCCGCGCGGCTTCGGCGAGAACCCCATCGCCATCTACCACGACCCCGACCTGCCGCCCTCCCACCACTACCTCGCCGCCTACCGCTGGATCGCCGCGCGGGCCGAGGACGGCGGCTTCGGCGCCGACGCGATGATCCACCTGGGCAAGCACGGCAACCTGGAGTGGCTGCCCGGCAAGAACGCCGGCCTGTCCGCCGCCTGCGGCCCCGACGCCGCCCTCGGCGACCTGCCCCTGATCTACCCCTTCCTCGTCAACGACCCCGGCGAGGGCACCCAGGCCAAGCGCCGCGTGCACGCCACCCTCGTCGACCACCTCGTGCCGCCGATGGCCCGCGCCGATTCCTACGGCGACATCGCGCGCCTGGAGCAACTCCTCGACGAGTACGCGCAGATCGCCTCCATGGACCCGGCGAAGCTCCCGGCGATCCGCGCCCAGATCTGGACCCTGATCCAGGCCGCCAAGCTCGACCACGACCTTGGCCTGGCGGACCGCCCGGACGACGACGGCTTCGACGACTTCCTGCTGCACGTCGACGGCTGGCTCTGCGAGGTCAAGGACGCGCAGATCCGCGACGGACTGCACGTCCTCGGCAACCCGCCGGCCGGCGCCGACCGGGTCAACCTCGTCCTCGCCATCCTGCGCGCCCGCCAGATCTGGGGCGGCACCACCGCCCTGCCCGGCCTGCGCGAAGCCCTCGGCCTCGACGAGTCCGCCGCCACCCGCACCACGGCCGACGCCGCCGAGGAGCAGGCCCGCGCACTGGTCCAGGCCATGGACGACGCCGGCTGGGACCCCGCCGCCGTACCGTCCGAGCACGGCGAACAGGTCGCCGCGGTACTGGAGTTCGCCGCCCGCGAGGTCGTCCCCCGGCTCGCCGCCACCACCGCCGAGATCGACCACGCCGTGCACGCCCTGAACGGCGGCTTCGTCCCCGCGGGACCCTCCGGTTCACCCCTGCGCGGGCTGGTCAACGTCCTGCCGACCGGCCGCAACTTCTACTCCGTCGACCCCAAGGCCGTCCCCTCCCGCCTCGCCTGGGAGACCGGCCAGGCCCTCGCCGACAGCCTCCTGGAGCGCTACCGCACCGACAATGGCGCATGGCCCACCTCCGTCGGCCTGTCCCTGTGGGGCACCAGCGCCATGCGCACCGCCGGCGACGACGTCGCCGAGGTCCTCGCGCTGCTCGGCGTGCGCCCCGTCTGGGACGACGCCTCCCGCCGCGTCACCGGCCTCGAAGCCATCCCGTACGAGGAGCTGGGCCGCCCGCGCATCGACGTCACCCTGCGCATCTCCGGCTTCTTCCGCGACGCGTTCCCGCACACCGTCGGCCTCCTCGACGACGCGGTACGCCTGGCCGCGTCCCTGGAGGAACCGGCCGAGGCCAACCACGTCCGCGCCCACGTCCAGGCCGACCTCGCCGAACACGGCGACGAACGCCGCGCCACCACCCGCATCTTCGGCTCCCGCCCCGGCACCTACGGGGCCGGTCTGCTCCAGCTCATCGACTCCCGCGACTGGCGCACCGACGCCGACCTGGCCGAGGTCTACAGCGTCTGGGGCGGCTACGCCTACGGCCGCGAACTCGACGGCCGCCCTGCGCGCGACGAGATGGAGACGGCGTACAAGCGGATCGCCGTGGCGGCCAAGAACACGGACACCCGCGAGCACGACATCGCCGACTCCGACGACTACTTCCAGTACCACGGCGGCATGGTCGCCACCGTGCGCGCGCTGCGCGGCACCGCCCCCGAGGCGTACATCGGCGACTCCACCCGCCCGGAGACGGTCCGCACCCGCACCCTGGTGGAGGAGACCTCCCGCGTCTTCCGCGCCCGCGTGGTCAACCCCAAGTGGATCGAGGCGATGCGCCGCCACGGCTACAAGGGCGCCTTCGAACTCGCCGCCACCGTCGACTACCTCTTCGGCTACGACGCCACCACGGGCGTGGTCGCGGACTGGATGTACGACAAGCTCACCGAGGCGTACGTCCTGGACCCCGCCAACCGCGAGTTCCTCCAGCAGGCCAACCCCTGGGCCCTGCACGGCATCGCCGAGCGCCTGCTGGAGGCGGAGTCGCGCGGCATGTGGGAGAAGCCCGACCCGGCCGTCCTGGAAGCCCTGCGGCAGGTGTACCTGGAGACCGAGGGCGATCTGGAGGGGGAGGACTGACGCCCCGTCGGGGGCGGGTGCACGACGCCGGACCTAGGACCAACGGCTGATCAACAATCACCACTGACGCTGTTAGCGTGCAACTGCACATCATTGGCAATAACGTCGGAGGATGTTGGACATGGCGGTGTACTCGCTCCCGGAGCTTCCCTACGACTACTCGGAACTCGAGCCGGTCATCAATCCGCAGATCATCGAGCTGCACCACGACAAGCACCACGCGGCCTACGTGAAGGGCGCCAACGACACGCTGGAGCAGCTCGCCGAGGCGCGGGACAAGGAGCAGTGGGGGTCGATCAACGGCCTGGAGAAGAACCTGGCCTTCCACCTCTCCGGGCACATCCTGCACTCCATCTACTGGCACAACATGACCGGTTCGGGCGGCGGTGAGCCGCTGGCCGCCGACGGCGTGGGCGACCTCGCCGACGCCATCACCGAGTCGTTCGGCTCCTTCGCAGGTTTCAAGGCGCAGCTCACCAAGGCGGCCGCGACCACGCAGGGCTCCGGCTGGGGTGTGCTGGCGTACGAGCCGCTGAGCGGCCGTCTGATCGTCGAGCAGGTCTACGACCACCAGGGCAACGTCGGCCAGGGCTCCACGCCGGTCCTGGTCTTCGATGCCTGGGAGCACGCCTTCTACCTGCAGTACAAGAACCAGAAGGTCGATTTCATCGACGCCATGTGGGCCGTCGTCAACTGGCAGGACGTGGCCAAGCGCTACGCCGCCGCCAAGGAGCGCGGCGACAGCCTCCTGCTCACTCCGTGACCGCACCGCTCGGACGCGGGGCCTCCGGCCGGGAACTCCACCCGGCCGGGGGCCCTCCGCGTCAGGAGAGCACGCGGTAGGTCACGTGCGTGACCTGGGTCGCCGCGCGTGAAGCCACCTGCTCCAGCCGCAGCGACGGGACACCGTCGAAGAGCCGGGTGCCGGCGCCGAGCGTGAGCGGCACGATGTGCAGCCGAAGCTCCTCGATCAGGCCGGCCGCGAGGTACTGGTTGACGGTGGTCGCGCCGCCCTGCACCTGGACGTCGCCGCCGTCGGCCGACGCCCGTGCCTGTGCCAGCGCCGACTCGATCCCGTCGGTGACGAAGTGGAACGTCGTGCCCCCGGCCATCGCCTGCGGCTCGCGCGCGTGGTGGGTGAGGACGAACACCGGTGCGTGGAACGGCGGATCGTCGCCCCACCAGCCGTTCCACGGCCGGTCCCACTCGCCCCGGACCGGACCGAACATGTTGCGTCCCATGATGAACGCCTTGGCGGCGGCCATCCGGTCCAGCTCTGCCCTGTTCTCGTCGGGCGTGTCGAACATCCAGGCGTGCAGCTTCTCGCCCGAGCCGTCCCCGCCGTCGTCGCCGAACGGGCGTTCCTCACTCTGGCCGTGCCCAGCCGCGTACCCGTCGGCCGTGACCGTGATGTCGCAGATCACCTTGCCCGTGTGTGTGGTGATGGCACTCTCCTCGTCGTGAGGGTCGCTACGTCCGTACCGACCAGACCTCCGGACCTCCGCCGCGCCATTCGATCAGGTCCGAGGTCTCCACGTCGACGTCCTCCAGCCCGGCCCGCCGCAGGAACTCCTCGACATCCCGCACGCCGTACGCCAGTCCGAGGATCTCGCCGTCCGCACGGACCCGCCGACCGCCGCTGGGGGACGGCCGGCCCACCACCACGGGACGCCTGGCCATGCCTCCAGGTTCCGCTTTAATCTTGTTTGATGCGAGTTGTCCCCAGATGGGTCCTGCTCACCTCAGGGTGCGCGCCCGTCCTGCTGATCGGAGGCTGGACGGGCGCGGCGCTGTTCGAAGGGCCTGCCTACGACCCCGTCTCCCAGACGATCAGCGTCCTGGGTGCCTACGGAGCCCCGGGATTCTGGGTGATGTCGGCGGCGTTCCTCGCCCTGGGCGCCTGCCATCTGCTGACCGCCTGGGGGCTGCGGGCCGCCGCCACCGCCGGCCGGGTGGCCCTGGCCGGCGGCGGTCTCGCCGCCCTGGGCGTGGTGGTGCTTCCCGCGCCGAGCAGCGGGGGATCCCTGCGCCACGGCGCGGTGGCGGTCGTCGGATTCACCCTGCTGGCGGTGTGGCCGGTCCTCGCCGCCAACGGTGGTTCTGCCGCCCCCTGGGCGCTGCGGCTGATGCCCTCGATCACGGTGACGGTCTTGATGGCGGTCGGCGGGGCGTGGTTCCTGATCGAGATGCACCGGCAGGGCGACGTCGGCATCGCGGAGCGGGTCGTGACCGCCGTGCAGGCGTTGTGGCCGTTGATCGTGGCCGCCTCCTGCCTCCGCCACACCGGGAACCGGGTGCGGCGGACATCGGGCGGCCCGTAGCCTTCGCGGCGGTCGGGGTCACAGGGAGGTGCCGCGGCCGGAATGGCTCCCGGCCCGGACCGCGGGGGTGCGGTCCGCCCACGGCCGGGCCCGTTCGAGGTGCCCCGCGAGGCGGAAGAGCAGGTCCTCGCGTCCGTGGTCGGCGGCGAACTGCATGCCGATCGGCAGCCCCGTCCCGGGGTCGGCGGTCAGCGGCACGGACATGGCCGGGTTGCCGGCCACGTTGAACGCCAGAGTGAACGGCGAACGGTCGTTGAGCCGGTCGATCCAGCCGGCTCCGTCCAGCGCCGACGCACCCTCGGTGTAGGCGCCCAGCCGCATCGGAAGCTCCGGGAGGGTGGGGGTGAGAAGGACGTCGTGGGTGGCGAAGTACCGCCCCAGGCTCCGGGCGACCGCGTTGCGTATCGCGAGGGCGGCGACGAACCGAGGGCCGCTGACGCGCTGTCCGTAGTGGTAGCTCGTGAGGGTGGCCGGCTCGAGGGTGGAGGCGTCGGCCGGCCGTCCGAAGGCGGTGGCCACGGCGTCGACCGTGGCGGCGAGGTTGGCCGTGAACAACTGGGCGGTGGCCGACACGAACTCCTCCCAGTCCGCTCCGAGACCGACCGTGGTCTCCTCCACCCGGTGGCCGAGCGATTCGAGCAGCCGCACGGTGCGGGTGAGCGCGTCGGTCACCGGCGGGGCGGTGCGACGTCCGCCCCAGGCATGGGTGAGGACGCCGATCCGCAGTGCACCCGGCTCGCGGGTGACTTCCTCCAGGTAGGGGCGGGAAGGCTGTCGGGCGGCGTAGGGGTCGCCGGGTTCCGGTCCGAGGATGCGGTCGAGCAGCGCCGCGCTGTCACGGACGGTCCGGCTCACGCCGCCCTGCACGGCGAGGCCGTTGAAGGTCTCGTCGGCGTCCGGGCCCAGGGAGACGCGGCCGCGGGTGGGCTTCAGTCCGAAGAGCCCGTTGCAGGCGGCGGGGATCCGCAGCGAGCCGGCGGCGTCGGTGGCGTGGGCGAGCGGAACTACCCCGGCGGCGACGGCCGCGCCCGCACCCCCGCTGGATCCGCCCGCGCTGCGCTCCAGGTCCCACGGGTTGCGGGTCGGACCGTACAGCAGGGGCTCCGTGGTGATGCTGTAGGCCAGTTCCGGCGTCGCGGTACGGCCGAATGTCACGAGGCCGGCGCGGCGGAAGCGCCGCATCAGGAAGGAGTCGGCGGGGGCGACGTTCCCGGCCGCGAGGCGGCTGCCCAGCTCCGAGCGCCTCCCGGCCATGGTGACTCCGATGTCCTTGATCAGGAAGGGCACCCCGGCCAGCGGCGTACCGCCCGGGGCCGGCTCGTCGTCGGTGGGCCAGGTCTCCACGACGGCGTTGACCCGCCCGTTGACCTCGAGCGTGGCCTCGCGTGCGGCCGCTTCGAGTTCGGCGGGGGTCACCTCGCCCCGGGCCACCAGCCGCGCGAGGCCGACCGCGTCGAGACGCGCGTACTCGTTCACTTTCATCGTCACTCCACAGGAGAGTCGGTACCGGACGGTCCCGGACGATACCCAACGGTATCGTCCGGGACGGACTGGTACCGTAACAGGAGGTGAGAGGGTCCCAGCCGAACGGACGCCGCGGAGGAGTCATGACATCGACCGTCAGAAGGCCGAGCAGGGTGGCGAAGCTGCCCCCTCGCGAGCGCATCCTCGACGCGGCCGAAGAACTCTTCCAGAGCGAGGGGATCCGGCGCGTGAGCGTCCAGGCCATCGCCGACAGGGCCGAGACCACCAAGATGGCGGTCTACCGGCACTTCGCGACCAAGGATGCCCTGGTGGCGGAGTGGCTGCGGATCGTCGCTGCCGACTACCAGGCCGCCTTCGACCGCGTCGAGGCCGACCATCCCGGCCGGCCGAAGGAGCAGATCATGGGCCTGGCCCGCTTCATCGCCGAGGGACTCCCGGCGATCTCGCACCGGGGCTGCCCCTTCATCAACTCCCTCGCCGAACTCCCCGACCGCGCCCACCCCGCACGGCAGGTGATCGAGGAACACAAGGCCCGCCAGACACGCAGGCTGACCGCCATGTGTGTCGAGGCCGGGATGCCGGACCCCGACCAGACCGCGGCCCAGATCACCTTCCTCCTGGAAGGCGCGCAGGTCAGCACACAGAACGGCAGCATCGACCAGGCGGGGGACCGGCTGTTGAGGATCATCGAGGGGATCGTGGACCCGCACGCCACCCTCGGCTGAGGGGGCTCAGCCCGCCGAGGCGATCGCCCTCACGCGACTGATTCCCCGTCACGGCGCGCGCCCCGCTTCCGGCCTGCCGGGGCCTCAGGAGAGCGGCCAGGTGCGCAGGAAGGCGTCGGCCGCCTCCTGCAGTTCGTCGCGGCAGACGCCGCTCGCGGCCTGTACGGCGAGGCCGAACGCGAAGGTGGTGAGGCAGCGGGCCAGCAGCCCGGGATCGGTCTCCGGAGGCAGGTCGCCCTCCTCGACGGACCGCCGGAACCGGTCGCGGACGGACGCGTGGCTGTCGTTGCGCCAGCCGATGAGCAGCTCACGGACCTCACGCCCGGCGTCGCTGGCCGTCAGGGCGCTCTGGACGCCCAGACACCCCTGCGGATGGGACGGGCGAGTGGTGGTGCGAACGGTGCCGGCCAGGATCGCGGTCGCGACGCCGAGGGCGGTCGGCTCCTCCAGGGCCCGGGCCAGGTACGCGCTCGGGCCCCCGGTGTAGCGCTCCAGGGCCTTGCGGAACAACTGCTCCTTGTTGCCGAAGGCCGCGTACATGCTGGTGGTGGAGATGCCCATGGCGCGCGTGAGGCAGGACAGGCTCGCTCCCTCGTAGCCGTGCTCCCAGAAGACCAGCATGGCGCGCTCGAGAGCCTGATCGGTGTCGAACCCTCGCGGTCGGCCGGCGGGGCAGCTCTGTTTCGTCTCCACCCCCGCACTCTATCTCTTCCGCATCGATCGCTACAGAAGTGCTACGGTGCTAATTCCGCATCGATCGATGCGGAAGTGGGATCGTCGATGGGAAACTCATGACCGTCACCCTCATCACCGGGGCCAACAAGGGCCTCGGCTTCGAGACAGCCAGACAGCTCCTGGACCTGGGTCACGTCGTCTACATCGGCGCGCGTGACGCCGAGCGGGGGGAGAAGGCCGCGGCGACGCTCGGCGCGCGGTTCGTGCAACTCGACGTGACCGACGACGCGTCGGTGAGCGGCGCGCTGGCGGCGATCGACGCGGCCGAGGGCCGGCTCGACGTCCTGGTGCACAACGCGGGCATCCTGGGAGACGGAGCCCTCGACGGCCCCACGGCTCTCCGGGTGTTCGACACCAACGCGGTGGGCGTAGTACGCGTCACGGAGGCGGCGCTGCCGCTGCTGCGCAGATCATCGAACCCCACGGTGGTCACCGTCTCCAGCAGCGCCGGGTCGTTCTGGGCGGTGAACAACCCCGACCGGCCGGAATACCACCTGCCGACCACGCTCTACTCCGCCTCCAAGTCGGCGGCCACCATGCTGACGGTCCAGTACGCCAAGTCCCACCCGGGCATCAGGTTCAACGCGATCGAGCCCGGCTTCACCGCCACCGACATGACCATGACCGCGGGGTTCGAAGGCGGCCGGACACCGCAGGAGAGCGCCAGGACCATCGTGCGGCTGGCGACGCTGGGCGCGGACGGTCCGACGGGGACGTTCCAGGACGAGAACGGGGAGTTGCGCTGGTAGGCGCGGAAATCGGATTGCTTCGCAAGGGACGGCTGGCTTGGCTGGGCGCATGACCGAACTGCGTACCGATCGCCTCGTCCTCCGCCGCTGGCGCGACTCCGACCTCGCACCGTGGGCGGCGATGAACGCGGATCCCGAAGTGCGAGAGCACCTGGGCGACCCGCTCACCCGTGAACAGAGTGACGCCTCCGTCGCCGGCTTCCAGGCCGACTTCGACCGGCGGGGCTACGGATGGTGGGCCGTCGAGGTCCGGGCCACGGGCGAGTTCATCGGTTTCGCGGGGCTGGACGAGGTGGAGGAGGGGCTGCCGTTCACCGGTGTGGAGATCGGCTGGCGGCTCGCCCGGTCGGCCTGGGGCCGGGGTTACGCCAGTGAGGCCGCGCGGGCCGTGCTGGCCCACGGCTTCGAGGTCCTGGACCTGCCCGAGATCCTCGCCGTGACCACGGCGACCAACGTCCGTTCCCAGGCGGTGATGCGCAGGATCGGCATGACCCGGGACGCGGCCGACGACTTCGACGACCCGGATGCGCCCGAGGGCCCCCTGCGTCCGAACGTGCTGTTCCGCATCGCCCGCGACGCCTGAGGTACGCCCCGGTCTTCCGGCTCACGTGTCCTCGTAGCGGGCGACGATCGCGGCGGCGCGGTCGCGCAGGGCGGTCCGCAACGACTGCGGGGCCAGGGCTTCCGCGTCCGTACCGAGCTGCCACAACGCCCACTCGGCGTGCCGGGTGTCCTGGAAGGTCACCTCCAGCCGCAGCCGGCCGTCCGCGTCGGGTTCTTCCGCGCGGACGGCCAGCGCGGTGTCCAGCAGGTCCTCGCGCCGCGCCGGGCTCAGCCGTACGAGCACGGTGACGTGGTCGCCGCCGGCGAGGAACCGCGCGGAACGTTCCCGCCAGATCCGGTCCAGATCGACCCGGTCCGGCCGCTCCGCGGCTTCGGGGAGTTCCTCGGCGGCCCGCATCCGGGACAGCCGGTAGGTGCGGTCCGCCCCCGATCGCGTGGCCAGCAGGTAGCTCTGGCCGCGCACGGTGACCAGGCCGATCGGGTCCACCGTGCGCCACTGCGGGCTCTGGTCCACCGCCGCGTAGTGGATGCGCAGCTTGTGTCCGGCGAGCACCGCGCGCCGGACCTCGATCATCGTGGTGTTGGGCACCTGCTCGGTCGGCAGCCGACGGGAGAGCAGGTCGGTCTTCGGGTCGACGAGAAACCTTTGCGCCGCGTCGCTCGCGGTGGTCCGGTGGTTCTCGGGCAGCGAGTCGACCACCTTGCGCAGGGCCGAAGCGAGCGCCGGGCCGAGGCCGAACACCTGCTCGCCGCGGCTCGATCCGGTGGTCAGCAGGGCGAGGGTCTCGTCGTGGTTGAGGCCGGTGAGCTCGGTCCGGAAACCGGGTGCCAGCGCGAAACCGCCGTGCCGGCCGCGTTCGGCGTAGACCGGGACGCCGGCCGTGGACAGCGCCTCGATGTCGCGCAGCACGGTGCGAGTGGACACCTCCAGCTCGCGAGCGAGCGTGTCCGCGGTCAACCGACCGCGCTGACGCAGCAGGAGCACCAGTGAGACCAACCGGTCGGCGCGCACGCGGGAACTCTATCCGAGTACATGACTATCGGTGTCGTGATTCGTTGGCACGCTGGCTGACACAACGTCGAAGCCGGCGACAACCCGGCCGGCGGTCGTCCGTACTCCCGATGAACCGAATGGAGCCGACGTGGCAGTGGAACGAACCCCGGTCAATCCGGTGACCTGGTCGAAGGACCTGGGATTCAACCAGGGGGAGGTCGTCTCCGGGCACACCCGGACCCTGTACATCTCGGGCCAGACCGCGATGAACGGCGACGGCAAGCCCCAGCACGACGGCGACATGGCCGCGCAGTTGGCACTGAGCGTCGACAACCTGGAGGCCGTGCTCGGCGAGGCGGGCATGTCCCTCGCGAACCTGGTCCGGCTCAACGTCTACACGACCGACGTCGATCTCCTGCTCCCGCACTACGGCGTGCTGGCAGCGCGATTGGGCGCCGCAGGGGTGGCGCCCACCTCCACGATGCTCGGCGTCTCCCGACTGGCGATCCCCGGCCAGCTGGTCGAGCTGGAGGGAACCGCCGTCGCGTGACGTGACCCCGCCGCGCGCCCCTGCTGGTCGCGCCGGACGCCGGACTCAGGTGGAGAAGCGCTCCGGAGCCAGCGTGGTCAGCAGGGAGCGGATCACCAGGTCCGTCGAGGAGGCCATCTCGACGGAGTCGGGGTCGAGCAGCCACTGGACCTGGAGTCCGTCCATGACGGCGATGATCGCGTTCGCCGCGTCGTGCGCACGGGCCGCGTCCGACTCCGCCAGGCCGCAGGCCTCGGTCAGCGCGTCGGTGACGAAGGCGCGCAGCCCGGTGTAGCGGTCGCGGAAGTAGGCCTGCGCGGGGTGCTTTTCGGTGACGGACTCCGCCGACAGGACCGCGTAGAGCCGGACGAGACCCTCCCGCTCGGCGTTGCGCAGGGCGGTGTCGACGAGATGGCGCAGAAAGGCGAGGCCCCGCGGGCGCTCGGGGCCCAGCTGCTCGATGTCCCCCTGGTCGCGCAGTTCGAGGACGCTGGTGAGCAGCAGCGCCTTGGACCGGAAGTAGTGCAGGACGCCGGCCTGGGTCAGTCCTGCGCGGTCCGCGATCTCCGCCAGTGAGGCGTTGTTGTAGCCGCGGGCGGCGAAGGTGTCGGTGGCGATCTCCAGGATGTCCTGCTGGCGCCGCCGGGCCTCGGGGCTGCGGGGGGTGCGGGGCCCGGTCTTGGGTCTGCGCGTGGGCCTGCCCACTGATTGGTCGCTCACCTGCGACAGCCTACGTTCCGTCCGGCGGCCCGACCGGTGGTCTTCGAACGGGTTGCGCGAGTGTGACGCACGCCACTTACTAAGTACTTAGTAGGTGTGCTTTCATGGCGCCGTCATTCAGCTGAGGCTCCGTTCTCCGCGCCGGGTGCCGACCGGCTGGGCCGCTCCTCCGCACCGCCGTTCCGGGCCGCCGGTACGCCCCGCTCCCCACCGAAGCGAAGGAGATCCGCACCGTGTCGACCAGTACGAGAACCCGCCTTCCGAGATCCCGTTCCCGATCCCGTGCCTTAGCCGCCGCCGCCCTGGCCCTCGCCGGTCTCGGGGCGGGCCTCACCGGGTCCGGAACCGCGCAGGCCGCCGACCCCGTCGCGCAGGTGT
The DNA here is from genome assembly GCF_042263835.1 of Streptomyces sp. NPDC056128. Classification (NCBI taxonomy): domain Bacteria; kingdom Bacillati; phylum Actinomycetota; class Actinomycetes; order Kitasatosporales; family Streptomycetaceae; genus Streptomyces; species Streptomyces sp. NPDC056128. Next base: position 251,654 of record NZ_JBHJVQ010000004.1, on the reverse strand, counting down.
GGGTCACCACACCGGACGGCACCAAGAAGCTCGCGGCCGAGGGGAGCGTCCCCTTCACCGGCACGCCGCAGTCCGTCGACATCCGCATCGACGCCGGCAGCAGGGGCCAGCGGTTCACGGGCGCGGGCACGTCCGTGACGGGCGCCTCCGCCCGCCTGGTCCAGAGCCTCCCGCAGGACAGGCGCGGCGAGTTGATGCGGTCGCTGTTCTCCACCGCCGGTGACGGCATCGGACTGAACTACCTGCGCCAGCCGCTGGGCAGCACCGACTTCGACGCGACGAACAGCCCCTACTCCTACGAGGACACCCCCGGCAGCTTCTCCATCGACCGCGACCGTGCCGAGATCATCCCCGTCCTCAAGCAGGCCACGGCCGTGAACCCGCGGATCCGCTTCATGGGTTCGCCCTGGTCGCCGCCCGCGTGGATGAAGAGCGGCAACTCCCTCAACGGCGGCAGCCTCAAGCCGGAGAACTACCCGGCGTACGCCGACTACCTGGTCAAGGCGATCAGGGCGTACCAGCAGGAGGGCCTCGCACTCACCGACCTCACGGTGCAGAACGAGCCCGAGTTCGCCACCAGTTACCCCTCGATGTCGATGACGTCGGCACAGCAGGCCGACTTCCTCAAGGTCCTCGACCCGAAACTCACGGCGGCCGGACTGCCGACCAACATCCTGGCCTACGACCACAACTGGGACCATCCGAACTATCCGCTGGACGTGTTCTCCCGCACGGCGGGCATCAACCGCGTCATCGGGGCCGCCTTCCACTGCTACGGCGGACAGGTCTCCGCGCAGCAGCAGGTCGTCGACGCCGGCAAGCGCGTCTTCTTCACCGAGTGCTCCGGCACCGACAGCTCCGACACGAGCCGGACCTTCGCCGACACCCTGCGCTGGCACGCCGAGAACCTCGTCGTGCAGAACTTCCGCCACGGCGGCGAGACGGTGCTCACCTGGAACCTCGCCCTGGACCGGAACGGCGGCCCCCACCAGGGCCACTGCACCAACCGGTGCAACGGCGTGGTCGAGATCGCGGGCGGCAACGTGACCCGCAACGCCGAGTACTACGTGCTCGGCCACGTGAGCAAGTTCGTCGAGCCCGGCGCCACCCGCATCGGTTCCAGCAGCCAGGGCGCGGGAGGCGTGCAGAACGTCGCCTTCCAGAACCCCGACGGCTCCCGCGTCGCCTACGTGGTCAACACCGCCTCGTCGTCCCAGCGTTTCTCCCTCACCGACGGCGGCAAGTCGCTGGCCTACACCCTGCCCGCGGGGGCCGTCGCCACCTTCGTGTGGAGCGACACCGGGGGCGAGCCGACCGGTCCGATCGACCCCGCCGCCTGGTACCGCGTCGTGAACACCGGCAGCGGCGCGTGCCTCGACGCCGCCGACTGGGGGACCGCGAACGGCACCGCCTTGCAGCAGTGGGCCTGCGGCACCGGCGCCAACCAGTCCTGGCAGTTCCGCCCCACCGGAGACGGGTACTACCAGGCCGTCAACCGCCACAACGGCAAGGCGTGGGACGTGGACGGCGGCTCCGGCGCCACCGCCGACGGCACCCGCGTCCACCTGTGGGACTACGTGGGCGGCACCAACCAGCAGTGGCGCCCCGAACCCACCGGCACCGCGAACCGGTACCGCTTCGTCGCCCGCCACAGCGCCAAGTGCCTGACCGTCGACAACGCCTCCACGGCCAACGGAGCCCGCCTCTCCCAGCAGCCCTGCTCCCAGTCGCCCGCCCAGACCTTCACCCTGACCGGCTGACCTGCACGCTCCCGCGACCGGCGGACAGGCCCGGACATCTCGGCCTGCCGCCGGCCAAGAGCGGGCGGCCTCCGGAACGTGCGGTGTTGCCTCCCGCTATGAACTAAGGCTAGCCTCGCCTAAGTTCAATCGAAGGAGGAGTCGTGACCAACCCGTTCGACGACGAGAACGGCGTGTACCTGGTACTCGTCAACGACGAAGGGCAGCACTCCCTTTGGCCCTCCTTCGTCGAGGTGCCCGCCGGCTGGACCGTCGCCCACGGTGAGGACACCCGTGCCGCGTGCCTCGAGTACGTGGAGAAGAACTGGGCCGATCTGCGACCCAGGAGCCTGATCGAGAGCATGGCGTCCGACGCCTGACCCCCGCCTGCGGAGCGGCCTCGTGCCCGCCACCCCCAACGAGGCGACGAGGCGGCTGCCTGGAGTAAGCGCGGGCATGACTCGGTGATCGGCAGGGCAGTCGACACCTTGTCCGTGTCAGCCGCCCCAGGGGGAATCTCGTGACCAAAGCCGGAAGCGACGCCGCCGCCTCCCCGGGAGGAGCGGACGACACCCCCCTGAAGCGGGCCATCGGCCCCAAGCTGCTGATCCTCTTCGTCATCGGCGACATCCTCGGCACCGGCATCTACGCCACCACCGGCCAGGTCGCGGGCAAGGTCGGCGGCGCGCTGTGGCTGCCGTTCGCCATCGGATTCGTGGTCGCCATCCTGACGGCCGCCTCGTACGTCGAACTGGTCGGCAAGTACCCGAAGGCCGCCGGCGCCGCGCTGTACACGCAGAAGGCGTTCCAGGTGCCGTTCCTCACCTTCATCGTCGCCTTCATGGTGATGTGCTCGGGCCTGTCCTCGGCGAGCGCGGCGGCCCGGGCCTTCAGCGGCGACTACCTTTCCGAGTTCACGGACTTCTTCCCGCCCACGCTCATCGCGATCCTGTTCATCCTCGCCCTCGCCGCCCTCAACCTGCGCGGCGTGTCCGAGTCGGTGAAGACCAACGTCGTCCTCACCCTGGTCGAACTGACCGGCCTCTTCGTGATCCTCGCCGTCGGCGCCTGGGCGGTCATCACCGGGGACGGCGAACCCTCCCGGCTCGGCCAGTTCGAGGCCGGCGGCTCCGGCTACGCGCTGGTCACCAGCGTGCTCGGCGCGACGGCGCTGGGCTTCTTCGCCTTCGTCGGCTTCGAGGACTCCGTCAACATGGCCGAGGAGACCAAGGACCCGGCACGCACCTTCCCGCGCGCCATCTTCATCGGCGTCACCGTCACCGGCACCATCTACGTCCTGGTCGCCCTGATCTCCTCGCTCCTCGTCGACTACCGCGTGCTGGAGGACTCCAGCGGACCGCTGCTGGAGGTCGTCAAGGCCGGCGGACTCGACTTCCCGCCGAAGCTGTTCGCGCTGATCGCCCTGTTCGCGGTCACCAACTCTGCGCTGATCAACATCATGATGGCGTCCCGCCTCTGCTACGGCATGGCCAACGAACGCATCCTGCCCCGCGCCCTCGGCCGCGTCCTGCCCCGGCGGCGCACACCGGTCGTCGGCATCGTCTTCGTGTCGCTGCTCGCCATCGGCCTGGTCTCCACCGGGGAGATCGCGGGCCTCGGCGACACCACGGCCTTCCTGCTGCTGTGCGTCTTCGCGGTCGTCAACGTCGCCGTCCTGGTCCTGCGCCGCGACCCGGTGGAGCACAAGCACTTCCGCACGCCCACCGTCCTGCCGGTACTGGGCGCGATCACCTCCCTGACCCTGGCCAGCCCGCTCTCCGACCGGCCCGCGGACGTGTACATCCGCGCGGGCGTGCTCGTCGCCATCGGCATCGGGCTGTGGGCGCTGAACAAGACGGTGATGAAGGCCCGGGGCGAGGAGTGAGTGAGCCACCGCCTTTGACCGCCCCGGACCGTCCGGCGGCCGGAGGGGTCAGCGGGCGACGCGGGGGATGCGCCGCTCCCAGGTGCGGTGGAAGACGACGTCCTCGCCGTCCCGGCACACCACCTCGTTCGACGTGACGAAGTCGTCGGCGTCGCAGGTGATCTCCGACCGGGTCTCGACCCGCGCGTCCCAGCCCCGCTCCGGCCGGTGCAGCCGCACGGTCCACTCGGACCGGGCCCGCGCCGACAGCGGGTCGTCCTCCCGGACGGTGTAGGTCTCCAGCGCGTCCTCGGCGAACTCGAGACCGTCCGGGTACACGCGCGTGCCGCCGTAGCGCGGGTCGACCTCCAGCCGCCACTCGCCCTTGGCCACGTCCCGCACGACCAGCCGCTCCGGGCGCTCCTCCTCCAGTGTCGCCGGTGACACCACCTGCAAGGGCTCGGACTGCTCGGGGGTCTCGAAGCGGATGCCGGTGTCCTCGGGGTGCTCCCCGGCGTTCCGCACGGGGAGTTCGAGCGCCGAGCCGGCCGGCTCCAGGACGAAGCCGTCGGAACCGGCCTGCGGCCAGATCCACGGCCAGTACGCCGAGGAGACGGCGAGCCGGATGCGGTGTCCGGCGGGGAAGGTGTGACCGATGCCGTTGAGCCGGAAGGTCACCGTCTCCGTGGCCCCCGGCGTCCACGGCACGTTGCGGTCCCGGCCCTCGCGCGCCGCGAGGTTGAGCGCGCCGCGGGTCACCAGGGTCGACGAGCCGTCCGGCGCGACGTCGCAGAGCCGGGCGACGGCCTGCCCGTACGGCACGTCCATCCGCAGGCGCAGGGTGACCTCGGGGCGTCCCAGGATCTCGATGGGGGCGTCGGCGACGGGGAACTCGAAGCACACCGAGCGGCCGTCCTCCTCCCGCTGGTCGGGCGGCAGGTCGGCGTCGTTGCCGAAGGGGAAGAACCGCCCGGCGTCCACGCCGGTGTGCTGGGGGGACCGTACGACGACCGCGTCGCCGCCGAGGGCATGGGTGGTGGGGGTGACGTACGGGGACGGCCAGGACGGGTCGCCGACCCAGCGGCCCGGCAGTTCGGGGTAGACGGTGGCCGGCCGGTGCGACTCGCTGATCCAGGAGCGCAGCCGGGGCTCGTCCATGACGCCGGTGTCCTCGCCCTTCAGGTGCTGGTCCCACCAGCGCAGCGTCTCCTGGAGGAAGCCGATCGGCGGGCCCGGCGGCAGGCCGCGGTCCGGGTACTGGTGCGACCACGGCCCGATCAGCCCCCGCACCCGGTCGTCGGGCAGGTGCTCCACGAGCCGCAGCACGGTGTCGCGGTACGGGTCGTGCCAGCCGCCGACGGCGAGGACGGCGGCGTCGATCGCGGAGTAGTCCTCGCAGACGCTGCCGTGCTTCCAGTAGTCGTCGCGGAGCTGGTGGGCCAGCCAGGTGTGGATGAACGGGTCGACGGACTCCAGCCGTCGCAGCCACATCTCCCGCCACTCCGCCCCGGCGTACTCCGGGTCCGGCGGGCGGCAGACGAAGGCGAGCATCGTGGCGGCCCAGGCGTGCATGTCGACGCCGAGGACGGAGCCGCCCATGTAGTGCACGTCGTTGTCGTACCGGTCGTCCGCCGAGCAGACGGTGACGACGGCCTTCAGCGGTTCGGGGGCGAGCGCGGCGATCTGGAGCGAGTTGAAGCCGCCCCAGGAGATCCCGAACATGCCCACCTTGCCGCTGCACCAGGGCTGCGCGGCCAGCCACTCGACGACCGCCACCCCGTCGGCCAGCTCGGTGGCGTCGTACTCGTCGCCGGGCAGGCCCTCGCTGTTGCCGTGCCCGCGCACGTCGACGCGCACGGAGGCGTAGCCGTGTCCCGCGTACCAGGGGTGACGCTGGCTGTCGCGGGGCGCCGTCCAGTCGCTGAGGCGGTACGGCAGGTACTCCAGCAGGGCCGGGACCGGCTCCTCGGTGACCGGCCGCCAGATCCGCGCGTAGAGCCGGGTGCCGTCCGGCAGCGGGATGCGGATGTCCTCGTGGGTCGTCTCGTACGGGAAGTCCGTGCGGATGCGCATGGGGCGGTACCTTCCGGCGTGCCGGTGGTCAGTGGACAGGGTGCATGGTGCGCCGCAGCCACGGCGCGAGGGCGACGACGACCAGGCCGAGCACGACCGCGATGCCGCCGTTGACGCCGAAGTACACGGGGTGGGACACGTCGTCGTAGATCTTCACGACCTGGGCCTGGATCCCGTTGGCGAGGGCCAGCGACAGGAACCACAGGGCCATGGTCTGGCTGGAGAACGCCTTCGGCGCCAGCTTGCTGCTGGCCGAGAGGCCCGAGGTCTCCAGGAGCACGTCACCGAGGCCGAGCAGCAGGTAGGAGCCGACGATCCACCAGGCGGCCATCCGGTAGTCGGTGCCCTCGTGGCCCGCGGTCGGCACCACCATGAGCAGGAACGACAGGCCGCCGAGGATCACCCCGAACGCGATCTTGTTGGAGGCGTGCGGCTGGCGGCGGCCCATCCGCACCCAGACGGCGGCGACCACCGGGGCCAGCGCCACCTCGAAGGCACCCAGCGCGGAGGCGTACCAGCTGGACGGGAAGTCGAAGCCGAGGATGTTGGTGTTCGCGTTCGTCGACGCGAGCAGCATCATCGTCGAGTACGCCTGGAAGAGGATGAAGTTGAAGACCACCGAGGCCAGGAAGAGCACGATGTAGGGCCGCAGCCGGCCCCGCTCCTCGGTGGTGACCCGGGGGCTGGTGAACATGATCCAGAAGTAGACGGCCGGCGCGACCACCGAGGCGAGGGTGAGCACGTCGACGAAGCGGTCCATGGTCAGCCAGCCGACCCCAGCGAGCAGCCCGCACAGCGCGGCGAAGGCCAGGGTCCCGCCCACCATCAGCCACACGGCCCGCCGCATCGCCGCCGGGGCCAGCGCGAACTCGGCGGCGTGCTTGCGCCCGGCGAGGTGCCGCCGCCCGACGACGTACTGGATCAGCCCCAGGGTCATCCCGAACGCGGCGGCCGAGAAGCCCCAGTGCCAGCCCTGGTGCTCGCCGAGCCAGCCGGTGATCAGCGGACCGGCGAAGGCGCCGATGTTGATGCCCATGTAGTAGAGGGCGAAGCCGGCGTCACGGCGGTCGTCGTCCGTGCGGTAGAGCTTGCCGACCATGGCGGCCACGTTGGGCTTCAGCAGGCCGGTGCCGGCGCTGATCAGGCCCAGGCCGACCCAGGTCATGGTGGCGGTGGGCACGGCCATGGAGTAGTGGCCGAGGGCGATGAGGACGCCGCCCCACAGCACCGCCCGGTAGGAGCCGAGGATGCGGTCGGCGAGCCAGCCGCCGCCGACGGAGACCAGGTAGACGAGGGTGCCGTAGGCGGCCGACACCGACGCGGCGGTGCCCGCGTCCATGCCCAGGCCCTCGTTCGCCACCGAGTCGGCGAAGTACAGGACCAGGATCGCCTGCATGCCCAGGAACGAGAAACGCTCCCAGACCTCCAGGCCCGACAGGGTGAGCAGACCCTTCGGCTGTCCGAAGAAGGCACGGTCGTCCCCCGCCGGCGGCTGCTCGTCGTCGGCCGTCACGGGGTGGGCACGGTCTGTCATGGGTCCTGTCGCCGGTCGGGGATGGGGCTGGGACCGCCGCCCAGCGAACCGGCCGGCAGTCCCACGTTGCTGGTCAGGAGATCAGGGATCACCCCTGGTTCGCAACTGCATACGCCCAGGCCGGGGGCGTCCGGAGGGCGCGGAGACTAGTGGAGCGCCATGTTCTTCGTCTCCGGGGCCCAGACGACCGACGCGGCCAGCCCCGCGACCAGGACCAGGGTCAGCACCAGCATGGTGGGGGAGAAGCCGAGGTGGTCCAGGCTCAGCGGGAGCAGGAACGTACCGATGGCCGAGCCCACCCGGCTGAGCCCGTTGAGCAGGCCCACGCCGGAGCTGCGCAGGTCAGTGGGGAACAGTTCGGCCGGGTAGACCTGGTCCAGGTTGACCGCGGCCGACATGGTGAAGGTGAAGACCAGGAACAGCGGGAAGAGCACCGCGGTGGGGGCGTCCGGCCAGATCGCCATCGGGGCGAGCGAGGCGATGAGGACGACGAAGGACCAGATGGTCAGGCCACGACGGGACGCCTTGGCCACGAACCAGAGGCCCGCGAGGCTGCCCGCCAGCAGGAAGACGTTCAGCATGCCGTCGCTGGTGGTGTCCTCCTCGCCGACCCCCATCTTCAGCAGGACCAGCGGCAGGAACGTGTAGATCGCGAAGTACGGCACCACCTGGGCGTTGTAGAAGACCACGCCGAAGGCGGTGTGCCGCCAGTGGTCGCGGCCGAACAGATCCCGGTAGCGCGCCTTCGCCGCACCGCCCGCGGCCTGGGTGGTGCGCACCAGCGAGGCGAACGCCTCCGTGTCACCGCCGAGCCGGGTGACGACCGCGCGTGCCTGCTCGACCCGGCCCTGCGCCAGCAGCCACCGCGGCGACTCGGGCACGCCGATGCGGAGCAGGACCACGGCCATCGCCGGTACACAACTGGAGGCGAGCAGCCAGCGCCAGGCGTCGTCGCCCAGGGAGACCACGTAGTTGCCGAGGAAGAAGGCCACGACGTAGCCCACCGTCCACAGGACGGTCAGCGAGGCGAGGAGCCCGCCGCGGTACCGGCGCGGCACGAACTCGGCGACGAGCGTCGGTCCCAGCGCGTAGTCCGCGCCGATGCCGATGCCGATGAGCAGCCTCAGCACGAACAGCTGGGCCGGTCCGGTCACGAAGAACTCTGCCGCGGACGCCACGGCTATCAGCACGAAGTTCCAGGTGTACAGCCGCTGGCGGCCGATCCGGTCGGCGGCCCAGCCGACGATGACACTGCCGAGGAAGATGCCGATCAGGGCCGACGCGCCGAGCAGCCCCTCCCAGACCGTGCCGAAGCCGAGCTGCGAGGCGATCAGGGGCAGGGCGATGCTGATGATGCCCAGCTCGTAGCCGTCGGAGGCGTTGGCGCAGAACGTGAGTGACGTGATGCGCAGGTGGAAGCGGTTGAGCGGGGCGTCGTCGAACGCGGTGGCCGCCGCCTCGCCTCCGACGGGGACGGCCGAGTCACTCCCGGAGGAAGAGGTCGTGCTCTGCGGCATAGTCTTCGAAACCTTCCAGTCGTTGCCGGGCGAGGGCGCCGGCCGCGTCGGCCATCGCCTCCACCAGTGCCACGGACAGCGAGACCACCGCGGCGTGGGAGTCGAACACGAACTCGGAGGCGACGCCCGCGCTCAGCACGTCGTCGGCGAGGGGGGTGAGCGCCGAGACGAGCCGGTCCGTGATCAGAAGAGTGTGCAGGCCCAGCTCCCGGGCCTGATCGAGGGCGGCCGCGCACTCCCGCGGGTAGCGGGGGAGCGCGACCAGGACGAGTGTGCGGGCGCCGCTCCGGTGGGCGTGCCGCAGCTGGTCCCCGAACACGCTGCCGGAGTCGGTCAGCAGCCGGACGTCCGGGTGAATCTTGGTCGCCAGGTAGGCGAAGGACGCCGCCTGCGCCGCCGACACGCGGTACCCCGCGACGACGAGCGGCGACGATTCCATCAGCCGCGCGGCGAGCGCGCGCAGCCGGGTGTCGTCCGACAGCTCCGCGCGCAGGGCGACGATGTTGCGCAGGTCCGCGTCGATGGCGGCCTGGAACTTGTTGCCCCCGCGCTCCACCTCGGGCACGGCCGTCGCCGTACGGAGATAGCGGCGGAACTCCCCGTACCCGTCGAAGCCCAGCAGCGCCACGAACCGGGTCACGGACGGCTGGCTGACCTGGGCGCGCTCGGCCAGCTCGGCGCTGGTGAGCGCGGCGGCGTCGACCGGTCGCTCGGCGAGGTAACTGGCGATGCGCCGCTGCGCCGGTGTGAGCCGGTGGGCAGTGAGCAACTCGTGCAGCGACCGGGGCACCGGGATCTCCTTCTTGCCAGTCCGACGAATCAAGAGTTACATGCTATTCGCAGGAATGAATGAAGACTTGTCAAGAGGAGGGGTGATGATCGATACCAGCCGGATCGAGATCAGCGGCGCAGGGCTCCGCTGCACCGACGTGGTCCGCGCGGCCCGGCGCAGTGCGTGGACGGAGCTGACCCCCGACGCCCTGACCAGGGCCGAGCACAGTTACGAGCTGGCGGTCGAGCTGGGCGCCAAGGGAGCGGTCTACGGCAGGACCACCGGGGTCGGCGCCAACCGCCACATCGTCGTCGACCCGGGAGCGGCGGACCTGCACGGACTGCGCCTGCTGCGCAGCCACGCCGGCGGCTCCGGGGAACCCCTGTCCGACGACGCGGTGCGGGCCGTGATGGTGATCCGCCTCAACCAGCTCGCCGCCGCCGGCAGCGGCGTCCACCCCCGGCTGCTGCGCGCGCTGGAGCAGGCCCTGCGGGTCGGCGCGCTGCCCCTCGTGCACACCCGTGGCGCGATCGGCACCGGCGACCTGACGGCCCTGGCGGAGATCGCGCTGACGCTCGCCGGAGAACTGCCCTGGGCGTCCGGCGGCATCGAACCGGTGCCGATCAGCCCGGGGGACGCGCTCGCGTTCATCTCCAGCAACGCCGCCACCCTCGGCGAGGCCGTCCTGGCCTGGCACGACCTGAACCGCCTGCTGGCCGCGAGCCATGTCGTGACCGCGCTGACCTTCCGCGCCCTGGGCGGCTCGGCCGAGGCCTACGACGAACGCGTCCACGCCGCCCGGCCGCACCCCGGCTCGGTGCGCTGCGCCGCGGACCTGCGCCGGCTGCTCACCGGCTCCGGCGACCCGGTCCCCGGGCGGCGGTTGCAGGACCCGTTCGGGCTGCGGGCCTTCCCCCAGGTGCAGGGGGCGGCACTCGACGCGGCCGCCCGGGTGGGGGAGGTGCTGGAGGTCGACGTCAACGCTGCCGCGGAGAACCCGTTGATCGACGCGGAGACCCACCAGGCCTACCACCACGGCCAGTTCTCCACGGCCCAGGTGGCGCTCGCCTTCGACTACCTCCGAGCCGCGCTGCACCACATCGCGGAGCTGTCCGCCGCCCGGCTGAGCGACCTGGTGGAGCCGGACCTGAGCGGACTCCCGCCGTTCCTCGCGGACGGCCCCGCAGGCAGCTCGGGCATCATGATCCTGGAGTACGTCTCCCACGACGCCCTCGGCACCCTGCGGCACGCCGCGTCACCGGTGACGCTGGGCACCGCGGTGATCTCCCGGGGCCTGGAGGACCACGCCAGCTTCTCGACCCACGCGGTACGCAGCACGGTCACCGCGACGGCCGCCTACCGCACCGTCCTGGCCTGTGAACTGCTGGGCGCGGTACGGGCGTTGCGGATGGCCGGTACGGAACTGCCCGACACCCCGCTGCGCGAGGCGTACCGGCTGGCCACGTCCGCGCTGCCGCACATCGTCGAGGACCACCCCCTCAGCTCGGAGATCCAGCAGGCGGAGCGGCTCCTGGACCGTTTCTCGACCCTGTGAGGTACGCGCCTGTGAGGTACGCGCCCACCGTCACCTGATGCGGTGGGCCTCCCAGAAGGGGCCGAGGTCCTGGTCCGTCATCGACTGGGCGGCCTTCTTGAAGCCGGCGGTGGTGGAGACGCCGTACCAATGGTCCTGGGCGTACCGCTTGAGGAGCCGGGCCATGGTGCCGGCGCCGAGGGTGCGCTCCAGGTCGGCCAGCGCGCAGGGCCCGGCCGTGTAGACGAGGTGGTACGAGCCCCGGTGAGCCGCCCAGTAGTCCATCGAGGCGGTCAGTGCGGCGCTGTCGTCGGGCCAGTACACGTCCGCCCAGCAGTCGCGGGTCTCCCAGCCGTAGAAGCGGGCGTTGGCGTACTGGGCGAAGCTCTCGTCCAGCCACGGTGAGCCGTACTCGTCGTTGCCGACGATGCCGTACCACCACTGGTGCGCCAGCTCGTGGACGACCGCGCTGCCCTCCTCGGTGGTGCCGAGCAGGACGAGGCCGGGATACTCCATGCCACCGCCGAAGCCGGGGGTCATCACCAGGTCGATCTCGCCGTACGGATAGCGGCCGAACTCGTCGCCGAACCGGTCGATCGCGGCGACGGCGTCCGTACGGTTGAGGCGCACGCCCGCGGCGGAGGTGCCGTCCGCCCAGTACGACTTCACGCGCACGCCCCCGGGCGAGGTGTCCGTCGCCGTGCGGAACGGGCCCGCGGCCCAGGCGAAGTCCCGCACCCGGTCCGCGACGCCGAGCGTGACCGTACGGCCAGGGACGCCCGCGGCAACGGTCCGGGTGCGGCCGGTCGCCGGCACCTTGAGGTCCGACGGGTGGTCGAGACGTACCCGGAAGTCGCTCGTCAAGGCGTAGAAGCTCTCGCCGACGGCCACATACGGGTCGAGGTGCCACCCCTTCGCGTCGTGCACGGCGAGCACGGGCAGCGCGTTGCCGAGGAAGCGGTAGGCGTCCTCGCGGCCGAAGCGGGCGTTGCGGCCGGGGACGGTGATCGAGACGTCGAAGGCGACCGAGGCCCGCTCGCCGCGCCCGAGCGCCTTCGGCAGGGCGATGCGCAGAGCCGTGCAGTTCACGGACAGCCCGCCCGCCGAGCCACCCCGCACGTTCGCCACGGTGACGGGGGACGGCGCACCGGCCGTGCCGCACCCGTCCTCGCCGTTGCCCCACAGGCGCAGGTACACCTCGCGCAGGGGCCGGTCGGACGCGTTCCGGAACGACACCCGCTGCCGTCCGGTCCAGCGGCCGCCGTCGGAGTCGGAACGCAGGGCCACGTCGTAGCGGGCCCGGTCCGGCGTCGCGGCGACCCCGGGCTTCCCGGCCCGGCCCACCGCACCGGCGCTCGTCACACCGGTGCCCACCAACGCGAACACCACGAGCACCACGAACAGCACGACGAACGGACGACGACCGGACCTGGACGACCACACGGCTATCGGCGACATGGCAGCGAATGGTGCCACAACGCGACGCTGAACGGGCGGAGTTGGCTCAGTTCCGCGTGGACCGGCGGGTGAAGCGGCGCAGCCCCCGGCGGGTGGGCTTGAGCGGCCTGTCCTCGGGGGCCGCCGGTTCCGGCGCCGCGGTCAGGGCAGCCGCCGCCGGCGCGGGGGCCGGGTTCTCCACGTACCGGCTGCCCCGTTCGAGCCGGGTCCGGACGGCCTCGGCCATGGCGTGGTGGGACGGTTCCTGCAACAGGCCCTCCGCGGACAACCGCTCCCACATCCGCAGCAGTTCCTGCCCCCGGGTCGCGACCTGGCCCTCGTCCCACAGCCGCTGCCACGCCGCGGTGGCCCGGGCGACCTCGGGCGCGGCCCGGGTCAGGTCGGTGCGGCAGCGGATCCGCGCGACGGTCAGGGCCAGCACGGTGGAGATCATGTACTCGCCCCGCAGATAGGCGATGTACGCCTCGATCGCCCTTGCCTCCAGCGAGAGTTCGTCCTCGGCCCCCCTGCGCAGGGTGAGGTGCTCCCGCAGCGCGCTGGCGAGGACGAACGCCGCGTGCAGCTCCTCGCGCTGCGCGTGCTGGATGATGCGCTCGACGCGGGCGAGCGGAGGAAACGCCTCCTCCTCCGCGGCGGTACGCTCGCGCCCGGGCGGCAGATCCTCCTCCTCGGCGATGGTCCGGCTGGAGCCGTCGGGGTACACCCGAAGGCGCGCCACCTGCTGTGCGGGGCGGTCGATGACGGTCGCCGCCACCGGGGCCCCCAGGGTCCGGGCGAACATCGCGATGGCGTCGAGGATCGCCTCGTTGGCCGGGCGCATGCCGCCCATCTCCAGCAGATGGCCGTTGACCACCGTCGACCCGTCCTCGGCCACGTACGCGTCGAGTCGGATCAGCGGCGGTGCGCTGAGCACGGGCAGGTTCCCCTTGTCACGGGGTGTCAGCGAGTGGGGCATACGCTCAGACTCCGGGTCGGACCACACCGAGGATGGGCATGGAGGCGGCCGGCGCGGTCGTGATCGAGCGTCCGGGCCGTGGGGCGTGGACCATCTGGCCGCCTCCGATGTACATGCCCACGTGCGTGGCGTCGTTGTAGTAGATGATCAGGTCGCCCGGGCGCGCGGACGACAGGCCGACCCGGGTCAGTCCCTGCCACTGCGCCTGCGAGGTACGGGGAATGGGGTGCCCGGCGGCGGCCCACGCGGCGGAGGTGAGTCCCGAGCAGTCGTACGACGAGGGGCCCACGGCTCCCCACACGTACGGTTTGCCGATCTGGGCCATCGCGAAGCCGACGGCTTTCCCGGCGGCCCCGCTCACGGTGGTCCTGCCGCCCGAGCCGCCCCCGGTGGAGGAGCCGCCGCCGTCCGAACCGGAGCCCCGCCACTTGGACTTGGCCTCCTCGGTCCGCTGCCTCTCCAGCGCGGCCAGCCTGCGGGCCTCTTCCTCCTCGAGACCGGCCTCTATGCTCTCGGCCTCGGCGATCTTCTTCTCGATCTTCTCCTTCGACCCGGCCTTGTCCGCGCGCGTCTTCTTCAGCTCGCGCAGTTCCTCCGCGGCGGCCTCGGTCTGTCCGTCCAGCTCGGCGCGGACGGTCTGCTGGGTCTCGGAGACGTTGACGAGGCCCCGCATGGCCTGGCGGGCCTGCGACGCCTCGTCCAGGGCCTGGTCGGGGTGGTCGCCGAGGAGTAACTGGATGCCGGTGGAGGCCAGATGGCCCCCGCGGTACTGCGTCCGGGCGGCAGCGCCGGCCAGGTCGTGCAGGTCGTCCACCCGGTCCTCGGTGCGGGCGAGGTCCTTGCGCAGCGACGCCAGCCGCTTCTCCTGCTTCTTGGCCTTCTCGTTGGCAGCGTTGTACGCCTCGGTGGCCACCTCCGCCTCGCGGTAGAGGCCGTCCAGTTCCGCGCGGATTCCCTCGATGGAGGTGTCGTCCCGCGGGTCGGGATCGTTGGGTGCCGCGTAACTCGGGCCGGGTATCAGGGCTATCGCGCAGACGATTGCTGCTACGGTGGCCCGGCCCCGCAGCCGTCCGCCGCCGGTCGACACGTTCATCGGCTCCACTTTCAGAGGTCGTGTGCGGGCAGCTCGGACGGGCGGCCTCCGGCCAGCGCGGTCGCCACCACGGGTCACACGGAGATCCGTTCGACCTGTGAACACATTACCCTCACCTGAATGGCCCACCCCGGTATCCCCGGGCGTGTCAACGTCCCCGTAGGCAACTCGCCCACCGCGGTTGGCCGGTTCTTGTCCGTGCCGACGCCGAACCTCAGTGGCGCCTCGTCGCGGTGAGCCGTCGCAACGCCGCCTGTGCGGGCGGACCCCAGGACGGCTTGCCGCCGGGGAGACCGCGGACACCGGCGTCCGCGATGAGGAGGCCGCCGAGCGCGTTCGCCGCCGCGTTGCCGCGGGCACGGCGGAGGGTGGCGCTGTCCGGGGAGGGCCGGTAGGCGTCGTGGAAGGGGCCGGTGGCGCCGTCCGGCAGGAGCACCCAGGCGGCGGCGAGATCGCTCGCCGGATCGCCCGCGCAGAGGTCGCCGAAGTCGATGACACCGCAGAACGTGCCGTCCGCCGTGAGGATGTTGGCCGGATGCAGATCGGCGTGGACCCACACGGGCGGGCCGTCCCACGGGGGAGCGTCGAGTGCGTCCTCCCACACCGCGCGGACGGCGTCCGGGTCGGGGAGCAGGCCCAGGTCAGTGGCCTTGGCAAGCTGGTCGGCGAACCCTTCCGCGCGGTCGGCCAGGGCCCCCGCACGGCCGCGGCCGACCGGGGCCCCGACGGGTGCGGGCTGGTGAAGTGCCGTCAGGAAGGCGGCCAGGGCACCGGCCGCGTCGGCCGCGCGCGTGACGGGGGCGCGGTCGGCCGGCGTCCCCGGTACCCAGGTGGTGACGATCCACGGCCGCGGGAACAGCTCGGAGGGCTCGCCCAGGCGCTGCGGCACGGGGACGGGCAGCGGCAGGTGCGGGGCGAGCGCGGGCAGCCAGGCGTGTTCCTTCAGCAGGAGCGCGTCCGCGCTCTCCGTCGCCCACGGAAGCCGCACGGCGAGGTCGTCCCCGAGCCGCCACAACTGGTTGTCCCAGCCGCGCGCGCCCAGCCCCAAAGGCCGGTCCGCCAGGTCCGGGTGCTGTTCCTTGAGGAGATCGCGGATCAGGTCCGCGGTGATCTCGGCCTCGGTGTGGGACATGGGGAGCAACAGTAGCCGGACGACGCCCCCGGTGGCGCGGGACCGAATATCGCCTACGGCCCCTCCGGAGGCCGTAGGCTGCCCGGCGGCTCCCGGTCGACGGAGCCTCGGTGAAATGGGGGGCGCGCAGGTGAGCAAGGTCGATCCGTCGGTCAGGGCCCGGTCGTTGGCCCGTTACGCGTTGCTCGCCGCCGCGGCGGCCGTCCTCGTCGTCCTGCTGTCGCTCCTCGACGCGGGCCCCGTGATCATCCTGGGCGGACTCGCGGGACTGGCGGTGTGCGCGGTCGGCGCCTGGTGGTTCCTGGCCCATCGGGGTGCCGTGCGGGCGCTGGGCGCGGGGCTCGCCGTGGGCGCGTTGGTGGCCGTGCTGGCGTTGTTCCTGAACGGCGGCCTCTGGTTCACGGCGCCGGTCGGGGTGGGGCTCTGGGCCGGGGCCCTGGCCTCTGCCCGCGGTGCCCTGCGGGCGGACCGGCGGCCGGATCCGGCACGCGCCGCCGTACCGCCGCGCCGGCTGCCCCGGCAGGCGGTCCTCATCATGAACCCGGCCTCGGGTGGCGGGAAGGTGGCCCGGTTCGGGCTCGTCGCACGGGCCGAAGCGCTCGGCGCCCGGGTGATCCTGCTGCGGCCGGGCATCCACACCGACGTCGAGGAACTCGCCCGCAAGGCCGTCGCCGAGGGCGCCGACCTGCTCGGCGTCGCGGGCGGGGACGGCACCCAGGCCCTGGTCGCGGCGGTGGCGGCCGAGCACGACCTGCCGTTCCTGGTCATCTCCGCCGGCACCCGCAACCACCTCGCCATGGACCTCGGCCTGGACCGCACCGACCCGTCCCGGTGCCTGGACGCCCTCACCGACGGGGTGGAACTCAGGGTGGACCTGGGGGACGTGGCGGGCCGGGCGTTCGTCAACACCGTGTCGTTCGGGGTGTACGCGGCGATCGTGCAGCGCCCCGAGTACCGCGACGCCAAGGCCGGCACGGCCCTCGACGCGCTGCCGGACCTGTTGGCCGGCGGTGCCGGTGAGCGCCTCGACGCCCTCGCCGACGACCGGCCGGTGGACGGCCAGCAGGCGCTGCTGGTCAGCAACAACCCCTACTCCTCGGCCGACCCGCTCGACGTCGGACGCCGGCCCCGGCTGGACGGCGGCGAACTCGGCGTGCTCGGTATCCGCGTGGACGGTGCCGCGCAGGCGGCCGACCTCGCTGTGCGGGGCTCGATGTCTCCGGCGCTGACCATGCTGACGTCGCGCCGGGTGGAGGTCCGCGCCGCTGCCGCGAGCATCCCGGTGGCCGTCGACGGTGAGGCGCTGACGCTGCCCACGCCGGTGGTGTGCACCCTGCGACCGCGTGCCCTGCGCGTCCTGGTCCCGCGCGACCGTCCGGGCGCGGCGGACCAGGTCCCGAAGCTGGACTGGCGGCGGATCGCCACGCTGGCCCTCGACCGTCCCGCCTCCGGCGCCCGTCGCTGAGCGGCGCTGCCGGACGTCCGGCGCCTCAAGCGCCGGTGCGCGCCCGCAGAATCCCCTCGACGCCCTGGAGGAAGGTCTCCGAGACCAGTTCGGGGTCGAAGAGGCACCCCGCCGCCATGGCGCCGTCCCGGAGCATGACGAGGTGCCGCCCGTCCGCCTCGGCGGGTGCGTCGCCGGTCCGTGCCAGCAGCTCCGTGACGGTGTCCAGGAACCACGCCCGGTGGGCCAGGACGGCCCGGTGGATCGGGTGGGTGGGGTCCGGGTACTCGGCCACCGCGTTGAGGAAGGCGCAGCCGCGGAAGCCGGGGGAGCGGATGCCCTCCGTGATGGACCGCGCGACGGCCCGGACCTCGTCGGCCGACGACCGGGCGCCCGCGCGGGCCTCGGCGACCTGCCCCCGGATGCCCCGGTCGGCCAGGTCGAGGTACGCGAGGACGAGGTCCTCCTTGCCCGAGAAGTGCCGGTACAGCGTCGCCCGGGTCACCTTCGCCTCGGCGGTGATCCGGTCGATGCCGACGGAGTGGATCCCCTCCGTGTAGAAGATCCGAGTCGCGGTACCGAGCAGCCGCTCCCGCGCTTCCGACGTGCTGCCGCCTTCTGGGCTCCTACTCATGCGGACCAAGGTACCAAATCGATGAGGTAGAACGTTCGGTCTTGACAAGCGTCGCGCCGACCCTCTTGTATCTCAAGGAAGAACGAACGTTCTCCCTCATGACTGCAAGCGAAAGGTACTTCCGTGGACACCCTTGTCAGCAGCACCTCCGCCACCGCCCCCGTGGCCCTGCGCAAGCTGTACTTCCTGCGCTTCGTGTTCGCCGCGGTGTGGGCCGCGCTGCTCTTCGCGGCCGGCGACACGCTCGGACCGGCCGCCGTGACCCTCCTGCTCGTCTATCCCCTGTTCGACGTGGCGGCCGCGATCGTCGACATCCGGTCCGCCAGGGCCGACGGCGGTACCGCGCCCGCGCTCCACGTGAACATCGCGATCAGTTCACTGGCCGTCGTCGGGCTGGCCGTGGCGGCCACGTCGGGTGTCCCGGCCGTGCTGCGCGTCTGGGGCGTCTGGGCGATCACCTCGGGCATCGTCCAGCTCGTCGCGGGCGCCACCCGCCGGAAGCTGGGCGGCCAGTGGGCCATGATCATCAGCGGCGCCATCTCCACGCTCGCGGGCGCCTCGTTCTTCGCGCAGGCGGGCGGCGACGGCGCCTCGCTGACGAGTCTCGCCGGATACGCCTTCCTCGGCGGCGTGTTCTTCCTCGTCTCGGCGCTCCGGCTGAACCGCGCCCGCAATGGGGCGTGAACGTCAGGCGACCGCCCAGGCCGCCTCGATCATCCGGAAGATCTCGTCGACGGCGGCCTCCGGATCGGCCGCCTCCCGGGCCAGCGCATAGGCGTCGATCACGAACCGCGCGATCGTACGGCAGGCCGTCGTGGTCCGGGAGAGCGAGGGGTCGGCCGCGATGGCCACCGCCAGCGACTCCGCGTGGCGCAGCCGCATCGACTCCTCGTACTTCCGCAGGGCCGGTGATCCGTCGATCATGCGCCAGACCGGAGCGGCCTCGTCCGCCGTGCAGTGGCGCACCAGGGCCAGGATCTCGTGCCGCAGCGCCGGCATCAGTGGCTCGTCCGGTGCCCGGCCGCTGACGGCGCCCGTGAGCCGTGCCTCGAAGTGCTCGTCCTTCTCGAAGACCAGGGCCTCCTTCGAGGCGAAGTGCGAGAAGAGCGTGGTGACCGCCACGTCGGCCTCGGCGGCCACGTCGCGGATGCCGACCTTGTCGTACCCGCGTTCCAGGAAGAGTGCCATGGCGGTGTCGGCGATCTTCTGGCGGGTCGCGGCCTTCTTGCGCTCGCGGCGTCCGGTCGGTTGCGGCATGAGCTCACGCTATCAGCTGCAAAGGTGTAACCGTTGTTAAAAACTAACCGTTAGTGCTACGGTCGCGGCATGAACAACATGAAGAAAGTGAGCTTCGCCGAGTTCGGCGGTCCGGAAGTGCTGCGCCTCATAGACGCCGAGGAGCCCCAGGCGGGCCCCGGTCAGGTCCGCATCGCGGTGCGGGCGGCGGGTGTGAACCCCGCCGACTGGAGGATCCGCGAAGGCCAGATCCTCGGGGCCCATCCGATCGAGTTGCCCTCCGGAGTGGGGCTGGACGCCTCCGGGGTGGTGGACGAGGTCGGCGAGGGTGTCGAAGGGGTCGCGGTCGGCGACCACGTCTTCGGTGAAGGGGCGAGTACCTACGCCGAGTTCGCCGTGCTGTCCGCCTGGGCCCGGATGCCCGACGGGCTGACCTTCGAGGAGGCCGCCGGCTATCCCTCCGTGGTGGAGACCGCGCTGCGCCTCATTCGCGAGATCGGTGTGCGACCCGGGCAGACGCTACTGGTCAGCGGCGCCTCCGGCGGAGTCGGTTCGGCGGTGCTGCAGATCGCCCGCGAGCGGGGCATCACGGTGATCGGCACGGCCGGCGCCGCGAACCAGGACTATCTGCGTGGCATGGGTGCCCTCGCCACGACGTACGGCGAAGGCTGGGTCGAGCGGGTGCGGCGGCTCGGGCAGGTCGACGGGGCGCTCGACCTGGCCGGCTCGGGCGTGATCCGTGAACTGGTCGAGCTGACCGGGGACCCGCGGAAGGTGATCTCCATCGCCGACCTCGACGCGCCGAAGCTCGGCGTCCGGTTCTCCGGCGTCGCCGGGAGCATGCCGGACGCGCTGGCCGAGGCCGCCGACCTCATCTCACGCGGGAAGCTGCACATTCCGGTCGAGAAGTCCTACACACTCGCCGAGGCCGCGGCGGCGCACGCCGACAGCCGCGCGGGTCACACGCGCGGCCGTCGGGTCGTGATCGTCTGAGCGGAGCGGGTCAGACCCGGTCGGCCGCGATCAGCAGGTACTGGAAGCTGCCGTTGCGGTAGGCGTTGAGGAACGTGTCCTCGATGCCCGTGACGAGGTGGTCGGCCTCGCGGCGCAGCTCCCAGTAGGGGATCGTGGCCGCGGTCAGGTCCTGGACGTGGACAGGGACGAGCCGGTTGCGGGCCATCGCCCGGAAGTACGCCGAGCGCGGGTGGATGTCGCAGATGTAGTGGGCGTTGATGAGGGACACCTCACGGGAGGCCTGTCCGTAGGTGTCGTTGTAGCAGCCGGTGATCACCACGTACCGGCCGCCGCGGCGCAGCAGGCGGGCGTGCTCGGCGAAGAGCAGGTCCAGCTCGACGTACATCGTGGACTCGTTGTTCCAGGAGGCCGCGTAGGCGCCGGTGGCGAGGCCAGTGTCGAGCATGTTGCGGTGGTGGTAGCGCACCTTGCCGTCGATGCCGCGCTTGCGTGCCTGCTCGTTGGCGAAGTCCGCCTGCTTGGCCGAGATGGTGACCCCGTCGGTGTGGCAGCCGTGCCGCAGATGGGCCACCACGCTGCCGCCGCCGCGCCCGCACCCGGCGTCGAAGACCCGGTCGCCGGGGGAGAGGTCGCCGAGGTGGGAGGCGAGGAACTCGGCCTGGGCGTGCTCCAGCCGGTGCAGTTCGTGCGTGATCCTCTCCCGGCGCCGGTCCGCGTCCGGTTCGTTCAGCACCGAGGTGTCGGCGTCCCCGATGCCGTAGTGGTGGTGGTACAGGTCGTCGACTCGGCCGAGTTCGAGGTTGACCGGGTTCTCTTCGGCGTTCCAGTAGTCCGCGACACGGTTCTGGTACGTGGACTGGGTGGGTACCGGCGCGGCCTTGGCGCCGGTCTGGGCGGTGGTCAACTATGGCTCCCTGGTGCTGTGGTGCGTGTTCCGTCGTGCCGTGTGCGTTTGGTGCCGGGCGTCGGTCACCAGTAGTCGGGCAGGCTGTAGCGGTCGCTGTTGCTCGCGTGCCACTCGTGGTTGCCCGACACCCAGTCGGCCAGGCCGCGGGCGTATCGCTCGACGAGGGGCGAGGTGGTGGACAGCAGGGCGGACTCCGTTTCGAACGCTTCCATGATCTGGTTGTGGATGTCGACGCTGCGGAGATAGGCGGCCTTCAGACCGCACCGGTCGTTGGCGGCGACCACCTGGGGCAGGTTCAGGTGCTCCGGGTCGCTCGCCAGTTCCTTGGTGAACGAGTACAGGTCGTTGACGATGGTGGTGGCGTTGCAGGCGAGGACGGTGATCCGCTGAACCTCGGGGCGGGCGTAGACGGCTTCGGGCAGTTCGTAACCGTCCACCGTGTCGACGATGGACAGACAGGGCCGGAAGTTGTTGAACTGCCGCATCACCAGGTACTCCCAGACGGGCGGCCGGTGACGCGTCTCCGACCAGGAGGCTTCCGCCAGGTACCCCAGGTGCAGCCGGGCGAGGTCGTGCACGAGCCTGGTCGTCTGGCTGGGCGTGGCGAGCGCCGCGTAGTCCTTCAGGGCCCAGTGGTACGACCGCAGCGGACCGTCGGCCTGGACGCCCTGGCGCCAGTCGTTCTCGGCGTCGGGGGTGGAGTGGAAGGGGTCGAGGGCGGACTGGGCGATGATCAGCCGCCCGCCGAGGCCGCGTCGCGCGCCGCCCCGGCCCTCGTCCTCCTCGCAGTAGCAGCTGTCGACGATGTTCTCCGCCAGCAGCAGCTTGCCGGCGACGGTGAGCCGTTCCATGTCGACCGCCTCGGGGTGCTGCAGCGCCACGGCACGGCCGAACTGGAACTCTGAGAAGTCCCCGCTCCACTCCGGCGGGAACAGGTCGAGCGCTCGCGCCCAGGCCTCCAGTCTCTCGTCGATCTCGGCGGCCTTGTCCGGGTCGGCTGGTGCGACGGGCCGGTGCTTCAGGCCGGGGATGGTCTTCTCGCGCCGGGCCCGCATGGACCGGGCGGGGTTCGGCGGGCCGGGCAGTGAGAACGCGGCCGTGCCGTTCGCGGAGGTGCTCATGGTCGTGTGCTCCAACTGGTCAGTCGGCAACCCGGCCGAGTTGGACGTTCTCCAGGAGGCCGGCCGCGTCGGGTACGAGGATGGCCAGCGAGTAGTAGGCGGTCACTAGGTAGTTGGTGACGGCGTTCCGGTTGACGCCCATGTACCGGACGTTCAGCCCGGGTTCGTACTCCTCGGGGATGCCGGTCTGGTAGAGGCCGACGACGCCCTGGTCGGCCTCGCCGGTGCGCAGCGCGAGGATGCTGGTGGTGTGGGAACGGGAGACGGGGATCTTGCCGCACGGGAAGATCGGAATGCCCCGCCAGGCGGGGACGTGGTGCCCGTTCACCGTCGCGGAGCCCGGCACCAGCCCGCGCTGGTTGCACTGCCGGAAGAACGCCGCGATCGCCTTCGGATGGGCGAGGAACAGCCCCGTCCCGCGGCGCATGGAGAGGAGTTCGTCCATGTCGTCGGGTGTGGGCGGCCCCGTGCACGTGCCGATGCGCTGTTCGTGGTCGACGTTGTGCAGCAGCCCGAAGTCCCGGTTGTTCACCAGCTCCCACTCCTGGCGCTCGCGGATCTCCTGGATGGTCAGCCGCAGCTGCTGCCGTGTCTGGTCCATGGGATCGCTGAAGAGGTCGGCGACCCGGGTGTGCACGCGGAGCACCGTCTGGGTGAGGGACAGCTCGTACTCGCGCGGGGCGAGGTCGTAGTCGACGAAACCCCCGGACAGCGTGGGCTCACCGCTGTGACCGGCCTGGACCGGCATGTCCGCCTCGCCCCCGCGGTTCGTCGGCAGCCGCTGCCGCTCCTCGTACGCCGCCAGGTGCGCGGCCAGGGAGGGCGCCCGGTCGGTGAATTCACGCAGCGCGTCCCGCGGCAGCGCCAGCACCACGGCCGCCGTCTGGGCACGCAGCGACGCCGGCCACAGCGGCTCGGACCGGCCGATCGCCTCGTCCCCCACCGGTTCGCCGTCGCCGACGACACCGACCACCGCCTCCCCGCCGTACTGCCCGACGGCGAGCCGGGTGAAGCGGCCGTGGACGACCAGGTAGATCTCGGTGACCGGCCGGCCGGCCTCGCACAGCACCTGCCCCGCCCGCACCTCGCGGACCGAGAAGCGGCCGGCCAGCTCCGTCAGGACCTCCTGGTCGCCATAGCCCCGCAGCGCGGGCAGCTCGGTGAGGGTCCGCGGAACCACCCGGACGTCGTCGGCACCGTTCTGCTCGAACTGGACCCGCCCCCGCCCGATCCGCAACTGCAGGCGGCGGTTGACCCGGTAGGCCCCGCCCCTGACATCCACCCACGGCAGTTTCCGGATCAGCCACCGGGAGGAGATGCCCCGCATCTGGGGCTCGGACTTGGTGGTGGTCGCCAGCTGACGCGCGGCACGGGTGCCGAGGCTGGTGGGCGGGTTCTCGGCGGATGCCGCGGGACCGTGGTCCGGGGTGACCAGACCTGTGGCGCTGTCCTGAGCGGACACGTTCCCTCCAGGAAGGGCGAGCGGTAGTGAGCGGAACGACCCGTGATGCACAAGTGGACCGTGCGCTTCAGCAAGACAACCAGCGCCGGGCAGCCTGCCGGTAGGCGCGAAGGGGGGCGGTCTTCACACCACGAGGCACAAACATCCCTGATGAAGCGCAGCCCGCGCGAAGCGCCCACCCGCACGCCCCACCTCCACTCCGCATCACCCGCGGGCCCGGGGGCTCGCGCGGTGGGTCGACACCGACGGCGCGTGAGCCGCTTGCTGCCACCAGCCACTGACAGCGCCTCGGCGAGCGCCGGAACGCGGCCCGTACCCGTGGATAGGCTGAACCGATCACTGCCGTGTATCGCGGCACTTGTGACAGATGTGGAGCCCACGCCATGACCACAGCGCACGACCTGACGATCGTCTCCCTGGAGGCGCGCACCGAGTACCCCGTCGAGCCCGGCGATCTCTCGCTGGCCCTCGCCGGAGCCGAACTGGCCGACCTGCTGGAAGCCGGCGCGGTGTCCCTGGACGGGTCCGTTCTCCGCCCGGTGGAGCGGCCGGGGTCCGGTGACCCCACGCTGGACGCGGCGGCGTCCCAGGTCGGGAAGGAACCGGACGAGTCGGTGGAGGACTGGCTGTGGCGCCGGGGGCGGGGGCTGGCGGCCGAGTACCTCGCCGCCGAAGGGGTGGAGGACACCCGCCGCAAGCGGCCGCGCTGGATGGGGCGGCGCGAAGCCGACCGGCCGGCGCCGGCCGATCCGGAGACCCGTCGGCGGGCCACCGACCGCTGGGCCTCCGGCGACCCCGTGCTGGTGGGCCTCGCGGCCGCGGTCGGAATCCACCACGAGTCGGCCGACCGGGTCGAGGATCCCGAGGACGACAGGATCGCCGCCGTGCTCGCCGCCGTGAACGACGCCGTGGTGGAACTGGCCGCCATCAGGCAACGCCGCAGCATCGAGGACGCGGCCTTCGACAACATCTGGCGCGGACTGTGACGGCCGGCCGGAACGCCTGAAGCCACCCGGCGCGCGCGGCCTTCCCGCCCGTCGGCATGTCGCGGCCCGGCCCGCCCTGACGGTCGGCGAGGATTCCGGCAGAGCACGCCTTGGCGAACCCGGACGAACGCGCAGGGAGGCAGCGGTGACGGTCGAGCGGGTCGGACTCGTGGTGCACGGTGGCCGCGAGGGCGCGGCGGCGGCGGCGCGGGACGTCCGGCAGTGGTGCCAGGAGAACGCGGTCGGATGTGCCGACATCGACGTGTGGAGCGGCGAAGGCCGGCACAGCGCCCGGGAGGAGGTCGAAGCGGCCGGCGACCCGGACCTCATCGTCACCCTGGGCGGCGACGGCACCTTCCTGCGCGGCGCCCGGCTGGCGGCCGAGAACGACGCGCTGATCCTGGGCGTGGACCTGGGCCGGGTCGGGTTCCTGACCGAGGTCCCCGCCCCGGCGGTACGCTCCGCCCTCGACGCCGTCCGGGACGGTCACGTGGACCCGGAGAACCGCATGCTGCTCACCCTCAGGGCCTCCCGACTGCTGGAGATCCCGTCGGAGATGGAGGCGCTGCTGCGGTACGGCCGGGGCCCGTTGCTGCCGCCGCCGCGCGTGCGCACGGACTGCGAGAGCGGTGACGAGTGGGGCATCGCGCTGAACGTCACCGCCCTCAACGACGTCGTACTGGAGAAGCTGTCCCGGGACCGGCAGATCTCCGTCGGCGTCTACGTCTCCGGCCGCCTCCTGGCCTCGTACTCCGCCGACGCCCTGCTGGTCGCCACCCCGACGGGCTCCACCGCCTACAGCTTCGCGGCGGGCGGTCCAGTGGTCTCCCCCCGGGCCGAGGCGCTCGTCTTCACCGCGGTGGCCCCGCACATGACCTTCGACCGCTCGGTGGTCACCGCGCCCGACGAACCCGTCGGGCTGCGCATCCTCGAACGGTCCGGACAGGCCGCCGTGAGCATCGACGGACAACTGCGCGGCGTCCTCGACCCGGGGGACTGGCTCGGCGTCTACGCCGCGCCCCGCCGCCTGCGGGCCGTACGGCTCGGGCCCATGGACTTCTACGGACGGCTGCGCGAGCGCATGCGGCTGACCGACGCCCCCGCGGCGGTCGCCGACGGCACCCCCGCGCCCCTGTGGCCGGTGAGCACGCCCCCGCCAGGGGACCTCGCCCACCTGGCGATGCCCCTGCCGGTGGCCGAGGGGACCGCGGCCGAGGATGTCTCGCCGAGCGGCGCGTGACATAACCTCTCCCCAGGAGACGTCAGTTGTGGCGTGGGTCCACGGGTAGGAGGCGATGGTGCTCAGGAAGGGCGGCTCGCGATTGCTCGCATGCGCCGTGGCCGTGGCGTGTCTGCTGCTCCTGGGCCCGAGTGCGCCGGACGGTGGGGCTCCCTTCACCAGGGCACTGCCCGTCGACGCCGTCACGGACGTCGTGCCGAACCGGGTCATGACGTGGAACCTCTGCAACCCCTGCGACGCGAGCAACGTCGACCGCGCCGCGGAGATCGCGACGTACGCCCCCCAGGTCGTCGGCATGCAGGAAGCGTGCGCACGTGACGTCGAGAAGATCCGGGACTACCTGGAGGTCTTCTACGGCCTGCGCTACCACGTCGCGTACGGCTCGGTCCTGCAGAACTGGAGCCGCTGCGGGGGAGCGCCGTGGAACCCGGGCGGGTTCGGCCAGGCGCTCCTGTCGGCGGCGCCGATGACGGACCGCGTCGAGGTGGAGTATCCCGAGGGCGGATCCGAGGACCGCGGGTACATGGCGGTCACCACCACCGTCGGCGGCCAGTCCGTCCGGGTCTTCAACACCCACCTCGCCCAACGCCGCCAGGAGGAGTTCCGCGACGGCCAGACCCGGGTACTGGCGAAGGCCGTCGCCCGGCACGACCGCGCCATCGTCCTCGGCGACTTCAACGCCGTTCCGGACGCGCCCGAACTCAGCCGAATATGGGCCCTGGCCACGGACACGGACCCCGCGTGCCGACCCGCACCGGACGCGGGCTGCGCCCCCACCACCGAATGGCAGAGCAAGTTCGACTACGTCTTCCTGCGCGGCATCGCACCGCTGCGGCACCGGGTACTGCGGAGCGAGTACTCGGACCACTACCTGCTCCACACCGACGTGGACCCGACGCGGCGGGTGGACGAGCCGGGGACGTGAGCCCGACGCGACGTCATGGTTCACAGCCGGGTGCATGAACCGGTCACTGATCGCCTACCTGACCTCGTACGGCTTCTCCACCCTGGGCAACTCCGTCGCGGCGACGTACCGGGGCTCACGGCGCGCGAGGCCCTGGTGCCGCGGGTGGCACGCCGCAGCGGCATGACTCTGGACCGTGTCGTCGCCGGCAAGGAGGGACAGCTCGGCCTGGTGCTCAGCTCGCTGGCCGTCGGCATGCTGATCGGTTCCGGCGTCTACGCGGCGGCCGGAGCGCGCGCGACCAGGCGCACCTGGCTGACGATCGCGCTGCCGGGGTCGGCGGTCGGAGTCGCTCTGATCGGGACGCTGCCGCCGGTGGGTGTCGTCTTCGCCGGAGCGGTCGTCCTCGGCTTCTTCGGCGGCATCCTGAGTACCGTGCTCGGCGTCCTGATGACGGAGCGCATCCCCGACGACCTGCGCGGCCGGGTGATGGGCACCCAGAACGCGATCATGACCGCCGCTCCGTCGGTCGGCCTGTTCGGAACGGGCGTCCTCGTCGAGTACGCCTCGCTCACGGCGGCGGGTCTCGCCGTCGCCGCGATCTGGCTCGTCGCCGTCGTCACCGCACTGCTCGCACCGCCCGGGTGCTGGAGCAAAGTGGTGGCCGACAGGCGCTGTTGGGGAGAGGATGGGAGCCATGACGGGAGAGATTTCCTCCATCGACAGCACCAGGCCCAGTATCGCCCGCGTCTACGACTACCTGGCCGAGAAGGTCCTCCAGGGGACGTTCGGCCGCGGCCGGTGGCGGACCGACGACGAGATCGAGTCCCTGCTGGACGGTTTGGAGATCCTCGAGCCCGGGATCGTCCCGGCGTCCCTGTGGCGCGCCGGGGCGGCCGAGCCGGAACTCACCGTGTGGGAGCGCCTCATCGCCGCCGGGATGGCCCGCAAGCGGTGAAGGGGACGGGCTGGCGGGCCGACGGCGGTCCGGGTAGCGTCACCGTGTGGATCACGACGAACGGCCCTCTCACGCCTCGTCGTTCGGCGCGGCGGCGGTCGAGTACGCCGAACACCGTCCGGACTACGCGCAGGCCGCGGTGGGCTGGGCACTGGCGCCGGCCCCCGGACCGCGCGTGCTCGACCTCGGCGCCGGGACCGGCAAGCTGACCGCCACGCTCGTCGCCCTCGGTGCCGAGGTCGTCGCGGTCGAGCCCGACCCGGCGATGCTCGGCGAGCTGCGCCGCTCGCTGCCCGACGTGCGTGCCCTGCGGGGGAGCGCCGAGGCGATCCCGCTGCCGGACGCCTCCGTCGACGCCGTGCTGGCCGGCAACGCCATGCACTGGTTCGACATGGCCGTCGCGGGACCCGAGATCGCCAGGGTCCTCGCACCCGACGGCATCCTGGCCGGCCTCTGGAACCTCCTCGACGACCGGGCCGAGTGGGTTGCCGGACTCGCCCGGGTGGGCGGCGGCGCGGCCGTCGGCCCGCGCGACACGCCCGCCGCCTGGCGGGCCGAGACGGCCGGCATGCACCTCCCGAAGACATCGGCCGCCGCCCGGTTCGGCTCCCCGGAGCAGGCCGAGTTCCCGCACGCGCAGCGCCGCACCGCCGACTCCCTCGTCGCGACCCTCGCCACACGCGCGGGGGTGCTGGTCATGCCGGAACCGGAACGAGCGGCCACGCTGGACCGGATCCGCGCGTTCCTGGCCGGCACAGCGGAGACCGCCCGCGGCGAGTTCACCCTGCCGATGCTGACGGGGGTGCTCCGCGTCCGGCGGCTGTGAGTCCGTTGCCGGAGTGAGCCCGTCGCCGTAGCGAGTCCGTCGCCCGAGAGAGGTACGGGAATGGCCCAGGTGGGGACGACGGCGGTGCTGGCCGTGCTGCCGGACGCCGAACCGCTGCTCGAGTCGGCGGCCCGCGTGGACCCGCGGGCGGTGCGGCCGGGGGTGCCCGCACACGCCGCGCTGTTCTACCCGTGGCTCGCCGCCGACGAGGTGGGGGAGCGGGAGCTGCGCCGACTGCGGGCCGCGCTGCCGAGCGGGCGTATCCCGATCAGGCTGGCGGCCGTCGAACGGACCGGTGGTTTCGTCGGGATCCCGGTCCCCGAGTTGCGCGGCGTGGCCACCGCCGTCCGTACCGCCTTTCCGGCACCGGCTCCCTACGGCGGCCGGTTCGGCCCCGATCCGCCGGTGCACGTCACCGTGGCTCTGGACGTGGAGCCCGAGGCCGCCGCCGACATCGCCGCCCGCACGGCGGCCCGCCTCCCGATCGTCACCGGGATCGACGCCTTGCACGTGGTCGCCCTGACGCCCACGGGATGGCAGGCCCTCGCCGAGCTGCCGCTCGCCGACGGAGGTCCGATCGGTTCGTACGTTAAACTTACTTAGCGAGCCTCACTGCTTTAACGGGCACGTTCCCGCTCGTCGAGCTCTCACGGCCTTCCTGTGGACCTGCGCCGGGAATCCGCCGCGACTCCCGCCACCGCCAGGAGGGGCATGTGACCGTGCAAGACCCGCCCGCGGCGTTCCTCGACGGCTTCGTACAGGTCCTGGCCGACGCCGCCACCACCGGCCGCCGCCTCACCCGCGAGGAACGCGCCACCCGCCGCGAACTGGGCGCACGTGCCGCGGCCTCGGGACTCGGCTGGCGGGTCCTCGTCCGGGAACACCTCGCCGCCAGCCGCGGCGCGTGGCCTGCCGCGGCGTCGCCCGACCACGTGCTGTCCGTCGTCGAACAGGCCCTGGACGCCTTCGCCGAGGGCTACGAGAGCGCCCAGCGGCTGGTCATCCGCCAGGAGGAGGCGGCCCGGCGGGAGTTCATCGACGACCTGCTCCACGGGCGCGGCGACTCCGGCCATCTCGCCGCACGGGCCGAACGGTTCGGACTGCGCCTGTCCCGCGACCACGCCGTCGCCGTGGCCGAGGGACCGGTCGCCTACGACGAGACCGACTCCGTCCCCCGGCAGGTTCAGGACGCCCTGTTCAGCCACTTCGAGAGCCGGCGTCTCCTGCTCACCACCAAGGACGGCCGGATGGTCTGCATCGCCCCCGGCGACCAGGCGGACGTGCTGACCCGCTTCGCCAAACAGGCCCACGCCGCGACCGATGGCGGCCAGGTCGCCGTCGGCCGCCCCCGCTCCGGCGCGGTGGGGATCGGGCACAGCTACCAGGAGGCGCTCAACGCCTTGGACGTCGCCCACCGGATGGGCTTCGACGACCCGCTCCTGCGCGCCGCCGACCTGCTGGTCTTCCCGGTCCTCGCCCGCGACCGGCCCGCCCTGGTCGACCTCGTGCGCGAGACGCTCAGCCCGCTGGAGCAGGCCCGCGGCGGCGCGCAGCCACTCCTCAACACGCTGAACGAGTACTTCGACGCAGGCTGCGTCGCCGCCGAGACCGCCCGCAGACTTTCACTGAGCGTCCGGGCGCTGACCTACCGCCTGGAACGCGTCCACACGCTGACGGGCGTCGATCCCACGGAGCCCGTACAGCGCTACATGCTGCAGACCGCGGTCATCGGCGCCCGCCTGCTCGACTGGCCGACCAGACCGCTGTGACCGCGGTCGCGGGCAGCCGCTCCGGGACTCAGAGATCGGCGCAGATGCCGCGGGCCTCGCTCAGTTTCGCCTTCACCCCGGCATCGACCTCGAAGACCTGGCGGTGCCGATTGTGCGCGCCGGTCACGGCCTTCGCGAGCGGCTCGTAGGAGGAGTCGCCCGCGGCGGCGGCCGTCGACAGGTCGAAGGCGGCGGCGAAGCGGTACAGCGCCTGCTCGCCCGCCTTGCCGCGCGTCGCCAGCTTCGACTCGTCCATGGCGGTCAGCGCGTCGCACGCGCCCCGGGCGTCGCCCCGCGCGCCGCCACCGCCGGCGGCCTCGTCACCGGTCAGCGCCCAGGCGGCACCCACGCCTCCCGCACCGATCAGCAGGCCCACCAGGACGGCGGTCGCCAGCGGCCACCGGCTGCGGGCGGGCGGAGGCGGGGCGGCGGGGACGTATGTGGGCTGCATGTACACGACGATATCCGGCCGACGTGTGCGGTCGGCGGGTGGGGGAGGAGGGGCTGGGGCGGGGACCGAGGAGCCCTGGACATCGTCCCCATATCAGAGACCTCGTCACCGAGTGAGCCATACCCGTGACTTCAGCCTGATTTCCCTTGGAACGGAGCGATCCGGCCAACCTGCCACCGCTTTCCCCGACCCGGACAACCGGGCATCGCGTCCTCTCCTCTCACAGCGCGGGCACAGCGAGTGCCCCCAACACCCGGAGGACGAGGGATCGATGACCAGAACGCGCACCACCCGGCTGCGGCGTCCGCTGCTCGCCGGCACCACGGCCGTCGCCGCCATGGCCGTGACGGCCGGCCTCGTGGCCGCCACGTCGGAACCGGCGAAGGCGGCGACAGGACCCAAGCTGAGCCTCATCGCCGCGACCAACTCGATCACGCTCACCTCCTGGAAGGAGGAGCCGGGCGTCTACCTCGACCTCGGTACCTACCTCACCGCCGAGGGAACCCCGTTCGAGCTGAAGGTGACCCGGAAGTCCTACAAGGACCCGGTGGCCATCAGCCAGACCGTGTACGAGGGCGGCAAGGCCAAGTCAAAGGCGCTGCCCAAGGGCACGGTGAAGGACTTCGCCGGGCTACCCGGCTTCGCGGAGATCACGGTCACCGACAAGGCCGGCAAGAAGGTCCTCGGCAGGACCGAGGACTTCTGCCCGAACAACGCCAGCGGCCGGGTGCGGCCCGACGCGCCCGCCACCTCCAAGTATCCGGAGAGCTGCCCCACCAACCCGTTCACCCTCGGATCGGTATGGGGAGTCGAGAAGGGCTGGGCGGCCAACACCTACGCGGGCTCCTACACCGAGCCGGTCAAGCTGGCGGCCGGCACCTACACCGCCAAGGTCGGCGTCGCCAAGAAGTACCGCGACCTGTTCGGCATCGCCAACAAGCCCGCCACGGTGAAGGTGACCGTGCAGGAGCGGAGTTACGAGGACGAGGAGGGCACCGCCGAGCCCGCCTCCCGGGCCGCGTCGGCCGGCAAGCACGCCGGGCACGGCGCCGCCCACCAGGCACCGGCCGCGCACGCGGGCCACGGGCCGGGACACGCCCCGACGCCCGCCCAGGCCGGCGCGCCGGTCACCAGCGGCGCCAGCCCCTCGTACAACGTGGGCCACGGGCCGCTGAAGGCCGCTCCGCCGGCCCTGCCGTGGGCGCTGAAGAAGAAGGAGCAGGCCGCGCGCTCGATGCGGGTCGGCGACACGGGTGGCCAGACCGACGGCTCGCGCAAGGCGCCCGCCCTCCAGCCGCTCGCGAAGCGGCCCGCGGGCAAGCCCACCGTGCCGAACGTCCCCAAGCCCGACCTGCGCTCGCTGCCGGCCTACGGCATCGTCATCAGCGACGGCGAGAAGGACATCCCCGGCAAGGACTACCTGGCGTTCAGCGCCAACGTGTGGAACGCCGGCCCGGCACAGCTGGTGGTGGACGGCTTCCGCTCACCCGGCAAGGCCAAGATGGACGCCTACCAGTACTTCTACGACGCCAAGGGCAAGCAGGTCGGCTACACCCCGACCGGCACCATGGAATGGGACCCGCGCCCGGGCCACGTGCACTGGCACTTCACCGACTTCGCCAGCTACCGGCTGCTGAAGGCGGACAAGAAGGAGGCCGTGCGCAGCGGCAAGGAGGCCTTCTGCCTCGCCAACACCGACGCGATCGACTACACGGTGAAGAACGCCAACTGGCACCCGTTCAACACCGACCTGTCCACCGCCTGCGGTGAGGAGAACTCGATCTCCGTCCGCGAGGTGCTGGACGTCGGCTCCGGCGACACGTACTCGCAGGACCTGCCGGGCCAGTCCTTCGACATCACCGACGTGCCCAACGGCACCTACTACATCCAGGTGCTGGCCAACCCGGAGAAGCGGCTCAAGGAGACCAGCGTCGACAACAACAGCGCCCTGCGGAAGATCGTGCTGGGCGGCAAGCCGGACAAGCGGACGGTGACCGTGCCGCCGCACGACCTGGTGAACGCGAACTGACCGCACGCCGCAAGAGCGACTGACCGACACCAGAACGCCGACGGCCACCCCACAGTGGCCGTCGGCCCGGCCGCGCTTGCCTCCGTAACTCCTTCCGGTGGAATGTCCCGTACACCTCCTCGCGGCGACGCGCGCCTCCTACGCTGGATGCCCGCCCAACCGCGAAGGGACGGTCATGCACGTTGAGTTGAGGGCCGAGCCGGACGACGACGTACAGACCGCGCTCGACCTGTACGCATGGCTGCGCAAGGACCCCGACGTCCGCCGCCACGCCGAGCTGACCCTCGGGTCGTCGGACCCCACCGGCGAGGCCATGGGCGCCACCGATATCGTCAACCTCGTACTCGGCCAGACCTTCGCGGCACTCAACCTCGCCCTCGCCTACGCGAGTTGGCGCGCGGCACGACGCACCGCCCCGCCCATCACCATCACCGTCGGCTCCAGGTCGCTCACGGTGGCGGGCGCGTCGGACGAGACCCTGCTGCGGATCGTGGAGCTGCTGGGCGAACCGGGTGGCGAGGACGGACCGGCACCGCGCCCGGACGCTGCGGACGAACCCCCGCGGAGGGACGACGACGAAACCCCGGGGCCGGCGTGACGTCCCTGCCCGACCCCGCCGCCTCCCGCGCGGTGCTCATCGGGGTGGAGCAGTACACCGAACCGCTCCAGCCCCTGCCCACGGTCGCCAACAACCTCACCGGACTCAAGGACGTACTGACCGGCCCCGACTCGTGGCGCCTGCCACCCGAGCACTGCACCGTCCTGTCCAACCCCGAATCGGCCACACAGGTCCTCGACGCCGTGCACGCCGCCGCCACCGAGGCGACCGACGCCCTGTTCGTCTACTTCGCCGGCCACGGCCTGCTGTCCCCGGTCGGCGACCTCTACCTGGCCCTCTCCGACTCGCCGCCGGGCCGGCTCTTCCACGCCGTGGCCTACGACCAGCTCCGCTACCAGGTCGCCGAGGAGTGCGCCGCGCTCAGCCGCGTTGTCGTCCTCGACTGCTGCTACAGCGGCCGCGCCCTGCACGGATACATGGGCGCCCCGCTCGAACTCGCCGACTGCGGCGACATCGACGGCACGTACGTCCTGACCGCGTCCGCCGAGACCAAGCGGGCCATGGCACCGAAGGGCGAGCACTACACGGCGTTCTCCGGCGCCCTGCTGAGAGCAGTCACCGAAGGCGTGCCGCACGGCCCCGAAATGCTGGACATGGAGACCGTCTACCGGCACGTACGCCGGGAACTGCAGGCCAGGAAGCGGCCGGTGCCGCAGCAGCGCGCCCGCAACGAGGGCCACCGCATCACCCTCGCCCGCAACCGGTGGAGCCCGGCAGCCGGACCCGAGGCGCAGGAGTACGCGGCGGCCCTGCGCAAGGCCGTGCGCGACGGCGACAACGCGGCGGACCCGGACACCGCCGCCTACCTCCGCGGCGAACGCGTTGCCCCGCGCGCCTTCGTGAACGCCTTGGCCGACCGCCTGCCCGAGACCGAACTGACCCGCCTGCACGCCCTGCGCCGCACCGCCCAGCGAGCCGCACCCGATGCCGCGACCCAGCTCCAGTACTGGCAGGAGGAGGTGGAACTCCTCACCCACCGCCTCACCCGGGCGGGCGACTACAACCGTGGCATCGAGGGCGAGCTGACGCTGGCACAGGAGCGGGTGCGGCAGCTGGACGTGGAGGTGCGGGTACTGAACCGGCAGGTGCGCCTGCTCCTTGACGAGAAGGGGCGGGACACCACCACCGCCGAGGCACTGGTGGGCGTGGCCTCCACGCAGTCCGAAGCCGCGGAATCGGCGGTGCGCGGCGGCGTACCGCCGAAGACCCCGGCGGCACGGGGCGCGCCGGGCACGACACCTGCCGCACGCCCACCCGCACCCGTGGCCCGCACCTCCTGGACGCTGGCCGTCCTCGCCGTCCTGTACGTCGTGATCGCCTGGGCGTTCACGCTGGACACGGTTGCGCTGACGTACGACTCCGGGCGGAAGCCCGCGTCGATGCCGAGCACGTCCGACCTGGCGAGCGGTGAGGGCCCTCACTACGTCTGGGACGTGGAGACCGACGTGACCAGCACGTTCCGCCCGGACGAGAACGACGCCGCCGACAAGCTGACCGGCGACCTCGTGGTCTCCGTGCCCGGCCCCTGCGAGGACCGGACGATCGAGTGGGAGATCACGGTCGACGGCCGGGAAGGCGACCACGGCTCCCTCACCGGCGACACGGAACACCAGGTGTCCCTCGACGTACCCCTGGACGGGTCCCCGGACCGCGTCACGGTCAGCGCCTCCTGGGCGGGCGGCACCGAAACCTGCCCCAGCTTCGGACTGGTCTGGACGGATCCCCGCCTCGCGGTGAACCTCGACCTGGTCCCGTGGTGAGGAGGAGCGGATGGGATTCACCGACCGCCCGCGCGCCTGGCTCGGCGGCACCACAGCGGGCCTGCTGCTCACCATGGGCGTCCTCGCCGGATTCGCGGCGGCCTGCAGCGTCTCCGGCCGCCAACTGAGATACGACAGCGGGGACCGACCCGTGCAGCAGACCGTCTCCCGCGGCGGCAAGTTCGCCGACCCGGTCTACGCCTACGTCTGGGACGTCCGGCACGACGTCGACAGCACGTTCACCGTCCCGTCGGGCTTCGGCACCGGCGAGGCGTGGCTGCTGAGCAGCACCGTCCGCGTCTCCGTACCGGAGGGCTGCACCGACCACACGGTCCACTGGCAGGTGACCGCCGACGGCGAACACCGCATCGGCCAGGGGACCACCCGATGGCTGCGCCAGTACGACGAGACCTTCAAGCCGCGGCCGCACGGGCTGCACCCCCGGACCGTCACCGTCGAGGCCTGGTGGGACGGCGGGGACGCGGCCTGCCCGTCCTTCTCCTTCATCTGGCAGGACCCGACCCTCTACTTCGAGGCGGACCCGGACTTCCTGGACGG
Organism: Streptomyces sp. NPDC056128; assembly: GCF_042263835.1. Taxonomy (NCBI): domain Bacteria; kingdom Bacillati; phylum Actinomycetota; class Actinomycetes; order Kitasatosporales; family Streptomycetaceae; genus Streptomyces; species Streptomyces sp. NPDC056128. The sequence continues at coordinate 216,104 of NZ_JBHJVQ010000004.1, read as the reverse complement.
TGACTACTACCCGACTTGACCTTGACACCGTGGCAGGGTCTTCACTGCCCGTCAGGGAGGTGGTCTCGATGACGACCACGACACAGGACGACGCCGACGCCCTCCGGGTGCTGCGGACGCTGGAGGACCACCGTTCGTCGGTGCGGCTGCGGGCCGCGTTGACGGTGGGCACGACACCCGACCCGCGCTTCGTCGACAAGCTCGTCGAGCGAAGCGCGGTCGAGCCCGACTTCTTCGTCCGCGACATGCTGACCTGGGCGCTCACCCGGCACCCGGTCTCCGTGACCCTCCCCGGGCTGGTCCGTGAGGTCCGCTCGGAGCGCGCCCAGGCGAGGAGCCAGGCGTTGCACACACTGTCCAAGATCGGGGACCGGCGGGCGTGGCCGGCCATCACGCCCGCGCTGCTGGCCGACGCCGACGACGAGGTGGCGCGGAGCGCGTGGCGGGCCGCGGTCGTGCTGGTGCCGGAGGGCGAGGAGCCCGCGCTGGCCGCGCTGCTGGTGACGCAGCTGGGCCGCGGTGGGCGGGAGACGCAGCTGAGTCTCAGCCGGGCGCTGGTCGCACTGGGCGAGGCGGTCGTGCCCGCTCTGCGTGCGGTCGCCACGGCCGCCGACCCACTCGTGCGGGCGCACGCCCTCGCCACCGAGCGGCTGCTGCGGGACCCGGACACCGGCTTCGGGTACGCCATCGAGGAGGCGAAGCGCGTGGTGGCCCTCGGCGGAGCCGCCGCCGAGGGCGATGAGGGATGAGGGATGGGGGACGAGACATGAGGCATGAGGGATGATGGGACGTGTTGATCGGTGAGGTGGCGCGACGGTCCGGGGTCAGTGCCCGCATGCTCCGGCACTACGAGTCGCTCGGTCTGGTGAGACCCTCCGGCCGCACCGGCTCCGGATACCGGGAGTACTCCGGGCAGGACATCCGGCGGATCTTCCACATCGAGAGCCTGCGGTCACTGGGACTGTCGCTGCGGGAGATCGGGCGCGCGCTCGACGACCCCGGCTTCATGCCCTCGGAACTCGTCGGCGACCTCATCCACCGGACACGCGAACGCGTCGCGGCCGAGACCGAGCTGCTGACGCGGCTGTCCCGGATCGACGCCGCGGATCCCACCGGCTGGGAGGACGTTCTCCAGGTCGTCGCGCTCCTCCAGGCGCTGGGATCGAAGAGTCCCGGCGCCCGCCAACGCGCGGCCCTCTCCTCCGGCGAGGAGGTCCCGGTGCCGGTGGAGGCGTTGGTCGAGGCGGTGCTGAGCGAGCCGGACCCGATCGTCGCCGGCGCCCTGCGGTGGGCGCTGGCGCGGTCGGGCGACCGGGGCCCGGCGCTCCTGGCCGAAGCCCTCGGCTCACCGGCGGCCGCGGTGCGGGAACGTGCCGTGCAGAGCCTCGCCGAGCTGCCGGGCGACGAGGTCACCGGGTACCTGCGACACGCTCTCACCGGCCCCGACGCCGCGGTGCGCGGGTGCGCGGCGCTGGCGCTCGGGACGCGTGGCGTGGCCGAGGCGGTGCCGGAGCTGGTCGACATGATCGTGGAGGGGCGGAACGACACCGATGCCGCGGACGCCCTGAGCGTGCTGGCCGCCGACACCGCGACGGCGGACCGGATCGCCGGCCAGCTCGTCGGCCGCCTCGCCCACGCCACCACCGGAGCACCGGCACGCGGGCGGCTGACCCAGGCGCTGGCGGGCATCCCGGGAACGAGGGCGTCACATGCCCTGGAGGAACTGTCCCAGGACGAGGACCGTGCCGTCGCGCTGACCGCGGTGTACCTTCGCCGCTTGCGCGCCTGACCAACGCCCCCGCTCCGCGGCGGCGTGCGGGGCCGGGACCCCGTACGTACATTGGAGAGGTGGGTGTGACTGCTGAGCCACCGTGGGCGGGCCAGGTCGACTACGCGGCGCTGTTCGCCGCGACCCCCAGCCCGTACCTGGTCGTCGACCGGGACCTGGTGATCGTGAGCGTCAACGCCGCCTACTGCCGCGTGACGGGCCGGGCGGCGGGGGACCTGCTCGGCCGGTACCTCTTCGACGCCATCCCCGAGAATCCGGCCGACCCCGAGTCCGACGGAGCGCGCAAGGTGTCGGCCTCCCTGCGACGGGTGCTGGCCACGGGGCAGGCCGAGAGCATGGCGGTCCAGCGCTACGACATCCCCAGCGCCGAACACCCCGGGGGCTTCGAGGAACGCTGGTGGTCACCGGTGAACACACCCGTCTTCGGCCCCGAGGACAAGGTCGCGTGGATCATCCACCGGGTCGAGGACGTGACCGCCTTCATCCGCGACCGCCGGCACTGGCGCCGCTCTCCCGTCGACTCCCCGGGCCCGCCGGAAGCCGGCATGGAGGCCGGCATCGAGGCCGAACTGTACGCCCGGGCCAAAGCACTGGAGCGACTGAACGAGGAACTGCGGCAGGCACACGCCCGGGAGCGGCAGGTGGCGATCACCCTCCAGGAGGCCATGCTGCGCTCGCCCGACCTCGCACGCCACCCCGACGTGGCGGTGCGCTACCTGCCTGCCATCGGTTCGCTGAACGTGTGCGGGGACTGGTACGACGCCGTGGACCTGACCGACGGGCGCTTCTTCGTCGCCGTGGGCGACGTGGTGGGCCACGGCCTGGAGGCGGCCACCGTCATGGGAATGCTGCGCAGCGCGCTGTCGGCGGCCAGCCGCACCGTCCCCGGCCCCGCCCAGGCACTGGAGGTGCTGGGCCTGTACGCGCGTTCCGTGGAGGGCGCCCTGGCCGCGACCGCCGTCACCGCCCTCGTCGACACCCGCTCACGGCTGATCATCTACTCCAGCGCCGGGCACCCGCCGCCCGTCCTGATGCACGGCGACGGCACCTGCCACCTTCTCGACCAGGCCACCGACCCACCGCTCGGCGCGCGGCTCACGCACGTGCCGCGCCCCCAGGCCGGCATCTCCTACCAGCCGGGCGACATCCTGGTCCTCTACACGGACGGTCTGGTCGAACGCCGGGAGGAGGACATCGACATCAGCCTGCGGCGCCTGACCGACACCCTGCGCCAGTGCCTCGGCCTGGACCCCGAGCGCCTCGCCGACGTCCTCCTGGAGGGCCTGGGCGTCAGTCACGGCGCCCGCGACGACATCGCCCTGGTCGTGGTGGGACTGTGAGGCGGCGGCCGTTCAGCCCCTGCGTGAACGCCAGAACTCGGTGACCGCGCTCCCCCTACCGCCCACCACCCCACCACCGGGCCCCCATCACTCCACCACCGACCATCACCCCCACGACCACCCCGGCCGCCACCACCCGCCCCGCACCGAACTCCGCCCCGGTCACCGGAGCCACCGCGGCCGCCGCCACCACGCCGGCGCCCGCGCACGCCGCCACCGCCTCTCCCCACACGCGCCCGGTCCCGCGCCCCCACCTCCACGGCCGGCTCTCACTCGTCACCAGGTACGCGACCAACAGCACGACCACCCCGGCGCCCTCCCACCACGCCGGTTCCCCGAACGCGGCGACGACCACAACACCCGCCGCCAGCACGGTCGTCCGGTACCGCATCAGGAGGTGGGACCAGCGGGCCGACTCCAGCGTCGGCCGCCGGTCCAGCGCCGGTGCCGCCCACACCGCGAAGACGACCGCGCATCCGAACAGCAGGGCGTCCCGCGCCCCACCCAGCGTCGCCCACGGCCGCCACGCCATCACGACGGCCGCCGACCCGATCACCCGCACGGGCAGGGTGCCGACCCAGTAACCCGCCCACTCCCGCAGGCTCACCCGCGTCTCGAACACCGTCATCGCCCCCTCCCGCCGACCCGCCCGGACAACAGCGGTGCCAACGCCAGATCCAGCGGATCACCCACGACGTGCCGCAGCACCGGCACCCCGCTGTCCCGCAGGGCGAACCTCATGGCGTCCCGGTCCGCGTGCCACAGCCGCAGCCCCAACTCGCCCGACACGTCACCCGGTTCGACCGGTGGGTCCCCGCTCGGGATCTCCACGACCACCGGCCGGCGTCCCCGCCCCTGAAGATCCCGCAGCACCTTGAGTACCCGGGCGTCGCTCAACGGAGTGAACACGTAGACGAGCGCGCCCTCCGGCAGCGCGGGCGGCGGCACCCGCTCGAGCCCGGGCCCGTCGAAGCGCCGGTCCCTGCGGACGTCGAGGACACTCTCGACGATGCGGTAGAACGCCGCGTCCCCGGTGCCCGGCGCCAGCCAGCGCGTGGTGCCCCCGGTCGAGACGACCCCCACCCGGTCGTGGGTGCGCAGATACGCGCGGGCCAGCCCGGCGGCCGCCCGCACCGTCTCGTCCAGGGACGACACCCCGGTCACCGGGTCGACCACGTCCCCGAACGCGTCGAGCAGCATCACCGTGTCGGCGGCCCGCTCGGCCGCGAACCGGTGCAGTTGCACAGTGCCGCGCCGGGTCGTCGACGGCCAGTGGATGCGCCGCTGCCGTTCCCCGGGCACCCACGCCCCCACCCCGACGACCTCGACGCCCTCTCCGGCCTGTGCGGAGGCGTGTTCGCCGAGCCGCTGCGGCAACCGCGCCGGAATCGGCGTGAACCGCGCCTGGGTGGGGCGCGGGAACACGGACACCTCGGCCGCCTCGACCCGCACGGTACGGCGCACGGTGCCCCCGGCGTCGTACACGTCGAGGTCCACGGGCCCGAGCGACCAGCGCCCCCAGAGCAGCGCCGTATGGCGCAACGTCACCGTGGACGCGCCGACCACGACCTCGTCGAGCCGCAGGCCCGGGCCGAGGGTGACACCGGGATCGAGCCGGACGGCGCCACCGTCGTGGGCCACCGAGATCCGGAGGGTGACGGTGTCACCCTCGAAGCAGCGCCTCGGTTCCACGGCGGCCGACGTCTCGACACGCCGGGCGTACGCGCGTGGCAGCGCGAGCGCGAGCAGCACAAGGGGCGCGGCCGCGAGCGCGAGCAGCCACGCCCGGCCGGTGAGCAGGGCGGCGGACAGCGCGACGACGGCGACCGTCAGCAGGCGCAGCGCCCGTCCACCCGGGCGCGGCCCGCCGGGCGGCGGGGGCGGCGGCTGCGCGGGGGAGGAGCGCCCCTCCAGGGCACGGACCACCGCGGCGCCGGGCCGGGGCGGCGGCGGGGGCGCGGTCACGACGACACGGCGGCCGTACGCCGCGTGGACGGCGTGCCGACGCTGTCGACTATCTCCCGCAGCACGTCGTCCGTGGCCACCTCGCGCACCCACAACTCCGGCCGCAGCGACACCCGGTGGGCCAGTGCGGGCACCGCGAGGGCCTTGACGTCCTCCGGGACGACGTAGTCACGGCCGTTCAGCACCGCGCGGGCCCGCGCGAGCTGGACCAGAGCGAGTGCGCCCCGCGGTGAGGCGCCGATGCTGATCTGGGGGTGCTCCCGGGTCGCGCCGACGAGCGCGACGGCGTACTCCAGCAGGTCGTCGTCGATCTCCACACCCTCCACCACGCGCCGCCAGGCCACGACGTCCGCCGGCCCCGCCAGCGGCTGGAGCACCGCCTCGGGCGCGGCCCGGTCGACCCGGGCCCGCAGCATCGTCAGCTCCTCCCGCGCGCTCAGATAACCCATCCGCACCCGCAGCTGGAACCGGTCGAGCTGCGCCTCGGGCAGCGAGTACGTGCCCTCGTACTCCACCGGGTTGGCGGTCGCGACCACCATGAACGGGTCGGCGAGCGGCCGCGTCTCACCGTCCACGGTCACCTGCGACTCGGCCATCGCCTCCAGCAGCGCGGCCTGCGTCTTGGGCGGCGTCCGGTTGATCTCGTCGGCGAGCAGCAGGTGCGTGAAGACCGGCCCGGGACGGAACACCATCTCGCCGGTGCGCTGGTCGTACAACGGCGCCCCCGTGACGTCCGACGGCAGCAGGTCGGGCGTGAACTGGATCCGCCGGAAGTCCAGGCCGAGCGTGGTGGCGAAGGACCGCGCCAGGAGCGTCTTGCCGAGCCCCGGCAGATCCTCGACGAGGACGTGCCCGCCGGCCAGCACGCCCAGCATCACCAGCTCGAGGGCGTCCGGCTTGCCGACGACGGCACGTCCGATCTCGCGCAGCACGGCACCGGCCTGCTCGCCAACCTGCTCGGGGGTACGGGGCTGAGGCGTGGTGGGACTCGTCACGTCGCTTCTTCCTTGTGAGTGCCGGGGGTACGAGTGCGGGGTGCGCCGAGGTGTTCGAGCCGGTCGACGAGGCGGTGCAGTACGTCGACGGGGATGCCGCCGTCGGGTCCGGTGCGGGGCGTGTCGGACCCGAGCCAGGGCCACAGTTCGGGTCCGATCAGATCGGCGGCGCGTCGGGGCTGCTGGTCGAGTGAGACATGGTGGTGCTCGGCGAGTGCCGCGGCGTAGAGGCGGCGCAGCTCGGGCCGCAGCACTGCGCGGTAGTACAGCGCGCCGTCGGGGCCGGTGGCGGTGCGTACGTTCCGTCGCCATTCGCCCATGCCCGGCGTCCGGGTCCGCAGCAGCCGTACGTCCTCCCGCCGTCCGGAGTCGAGGGCGCCCGCCCCGGCGACGTACCGGGCCACGATCAGCGTCGCGACCGCAAGCAGGGTGACAATGGCCCCGGCCGCCCGGGGGCCGTCGAGGAGCAGGACGAGCAGGACGCCGGAGGCGGCGACCGCCGCGCCGAGCAGACCGAGTAGGCGCAGCGTGAGCGTGTCCTGCCCTGCGGGCCGTTCCGTGCGCCCGTTCACCGCTGCGCCTCCCGTTCCTGGAGCAGCGACGCGATCTCTTCCAGGGCGCCGGCCGCGGCCTCCCGGTGCGAGGGCCCCATCGGATGCGAGGAATAGCGGGCCTCGCGGAACAGCGTGGTGAGCCGTGGCGCGGCCGGGCCCGGGGCGAGGCCCGCGTCGGCGGCGCGGGTCAGCAGGTCGGCGGGACTGTCGGAGGCGTGCCGCCGTACGCCGGACGCGACGAGGGCGTCCTCCATCGCCGCGTAACAGGCGATGACGGCCGTACGGGCGTCACCGGTGTCGGCGAGGGCGCGGCGGCCCGAGTGCACGGCGGACAGGAGCAGACGCGCGTCCTCGTCCTCCGCCGGGGCGCCCGCGCGTTCGGGCAGCGCCGGAACGGTCAGACCCCGCCGCCGCAGCCGCCGCACGACGACCACCGTGACGACCACGACGACCACCGCGGCCAGCAGGCCGAGCAGAACGTACAGCGGCAGGGAGTAGCCGTGCCCGGAACCCCCTTCGGGATCGGTCCTGCCGATAACCGGCGGCGGTGAGACCGGCGGCGGCAGGTCCACCGGCGGGGCGGGTGATGTGCTCCGGTGGTTGAACCGATGCATGACCAGCGCCAGTACGCCGATGACGCCCGGCCCGGCCAGGAGCAGCGGCACAGCCGGCCGCCGCAGCCGTTCCTCGCCCGGTGTCAGCGGGTCGCGCTCGGCCGCGATCCTGGGGCGCAGCCGCTCGACGCCGAGCATCACCCCTACCGCCCAGGCGACGGACGACCCGATCGCGACGATGCCCCAGTGGCCGAGCGGCCCCTGTCCGGAGTGCAGCAGGCCCTCGGCGGGACGCAGTACGAGCGCCGCGACCGCCAGCGCCCCGACCACCCCGGCGGCGACCACCGCCCCGGGCACTGCCCGGCGTCTCTCGTGCTCCCCATGTTCCATGCCGACCCCCCGGCTGAACCCTTTCCCCCAAGGTCAGTTCACCGCATCCTGACACATGAAGAGCCCCGCCGGACGGGCCACCCCGCCCACGGCACGGCACGGCTCGCCGCCCGACTGCCGGACCCGGTCCCGCGCGACATGCCGTCTACCGTCGACGCACGAACCTCGCCCGGTCCTCCGCTCCAGGCGCTCGGTCGCGTGGCGCACGGTCATCCGAGGCAGTTCGGGGGCGTGCCGGTCGAGGAAGTCGACCAACGCCCGTGCGTCGCGGCGGCCGATCTCCCGGAGCATCCACCCCAACGCCTTGTGAATGAGCGGCTCCGGATCCTGGCGGAGCGCGATGACCAGGGAGAACGTCGGCTCGTAGCGGTCCGCGCGAATCAGTGTCAGCGTGGCCACGACGGCGATCCGCCGCTCCCACAGGGAGGCCGACCCGGCCAGTCGGTCCAGCACCTCGTCGAGGACGTCCTGTGACTCCTCCAGCAGCCACGTGCCCAGCACGACCGGCGCGGATCCGTCCACCAGATCCCAGTTGTCCACGCAGTCGGTGTGCGCCAGGTAGAAGTCCACCAGCGTCCCGCGCTCCACGCTGCCACGGGCCAAACGCATCTGCTCCGCCAGCACCAGCAGCCCGGCGAACCGCTCGTCGTGGACGCGGCTGCGCAGCAGGGCGTCCACCTCCTCCGGCCGCAACCCGCGGTAGCGCCGCGCGAGCTTGCGCAGCACCGGGACGCGTACGCCGAGCAGTTCGTCGTCGTCCGCGGGGCTCAGCACTCGTTCGAGCTGGGCGCGTACCTGCGGTTCGGCCAGCTCCCGCAGCTCGGACCGCAGCCGCTCCAGCGGCGCGCTTGAGGAAGACGTCATGTGTCTGGACGCTAGCGCGCCCCGGGACGGCGGGCGTCCCGAGCCGTCCAGGAAGCGAGGATCCGCAGACGCTCGCGGCTGGGGGAGCCCGGCTCGGCGGTCAGGGTGATGAGTTGCTGGTCGGGGTCCGTCGTGGGGGGTGAGGAAGGACCAGTCGAGGGTGAGTCGGCCCACGACCGGATGCTGGAGAACCTTCGTGCCGGTGCCCTGGGTGGCGACGCGATGGGTTCCCCACCAGCGCCGGAAGTCGAAGTTGCGCCGTTCCTCGGGAATCCGCGCAGGCCGGTGCGCAGCGCACGGCGGATGGACGCCATGCCAGCGGGTGTGGTCAAGATCCGCCGGGTTACAGGACTGTCCCAGGGGGCGGCAGTCGCGAACAGGTGAGGAACGGCGGCTGGAGGTGTCTGTCCGGCCGACCGAGGGTGTGCCCTGGCCGGGCGTGCGCTGGTGGTGGTGCGTCGCGCGTCTTGCTGTGCGTGTAACAGGAATGTCTTCAGGGGCGGTTGTGCGGAACGGACTCCCGGGAGGGGTGGCTCTTCGTGTGCACAAACGCCGGTACAGCAGCGACTCGTACCGACGGTCGGCACGCTCAACCGATACTGAGGAAGAAACGATGCGCGTTCACAAGCTCACCTTCGCCGCCCTCGCCGTTGCCGCGAGCCTCTCGCTCACGGCCTGCCAGAACGACGAAGACGCCACGGGGCAGAGCGACCCGTCGGCGGCGTCGAGCGAGGCGTCCTCGGGCGATTCGCAGCAGGGCGCCGGGGACGAGTCTGCCGGGGAGGGCACCGGTGGACAGGGGACGGCAGCGGGGACCGGCTCCGACTCCAGCTCCGGCTCCGGCGAGACCGACAAGGTCGGCAAGTGCCGTACCGACGAGCTGAAGTTCAAGGCGATGGACGCCACCATCGACGGCGACACCGATGGCACCGTCGCGGTGGAACTGACCAACGGCGGCGGCCGGGAGTGCGCGATCTCCGGATACGCAGGCGTCGACCTGAAGACCAACTCGGGCACGCTGTCCGCGAAGCGCAGCGGCGAGCCGGTCGTCCCGGGCACCCTCAAGGACGGGGAGACCGTGGCCTTCGGCATCCACTACCCGATCAACGACTCGGGCGGCTCCGGAGTCCGTATCACCGGCCTCGTTGTCACCCCGCCCGACGAGACGAAGTCCGTCACCCTCGACTGGCCGGGCGCCGCCACGCTGCCCGTCACGGACGGCACCGGTTCCCCCGTGAAGGTCGGCCCGATCGGCAGCGCCGGCCAGGGCGGCTGACGGCGTTCAGCCGCCGGTACCGTGTGCCAGGACCGCCCCCGCTCGATGACGATCTCAACCTGAAGTACCGTCAAACAGCGCAGGGGAGCCGCGATGCGCCGTAGCAGGAAGCGTTCAGGAGAGAGGGGCAGAGCAACACATGCAGGAAGCGGAGTTCCGTCGAGCGGTGACCGCGGCCACGTCGATTGCCTCATCACTCGGCCTGGCCACCGAAGACGTGACCGTTCTCCATGACTCGAACAAGCTCACCCTGCGTCTACTGCCCTGTGACGTCCTGGCCCGGGTGGCACCTGTCGCGCAGCAGGTCGCGGAGTTCGAGGTCGAGCTGGCACAGCGGCTCGCCGCATCCGGGTGCCCGGTGGCCGCCCTCGAACCTCGTGTGGAACCACGCGTTTATGAGCGTGACGGCTTCGCGGTCACGTTCTGGACCTACTACGAGCCCATGGCACCACCCGAGGTGTCACCGGTCGACTACGCCGACGCGCTGAAGCGTCTGCATGCCGGCATGAGTCGGCTCGATGTCCCGACGCCGCACTTCACGGACCGGGTCGAGCAGGCTCAACAACTCATCGCCAACCGCGACCGCACCCCGGACCTCGCCGAAGCGGACCGACAACTGCTGCGCAACACGCTACGAAGCCTGCGGCGTGCGATCTGCGAGCGCGGCGAGCCCGACCAGCTGCTGCACGGCGAGCCGCACGCGGGCAACGTCCTCACGACGCAGCACGGACTGCTGTTCATCGACCTGGAGACGTGCTGCCGCGGCCCCGTCGAATTCGACCTCGCCCATGCCCCCGAGGAGGTCGGCGCACACTATCCGGGCGCCAACCAGCACCTGCTGCGCGAGTGCCGCCTCCTCGTACTGGCGTTGATCACAACGTGGCGCTGGGACCGAGACGACCAGTTCCCCGACGGGCGACGGATGGGAACGGAGTGGCTCAGCCGGATCCGAGCAGAACTCGACGACGACGGGGTGGGCACCCAGCGCTGACCGCGGAGTAACGGCGCCTGAACCGCGTACCGGCTTCGTGCACAGGCCGCCAGGGGAGCACCGCGTGCCTGCGGCGCGTTCTCACACCGTACTGGAAGACCTGGCTCGCGTGGTCGGCGCCACGACTCCCGAGCAGGACGGCTGGTCTTGGACTGCTCCGCCACGCTGTGGTTGCGTGTCGGCACCAGGGTGCCGTCCATGATCAGCACCGTGTCTCCGCGGAAGCGGACCCGCGGCCGACTTGGAGATTCCGGGCCGGGCGGGACCGCCCATGATCATGGCACCGGAAGTCTTTTCCTCCGTTGCCGACGGCCCGCCGCCCGAGTGGGACGCCGAGGAGGAAGAGATAGATCGGCATGTCACCCAGCTCGAAGCGACCAGTAAGCCGGTGACAGGAGAGGAAGCAGCTGCCCTCGTTGCCTGCTTCGGTTCCGAGGACTGCTACGGGGTTGCCTGGACACTCCTGCACCTCATCGAGACCGGCCCCAACCCGGTCCTCAAGACCAAGCCCGCCCCGGACGCCAACGAGCGGCACCACCGGCTCTACGACCGTGCCGTGTTCGAAGAGCCCACGTTAACGACTTGACGCGTTTGAGACGTGAGGTGTCTATGTGTTTGGTCAAGGTCCAAGGTCGTAGGTTCGTGCGGTCGAGGGCGGGCCGAGCCGTGGGGGTGTGCATGAGTGATAGCCAGGTCACGATCAAGCTTTCGAGTGACGAGGCACTGGTGCTGTCGCACTGGCTGGAGAAGCTCCAGATGACGGACCTGAAGGGCGTTGTCGACGATCCGGCGGTCTGGGCGTCGATCCATCGGATCGCCGGAACGCTGGACAAGGCGCTTCCTGAGCTGTTCGCGCCTGATTACGACCGGCGGCTTGAGGCCGCCCGCCAGCGGCTTCGGCCGGAGGTCTGACCGGGCTCTCTGGGCTCCTCACTTGGCCGCAGCCGGTTGGGGCTGGTAGGAGGTTCCGTCGCGGAGCATCACGAAGAGGACATCGGCCCGGCGTCAGGCGAGACAGAGGAGCGCGTGAGTGGGGTGCTTGCCCTGGGCGATTTTCTTGTCGTAGTAGGACTTTCTTGTCGTATTCGGACCGCGATGCCGGGCCGCCCAGAGCGGCGACGCGGAGAGGAGAAAGCCCGTTTGAACGGTTCTTTTCCTCCCTTTGACGGTTGTTCACCGCGGATCAACTCGATCTGGATGCGGGCTCCGGTCCTGACGCCGACTCCCGGCACCGACGTCAGGACCTTCGAAAGAGGGTATGCCTTCACGTCGCCTTCGCTGGGCGTAGACTCCGGCGGGACAGCACGGTGGCCGGAACGAGGAGCACCGCGCCGAGGAAGAAGTAGCCGTTGATCACCATGGTCTTCCAGAAGTCCCATGACCCTGTGTCAGCGGCCTCCTTCTCCATCCCGAGCAGGCCGTGCGGAGTTAGTCCCGTCGCTGTGGTGACGTTCTCGACGAGACCGGGCACGCCCCGCATCGCCAGCGCGCATACCACACCGACCGCCGACATGAGGACGATGAGGGCGTCGTCGGAGAGGAAGAGCCACACCGGAGTGCCGTCGTCGGGACCCATCGAATCCTCGTACATGACACCCATCTGCACGTGCCACACGAAGCACACCACGAACCAGGCGACGGCAGCGTATGCCCAGCGACGGAGAGTTCTCCCGGGTTCGGATTGCATGACCTCGACGCTACGAGCCGGGGCCGGACGAGGCGTCGGCTCGCAGGAGGAGCGCCTCCACCGCACGGGGGAGATGCGCCGACACCGAGCGGGAATGGGCGGCCCGTACGGCGTGCTTGAGCCGTCTGGAATGGGGCCTGATCACGCACCACGAGGTCTGCGAGTATGAGCTGCCCGCGGCTGCGGGGAAGGCCGGCGACCCTAGCTGGGCCGGGTTGGCGCGCCGATACGGGCTCGCCCGACCTCCTCCCCGGCCGGTCAACAAACGACTCCCGTGCCCGCGTACAGAGCCAGACGTCACCTCATCAGGACGGACGTTCTACTGTGGTCGTCGAGCGAAGGGGGGCAGCACATGGCCAACGTCACGGAGCTGATCTGCTATCCCGTCAAGGGGTGCGCAGGCAAGTCGATGAGCGATGCGCTTCTGACGCCGGCAGGCCTCGCGCACGACCGCAGCTTCATGGTCATCAGCCAGGACGGAATCTTCCGCACACAGCGCCGGCACCCCCGCCTCGCCCTGATCCGGCCCGCCGTCAGCACCGACGGCACCCGACTCACACTCGAGTCGGTCGACAGCACGGACCGTCACGGCACGGTACGCCTCGACGTGATGACGTCCGCGCCGCGCCGCGACGTCGATCTGTTCGGCACCGCCTTCCACGGGATCGACCAGGGTGACGACGTCGCCGCCTGGCTCTCGGAGGTCCTCGGCACCCCCAGCCGTCTGGTCCGCGTGCCGCCGGAGCACGACCGGATCGCCGACGGCCTGACCCCTGGCCCGTCCGGCTATGCGGACAGCAGCGCCGTGCACCTGCTGTCCCATGCCTCCCTCGCCCTCCTCAACCGGCGGATGGCCGAGCGAGGCGCGCCACCCCTGTCGATGAACCGCTTCCGCCCGAACATCGTCGTCGACAGCCACGACGGTCACGACCACGACAGTGGCGGCGACTGGGCAGCCCTACCGCACGCCGAGGACCGCGCACGCCGCATCACCATCGGCAGTGCCGAGTTGGGCTATGCCAAGCTCGCGGTGCGCTGTGCCGTCACACTGGTCGAGCAGGAGGTCGGAGCGCGGCAGGGGCCGGAGCCCTTGCGCACGCTCGCCGGCTACCGGCGGGTGGCGAGCGGCGGCGTAGTGTTCGGCGCGAAGTTCTCCGTGATCACGCCGGGGAAGCTGTCGGTCGGCGACGAGGTGGTCATCCAGGAGTGGGGCGACTCCGATCTGTAAGAACACCTAGTGGGATGGCTTCGGATGTCGCCAGCAGATCAGTGCACAACCGAGGGTGTGGAATGCCCCGTCGATGTCGTCGCGGCTCTCCCAGCGGATTCGCAGTACGCCGAAGAGGGGTGGCCTGTGGCGTGAACAGCCGCTGCGGCGCCGGAACTGCGAGGCGACCATCCCCGAGGCCGCGATGTCGTCGAGCGGTCTTGCTCCAGCTGGCCTTGGTGTCGGACCGACTCGCAGAGGCCTTCTAGCCACGGGACTAGATCGGCCAGGATGGATCCGAAGGCGCGCCTTTCGAAGAGGCCAGCCCGCCTACGTCAGGATGCGTCGATGTAGGCGAGGTGGGTGTCGCAGACGGTGCACCGGAAGAGCATGGCGGTGGCGTCCTCGCCCAGGTGGGTCAGGAAACTCTCGGGTCTGTCCTCGTCGTGCCGGCCATCCATGCCCATGTTCGCCCGTAGTTGGGCGAGGGCTTCGGGATGCTCCATCAGTTCGGTGTGCCCGACTTCGCCAAGGAATGCCGCCGCATCGCCGCAGTGGGTGAGCCAGTGCGGATCCTGCCAGGCGTGGAAGGCAGGGGTGCGGCGGGTGACTTCGTGCATGGCGTCCTCGCTGATTCCCTCAAGCCCGTAGGAATCGGCGAATTCCCCCTCGAAGCGTTCAGCCGCGCGTCCGTCTGCGATGCACCATGGGCAGAAGCGGCCGCTGACTTCCTGGGCACTGTAGAAGGAGGCGGTGTAGAGCCAGCCTCTACTGCGCTCGCAACAGGCGCACGGTTCGGCGGCGGCACGGATGGCCCCGCTGGCGACGGGGTCCGGGTGATAGCGGAAGAAGGGCAGGGCAGCACTCATCGTGGGTCTTCGGTTGGCGACGCTGTGGCCATGCCTGTTGATCTCACGGAGGTCAGTCTGTCCGGGTGAACGTCTCCCCATCAAGTGAGCCCTGCTGGGAGAGCACAGGACTCTGCCGGGAAGTTCGGTCCGTGTGGGCACCCGCTTCACCGGAGATGGGTAAGAGCTGCCGCCGCGACGGACGCCCCGGCGGGACAGGTGCCGTCCTGTGAGACCCCGCGTTCCGGAATGGTCGTCGTGCCGACCAGGCGATCGATGTCGTCGACCGCGACGAAGATGAAGCAGATGTTCTGGAACTCGGCCTGGATGGCGTTGTGCTGTCCCACCGGTACTTGCGAGACGCGTCCGTTCTTGGTCATGGTCCGCGCATAGGACAGGGGGAGATCCACTGCGAGGCTGACGCTCTGGCCCGCCAACTTCCACATGCACGAGGCGCCGTGCTTGCCGGCCTCCTGCTTTCCCCGGCCCTTGATTCCGAGGGCGGCGAGGTCGCGTGCGTCGAGTGCTTGGCACGGCCGTGAGGCCAACTCCTTCTGGGTGTACTTGCGAGGTGCGGCGGCGGAGGCAGAGGCGGTTGCGGAGGGTGAGGGCGAGGGCGTGGGGGTAAGGGTTTGCGATGCGGTGGGGGAGGAGGGGACCGGCGAGGTCGATGACGCCGTACCTGTCTGCCCGCCCGAGCACCCGACGCCGAGCAAGCCCACCGCAACAACGAACGCGAGTCCGACGAGCTTTCGGGAGCCGGAGCCCCGGCTCCTGGGATACTGCTGCTCAGAGTCAAGTCGCGGCATTCAGCCGCCCCCTTCGGGTAATGATGGCCGGCTCGGGTTCGATTTCGAGCGCCGGGTCAGAACACGTCGAGGCTGCCCTCCAGGCTCAGCCACGACAGGGACGCAACGGTGCTCAGCGTTGGGCACAGCTCACGCAGCTTGTCCGGACTCGTCTTCGGGGGCTTCGGGCTCATCCCGTAGCAGCCGGCTTTCCGAAGCATGTTCACCGCACGCGCCACCTGACCTGCGGCCTTCTTGGGGTCGGAGTACTCGCTGCCGGGGAAGTGCTTCTGAATGTGCCGGGTCATCGCGTTGGCGACTTCGCCGGCCGCGGTGAGGTCCTTTCCACAACCGGCGTCATCCCAGGGGACACCCGTGCACGCAGGCGTTCCGACGAGGCCGTAGACGGTCTGATAGACCGGCATGATCTCCGGCGGTGTCGCGGGATCGTCCGAGGCTCCGGCACCCGACGGCGACTGCGAGGTCGGGAGGGTCGACGACGGAGAAGGAGAGGGGGAGGTGGTGACGGAGGACGACGCCCCAGGCGACGTACGGCCGTCGTCCGCCTGTCCGTTCCCGTTTCCGCCCCCGCAGGCGGTCAGCGTCAGGACCGCCGTGAGTGTGGTGGTCAAGGTGGTGGCAGCATGCCGGTGCTTGATCATCGGTTCCCTGTTTGGTTGCGTCGGGGCGACCCGGCGCGGCCCGTACGGCCGCCGGGGTAGTCGCGTCCCAGACTCAACCGACTGGCGAGTTGTTCAGCCACGGGAACCGCAGGACTGAACAACGTCCCTCCCCGGATCGGTCATGGTTCGCCCGTGCTCCCGTTGCCCTTCAGACGTTCCAGGTCCGACGCGCGGACCTGGATGACGAACAACGCGATGACGGCGGCCAGCCCGGCCATCACGGCGGCTACGACGAACGCCGCGCTCACGCCCGCGGTAAGCACCTGATCGCCCCAGACCCCCGGCAACTCCCCGGTGCGTTGCGCCTCCGCCTGCTCCTGCGGCGTCGCTTCGGAGAGGAACCTCGGCAGCAACGACTCGGCTTCATTTCGGCTGGCCGTGCCGAAGGTGGTCACCAGAATGGACAGGCCGAGCGAACCGCCGACCTGCTGGGTCGCGTTGAGCACCCCGGACGCCGCCCCCGACTCGCGCTCCGCGACCCCGGAGACCGCCATCAGCGTGAGGGATACGAATTCCATGCCCATGCCGAGGCCGAACACCAGCATCGGCCCCAGCACACTGCCCGCGTAGGTGCTATTGATGTCGGTCAGCGTCAGCCACGACAGGCCCGCAGCCGCGAGCAGTCCGCCGAGCACCATGAACGGCTTGGGGCCCGTTCTCGGCAGCAGCTGCGACGCCAGGCCGGCGCCGACCGCGATCACGGCGCTCACCGGGAGGAAGGCGAGCCCGGCCTCCAGCGGCCCGAAACCCAGCACGTTCTGCACGTACAGCGTGAGGAAGAAGAACATGCCGAAGATGGCCGCGGACAGGCTGAGCATCATCGCGTACGTGCCGGCCCGATTGCGGTCGCGGAACATCCGCAGCGGCGTGATCGGCTGCCGGGACCGCCGTTCCACCAGCAGAAACGCGGCCAGCAGGACCACGGCGCCCGCGAAGGCGACGAGGGTGACCGTGTCCCGCCAGCCGTCCTCGGACGCCCGGATGAAGCCGTACACCAGGGAGACCATGCCGAGTGTCGAGGTCAGCGCGCCGGTGACGTCGAAACGGCCCGGGCGGCGCTGCGACTCACGGATGTACCGTGGCGTCGCCAGCGCGATGAGCAGGCCTATCGGCACGTTCACGAAGAAGATCCAGCGCCAGTCGAGCCACTCGACCAGGACCCCACCCGCGAGCAGCCCGACCGCGCCGCCGCCCGCCGACACCGCGGCGAACACACCGAACGCCCGATTGCGTTCGGGCCCCTCGGTGAACGTCGTCGCGATCAGCGCCAACGCCGTAGGGGAGGCGATGGCGCCGCCCATGCCCTGGACCGACCGGGCCACCAGCAACTCCCACGGGTTCTGCGCCAGCCCGCACAGCAGCGATGCTCCGACGAACAGCAGCACTCCGATGATGAACATCCGCCGTCGGCCCAGGATGTCCCCGGACCGGCCGCCGAGCAGCAACAGCCCGCCGAAGGTGAGGGTGTACGCGTTGATCACCCACGACAGCCCTTCGGTGGAGAAACCGAGCGAGGTCTGGATCTGGGGGAGTGCGATGTTCACGATGGTGATGTCCAGGACCACCATCAGCTGACACGAGGCGATGACCAGCAGTGCTACGCCTCTGCCGCGCTTTCGTCGCGGCTGAGTGATCGAATCGGCCGGGACAGGCTGAGGGTTCGACATGTGCGTTCCCTATGGCGAGGGCCTGAGGGCGGGCTGCACGAGCCCCACGACGACCGTAAGCCCACACCTCGGACTGCACCAATCGGGTGAGTACGGACATCAGCTACCGGCTACCGGCTCGTCGCTACCGGCCACCGCTATACAGCGTGTACGCAATTCGTACGGATGCGGTACGGCGCCGACCCGGTGTCCGTTCGATTGTGACCGCGGCTCGCGTCCCGCGGCTCGCGTCCCGCGCCTCTCGCCCCCGAACCAGGGGGAGGGGGACCCTGACAACCGGATCAGGGAGGTCTGAGGGACGGCCCCGGGCCGTCCCTGATGTCTGGGTCATGGGGCGGCAAGGAGTCTGGGAGCATGTCCCGGACCAAACGTCTACTCATCATCTGCGGCTCCGTCCTCACGGTCCTCTCCCTCCTCGTGGGCGGAGGGTTCCTCTGGCTGTGGACCAGCGCCGACGTGCACACCGTCGGCGAGGAACCGTTCGACACCGCACTCGCGATACCGCCCCTCGCCGAATCCCGCGTCGACAAGGACGGCACGCGCGTGTTCGATCTGCGGATGCGGGCGGGACAGAAGGAGTTCAGGGAGGGACGCAAGACCCGCACCTGGGGCTTCAACGGCGACTACCTCGGCCCGACCCTCCGCGCCGAGCGGGGCGAAAAGGTGCGCGTCCGGGTCCGGAACGACCTGAACGAACCTTCCACCGTGCACTGGCACGGGATGCACCTGCCCGCGAAGATGGACGGCGGCCCGCACCAGATGGTGGCCGCCGGCGCCACTTGGGCCCCGCAGTGGAACATCGACCAGCCGGCGGCGTCCCTCTGGTACCACCCGCATCCTCACGGTGCGACCGAGAAGCACGTCCAGCGTGGCCTGGCGGGCATGTTCATCCTCGACGACGCCGCGTCCAAGAAGTTGGCGCTGCCCAAGCGCTACGGAGTCGACGACCTTCCTCTCATCGTGCAGGACGTCAAGTTCGACGGCGACGACTTCGACCACGGCCGGGGCATGATGCAGGAAGCCGGCTTCCTCGGCGAGCGCACCATGGTCAACGGCACCCTGAGTCCCTACCGGGAGATCAAGGACGAACGCGTACGCCTGCGACTCCTGAACGCCTCGACGGCCCGCACCTACAACTTCGGATTCTCCGACGACCGGGCGTTCGACCTCATAGGTACCGACGGCGGGCTGCTGGAGCGGCCGTCCTCCCTGAAGCGGATTCAGATGTCCCCGGGCGAGCGGGCGGAGATAGTCGTGACCGTGCGGCCCGGAGAGCGGACCGTGCTGCGCAGCTTCCCCCAGGACAACTACGGGGACGCCTGGCAGCAGCGGTTCAACGGCGGTGAGGACTCCTTCGACGTGCTCCAGCTGAGGGCGGCCGAGCGACTGCGGCCGTCCCCCGAACTACCGGCCGAACTGGGCGAACTGGAGGTTCCGGACGGCAGCGAGGCGGTGCGGGGCCGTCATTTCGACCTCAAGCGTTCTGGGATCAACGGCCGTGCCATGGCCATGGACCGGGTGGACGAGACCGTCACGAGAGGAACGACCGAGACCTGGACCGTCCGCAACACCAACGGCATGCCGCACAACTTCCATGTCCACGACGTTCAGTTCCGCGTTCTGGAAGTGAACGGCAAGACACCGCCGGTCGAGCTGAGAGGCCCCAAGGACACGGTGTTCGTGCCGAACGGGACGACGATGAAACTGGCGATGCGTTTCGACGGGCCGGCCGACCCGGACACCCCGTACATGTACCACTGTCATCTGCTGTACCACGAGGACCAGGGCATGATGGGCCAGTTCGTGGTCGTCGAGAAGGGACAGCAGGCGGGCCGCCCCGGCGGACATCAGCACTGACTCCCGCCCCCGCCCGGGAGGGGGAGTGACCGAGCCGTACCGGCTACCTCATCGCGCTCGCCCGCCCGTCTTCACGCGGCCGGCACTCCATCGGCCCGGCAGCCACCAGTTCGCCCGGCCGAGCGCTGCCACCAGCGCGGGGGCCAGGACCCCGCGGACGATCGTCGCGTCGATGACGATCCCGAGGGCGAGGGCCGTGGCGAGGATCTTGACGTCCGTGACCGGGACGCGGGAGAGCGAGATGAACGCCAGGAACAGGATGACGGCCGCGCAGGTGATGAGGCGGCCGGTGCGGGCCACGCCGTCGATGGTGGCCCGGTCGGTGGAGCCCGTCCATAGGTACTCCTCACGGATCCTGGAGAGCAGGAACACCTCGTAGTCCATCGACAGTCCGAACAGGAAGGAGAACACGGCGATCGGCACCCAGGTCGTGATGGCGTCGGAGGCGCTCTGGCCGAAGAGCAGCTCGGTGCCGTGTCCCTCCTGCCAGATGAGCACGGTGACCCCGTACGCGGCGGCGAGGGAGATGACGTTCAGCACCAGTGCCTTGAGCGGGAGCACCACCGACCGCAGCGCGCGGACCAGCAGCACGAACGTCACCAGGACGATGATGCCGCCGATCCACCAGGCGTTGCCGTACACGGCGTCGACGAAGTCGGCGTCCTGCGCGGGCAGTCCGCCGACCCGCTGACCGGCCTCCTCGGCCGCGGTACGGATCCGCTCCGCGGCCGCCGAGCCACCGGACGTGGCGGGATCCTCGGCCGTCCACACGTCGACGACCGTGCGGTCACCGCGCCGCCACTGCTCAGGGCTCGCGGTGCCGGCCACGCCGGGCAGGTCCGCCACGGCGGCCAGCGTCACGTCCGGGTCGGCCGTGAGTACCTCCACCGGCTGGGTGAGGCCCTTGCCGAGACCCGCGTCCTGGACCCGCTGGAGGGCCGCTGCCGCCGGGCCGCCGGCGCTGATCACCGAGTCGTTGCTCGGCGCGCCCAGCCGTAGACCGAGCACCGGCGCGGCGAGCGCGAGCAGGACGACGAGGCTGACCGTGGCGGAGATCCAGCGGTGCCGCACCACGGTCGTCGCGATCCGCCGCCACAGCTTGCTGTCCGGTTCGGTCCGGCGCCGGTGCGGCCAGTCCAGCCGGCCACCGGCGACCATCAGCAGCGCCGGCAGCAGCGTGAGCGCGGTGACCACGCTGACCAGTGGGATCAGCAGGCCCGTGAACCCCACACTGCGCAGGAAGGGAACCGGCAGCGCGATCAGGGCGGCCAGACTGATCGCCACGGTCAGCCCGGAGAAGAGCACCGCGCGCCCCGCGGTGGCCATGGACCGCACGATCGCCTCCTCCGCGCCGGCGCCGTGGCCGCGCTCCTCCCGCCAGCGGGTGACGATCAGCAGCGCGTAGTCGATCGCCACACCCAGCCCGATCAGCGCCAGCAGATACTGCACGATGAACGAGACCTCGGTCAGCGCCGTCAGCCACCACATGATCAGGAACGTCGTGAGGATCGAGACCGCCGCGACGACCAGCGGCGTGACGGCGAGCACCGAGCCGAAGACCAGCACCAGCACGATCAGCGCACCCACACCACCGAACAGGGTCTCGCCCAGGACCCCGGAATCACCGCCGCCGCCCTCGGCGAGCGCCGCCTGCCCCGTCACCGTCACCTCGGTCCCGGACGCGCGGGCCGCCCGCTGGGCCGCGCCCTCCAGGGCGGGCAGCACGTGCGCGTACGGCTCGGGCGCGCCGGGAAGCGGACGCGGATAGACCAGCACCACGCCGGTACGCCCGTCCCGTGCCAGCAGGTCCGGCGCCTGCTCCCACGTGACCAGCCGGCCGCCGGGCCGGGTCCGTTCCACGGCCGCGGCGACCTCACGGGCCTGCGCGGTGCCCAGAGTTCCCCGCTCGGCGGTGACGGTCATCAGCACCGGAGCGTTCTCGCCGCCCGAGTCGAAACGCCTGGCGATCTCCTGATTGGCCTCATAGCCCGGACGCCCGGGCAGCCCGAAGTCGTAACTGAGCGCGTCCGTGGCCCGTGGAGCGGCGAAAGCCCCGGCGAGGGCGAGCACGATCCAGGCGACGACGGTCCACCAGCGGTGCCGCACGACGCATCGGGCCAAGGCGGTCATCGGGTCTCCTCGCACCTGCGCTGTCCGGCTCACCTTCCCCTCAGGGAACACCACCTGACGCACCGCCAGGAGGGGACACGCGGCGCGCGACGCGTGCCGGGCCCGACCAGGCGCCGGGCGCGCAAGTTGCTTCAGAACCCGTCCGGTGCACTCTGGTCCAACCAGTTGACCAGATGCCGCGCACGGTTCAGGCTCTGGGCCATGACAGAGCAGCCGATCCGGCGTGAGGCGGTCTCCGACCAGTTGTTCACGCTGCTGAGAGACCGAATCCTGAGCGGGACGCTCGCCGCCGGAGCGCCCATGACCGCCGAACGGGAGCTGGCCGCAGAGTTCGGGGTGAACCGGCACGCCGTACGGGAGGCGGTCAAGCGCCTGCAGCAGGCGCGGCTCGTCGAGGTGAGCCACGGCGGACGCACCAGGGTCCTGGACTGGCGACGCACCGCCGGACTCGACCTCGCCGTGCAGCTCGCCCGCGCGACCGGGTCCCCCACGCACGACCTGCGGCGGGACGTGCTGGAGATGCGGGCCTCGCTCGGCGCGGACGCCGCCCGGCTGTGTGCGGCCCGTTGCTCGCGCGAGACCGCCGCCGACATTGTCAGCGGCGCGGCCGGGTACATCGGCTGCGGACCCGACCTCGCCGAACTGGGCGCCGCGGACGTCGCGTGGTGGCGGCTGATCGTGGAGGGCTCCGGAAACCTCGCCTACCTCCTCGCCTTCAACACCCTCGTCGACGGCTCCCTCATCGCCGGTGAGGTGCCGATGGAGCTACGCGCGGCCGAACTGCTGGACATCGAGGGCCACGTGCGGCTCGCCGCGCTCATCGGGACGCGCGACGAGCGGGGCGCGGAGGCCGCGGCGCGCGCCCTGCTCGCCCGCAGTGTGCCCACCGCACCCGTCGCCCCCGAGCGCGAAGGAGGACCGGCGTGATACCCGCCGTCGTCTACGCGATACCCGCGTTCCTGCTGCTGGTCGCCGTGGAGGCGCTGTCGTACCGCTTCCTGCCGGACGACGAGGAACGGGGCTACGAGACCCGCGACACCGTCACCAGCATGTCGATGGGCGCGGGCAGCCAGGTCGTCGGCCTCCCGTGGAAGGCGGTCGCGATCGTCGCCTACGCCGGGCTCTACACCCTGGCGCCCTGGCAGCTTTCCCCCGTCTCGGTCTGGACCTGGGTGCTGCTGTTCTTCGCGGACGACCTCGCCTACTACGTCTTCCACCGCGCGCACCACCGGATCCGGGTGCTGTGGGCGAGCCATGTCGTCCACCACTCCAGCGTGCGCTTCAACCTCTCCACCGCGCTGCGGCAGAGCTGGACGCCCATGACCACGCTGCCGTTCTGGCTCCCGCTCGCCCTGCTCGGCGTACCCCCGTGGATGATTCTGCTCCAGCAGTCGATCAGTCTCGTCTACCAGTTCTTCCTGCACACCGAACGCGTGGACAAGCTCTGGCGCCCGATCGAGTTCCTCTTCAACACCCCTTCGCACCACCGCGTCCACCACGGCTCCAACAACGCCTATCTGGACCGCAACTACGGCGGCATCCTGATCGTCTGGGACCGGCTCTTCGGTACGTTCGAACCCGAGGGCGAGCGGGTGGTCTACGGCCTGACGAAGAACATCGACACCTACAACCCGCTGCGCGTCGCCTTCCACGAGTACGCGGCCACCTGGCGCGACGTACGCTCCGCCACCCGCTGGCGGGACCGCGCGGGCCACGTCTTCGGCCCGCCCGGCTGGAGACCGAAGGCGGACCACTGAGCCGCGGCTGCCGCCGGTCGCGCCCCGCCGGCGAGGACAATGGAACAACGCGTTCCCGCGAGAGAGCCGCGACGAAGGTGAGGACGATGGATCCGGGTGAGCACAGCATCGGCGTACTCGTGTTCGACGGGATGAAGATGCTGGACCTGTCCGGGCCCGCCGAGGTCTTCAGCGAGGCCAACCGGTACGGCGCCCGCTACCGGCTGACCCTCGTGTCGGTCGGCGGCGGCGCGGTCGCCACCTCCATCGGCGTCCGCGTCCCGGTCGACGCCGACGTCACCGAGGCCTCCGCCTTCGACACCCTGCTGGTCGTCGGCGGCGACCAGGTGCCCCACGGCACGGTGGCCCCGGACCTCGCCGCCGCCGCACGAGAGCTGGCCTCCCGGTCCGGCCGGGTCGCCTCGATCTGTACCGGTGCGTTCATCCTCGGCTCCGCGGGGCTGCTCGACGGCAGGCGGGCGACGACGCACTGGCAGCACACCGCGCTGCTGGCCCGTCGCTGCCCCGCCGCACGCGTGGAGCCCGACGCGCTCTACGTACGGGACGGCGCGCTCTACACCTCGGCCGGCGTCACCGCGGGCATCGACCTGGCGCTGGCCCTGGTGGAGCACGACCACGGACCGGACCTGGCCCGCGGCGTCGCCCGCTCCCTGGTCGTGTACATGCAGCGGGCGGGCGGACAGTCCCAGTTCTCCGCCTCCCTCCAGGGGCCGCCCCCGCGCACGCCGGTCCTGCGGCAGGTCCAGGACGCCGTACAGGCCGACCCCACGGCCGATCACGGCCTGGAGGCCCTCGCAGCGCGGGTGCGGGTCAGCCCCCGGCACCTGACCCGCATGTTCCGTACGGAGCTGGACACGACGCCGATGAGGTACGTGGAGCTGATCCGCTTCGACATGGCGAAGGCGCTGCTGGACGCCGGGCACAACGCGACGGAGGCGGCCGCGCGGTCGGGATTCCCCAGCTACGAGAGCCTGCGCCGCGCCTTCGCCCGGCATCTGGGCGTCTCACCGACCAGGTACCAGCGCCGCTTCACCACGACCGGGGCGGGTACCCGGGCCGTGCGCGCCTCTCGCTGACATGCCGGGGTGGCCCCGCGCGGCTGTGTCCGTCCGCGAGGGGTTGTCGGCCATCCGTAAGCGGACGCGCGGACGCCGGCGGACGCAGGGTGGAACCCACCGATCACCTCTGCCAAGGAGTGCCGTCATGAGTGAGAAGATCGCCGGCGTCGAGATCCCCGACAGCGCCCTCGTCCGTGAAGCCACGGAGCTGATCCGCACCACCACACCACCGCTGATCTTCCACCACTCCCGGCGGGTCTACCTGTTCGGCAGCCTCCAGGCCACCGCGCTCGGGCTCCGCCCCGACCCCGAGCTGCTGTACGTGGCGGCGCTGTTCCACGACACCGGGCTCGTCCCGCCCTACCGCGGCGACGACCAGCGGTTCGAGATGGACGGCGCCGACCAGGCCCGCGCCTTCCTGCTGGCCCGCGGAGGGTCCGCGTCGGACGCCGAGACGGTCTGGACGGCCGTCGCCCTGCACACCACACCCGAGGTGCCCTACAAGCTGGCGCCGGAGATCGCGGCCACCACGGCGGGGGTGGAGACGGACGTGCTCGGCCTGAACCTGGGCAACCTCACCCGGGCCCAGATCGACGAGGTCACGGCGGCCCACCCCCGCCCGGACTTCAAGCGGCAGATCCTCCACGCGTTCACGGAGGGCTTCAGGCACCGTCCGGCCACCACCTTCGGGACGGTGAACGCGGACGTCCTCGAACACTTCGTCCCCGGCTTCCGCCGCACCGACTTCGTCGAGGTCATAGAGGGCTCCGACTGGCCCGAGTGAGCGGACCCGCGAAGGCTTGCTCTCAGGGGCTGGTCGGCGGCCCACAGGGGGCGCGTGCCGAGTCCGGCGGTGACCAGCGTGGCCGGGTGAACCGGTGGGGGTCGTCCTTGTGCGAAACGTCGGCGACGAGGGGCAGCGGCAGCAGTCCGGGGGCATGTTGGCGTCGTCCAACAGCAGCGCGTTGCCGTTGCCGTTCACCTCGTAGGCGTGGATCAGGCCGAACTCCGGGCGACGGGCGATCCCCGTCCCGCGTGGGGCGGGGTGTTGCCGGGCGGACAGTCGCGGCGGCGGAACCGGTACGCGGATCCGCCCGGTCGCCGCCCAGAACTTGTGGGCGGCAGGAGACCGCACAGGTCGTCCAAGTCGTCGGCCCGCCCCGGACGGACCGGCGTTGAAGGCGTTGGCATGGCGCGGCGGCGGACACGTCCCCGAGGGAGGGGTGACCCGCGAGCCAACACAGGCCGGACGAGCTGCGCAGCAGGAAGCGGCGAAGTCCAACCGGTCGGCGCAGCAGGGAATCGATTCGGCGGGTGAACGGTGTCCGGAGGAGCCGAAACGGCTGCTCCGAGCTGTGAGTCTCGGACACCGACAGCGGATCGGCGGACACCCTGCGGAGGGGACGCCGATCCCCCTACCGTTGGGAGCTCTCCTTGCGTCTTCGTCGTATCGCGACCAGTGCCCTCGGCTCCGTCGCTCTCGTCCTCGCGTCCGCCGGCGCGGTCACCCTGACCGCAGGTCCCGCCGCCGCGAACCCCTGCGGCTTCTACGAGACCGCCTCCGACGCCTACTACAACCACTGCACCTCGGACGGCTCACGCATCGTCATCGAGATCGACGACTGGGGGCCGAACAGCGAGCAGTGCGTGGGCCCGGGCGTGACCTGGATCGGCTCCAGCTCCGGTGTCGACGGCGCCTGGTACACCGGCCGCACGTGCTGACCGGGTAGCGCCCGGTCACCTGACGAGGCCGTAGCACCGAGCGCCGTGCGGGGAGGCCATCGCGAGATCGCGGCCTCCCCGCACGCACTCACTCGTCGATCGCCGCCCCGAACCGCGCATCGGCGGCCAGCGCCCCCTGACGCGCTCGGTCGTAGGGGTGAGGAGAGCGGTGGCCGTGACGGCCGCTTGCCTGGGGTGACGCACAGGAATTCCTCCCTGGTTTCCGAGGCCCGCCCGCGGCGACCGGTCGGTCGCGTCGTGGGCGTGGACGTGCGGCCCTGCCCGGGCGGGAGGGCATTGCGACCATGTGCGCTCCCGCCGTCGGACGGAGCAGTGAGGGCACGGACTTCGCTGCGTTCGCCGGAAGACCTCCGCACGTCGGCAAAGTTGGACGCGCGCCTCTCAGGGACCCCGCTCAACCGTCCTCCGGACCGGCCCGGTTCTGGTCGCGCCACTCCCGGGGCGACATGCCGTACGTCCGTTTGAAGACCTTGCTGAAATGCGTGGCGTTCACGAAGCCCCAGCTGCGGCCGACCGCCGCGATGGTCCGCCGACGACCGGCCGGGCCGGCCAGTTCCCGCCGGCATTCGGCGAGGCGGCGGGTACGGATCCAGTCTCCGAGGCTGATGCCCGAGCGGGCCAGGACGGCGTAGAGGTGGCGCACGGAGATGCCGTGCGCGGCGGCGATCCGGGCCGCCGACAGATCGGCGTCCGCCAAGTGCTCCCGCAGGAACCGGGTGATCCGCAGGCCCAGTGTCGCCTCCAACGGGCCCCTGGCCCGGCCGGAGTTGCCGTGCTGGGTGGTGAGGACCGCACGCAGGAGTTCGACACTGGGCTCCACGACGGCGTCGGCGTTCCCGCCCTGGTGCAAGGCGTCGGTGTCGGCCAGCTGGGAGAAGTAGCTGAAGGCGAGCGGTGCGACCGGGTTGTCGGCTCCCATCGCCACCGCGCCGGTCTCCCGGAGCAACCGGTCCGGCAACGCGAGCGCTGAGCGGGGGAAGCGCAGGAAGTGGTGGTCGACACCGTTGTCGAAGAGCAGCGTGTAGGGAGAGATCGACTCGTAGACGGCCAACTGGCCCGGCTCCAGCACGCACTCGCGGCCGTTCTGCACCACGAGGCTGGTGCCGGCCACCTGGAGGCCGAGGAAGACGGCCGGCTCCTCGTCCTGCCGGGCCAGCCGCTCCGTCCGCCGGACGGTGACCGCGGACGCCCGCGCCGAACAGAACCTCATGGGCCCGACGGCGCCGAGCCCGATGCGGACGGAGATCTCCTCGGCCGGCGGCCGGTGGTCGATGTCGACCGCCACCAGGGACTCCCACACGGCATGCCGGACCACCTCCTCCCGGTCCCGCGGCGAAACGAACGCCGTGTCCAGAACCGGACTCATGAGGCAGACCTCCCGTTGCGCCGGTCATGGCGCCGCCCCCGCGGCTCCTCGGCCCGATCCCCCACAAGTCCCCCTCGGCACGGACGGATCCCGGCCTCATTCTGACCCGAAGCTCACGCGCTGAACAGCGTCTTCGGCATGTCACCGTGGGGCTTCACCCGCCCCTTACGGGCCGGCGACGGCGCGGCGCACACGTTCGCGCACGCCTGACAAAGTACTCCGCACGCACGACAAAACCTCCTCCCCACGACCGCCCTAGGGTCTTCCACGGCACGTCCGGAGTGCCGGCGCACAGACCGCCGATCCTCCGGCCGGGAAAGGTGACACGTTCGTGAGGAAGAAGACCCTCGTCGCCGCCGCCCTCGCCGCGGCGGTGTGCTGCGCGGCCGGCTGCCACGCCCCGGCGGAACGGCAGACCGTCTCGAACACGGAGGCCCGGGACCTCACCGTCGGGGAGGAGATCCGCATCGGGCGCGCCGAGGAGCGGCTCGTGAAGGAGTGCATGGCCGCGAAGGGCTACCCGTACTGGGAGTTGCCGGTCCCCGGCGTCGACGAGCGCAAGGCCGGTCGCTACGTCACCGACGACGTGGACTGGGCGCGGAAGTACGGCTACGGCCGCGTCTTCGAGGAACGCGGCGAAGAGATCCGCAGGACCGACCCGACCACCGTCCACATCAACAAGCTGCGCCCCCGCGAGCGAGCCGCCTACAACAAGGCCCTGGACGGCGACCACCGGAACCGGATGAGCACCGAACTGCCGGGCGGGACGGGCACGGTGGACGCGCCCCGCGGCGGGTGTGCCAACCAGGCACGCTCCACGCTCTACGGTGACGCCGAGAAATGGTTCGCCGCCCGCAAGACCATCGAGGGCATCCTGCCGCTCTACGGCCGGGACCTCATGGAGGACAGCCGGCTCACGACGCCGGTCGCACAGTGGGCGCGCTGCATGAAGGACGCCGGCCGCCCCTTCGACGACCCCGGCCGGCTCCGCCAGGAACGTGCCAGGGCCACGGCTGACATGCCGTCCGCCGAGGCCCACAGGTTCGACAGGACACTGGCGGTGCTCGACGCGACCTGTGCCGGGAAGACCTCCCTCGCCCGGACCATGCGCGCCCTGGAGACCTCGTACCGGGAGAACGTGCTGAAGCGGTACGTGAAGCAGAGGGCCGCCTACCGCACGATGCGCCTGCACGCCCTGCGCCAGGCCGAAGACGTCCTGTCCTGACGCCGGCATCGCGATCACACCCACCGAAGGAGATCCACCATGCGCAAACTGTCTGCCGCGGCCGCCGTGGCCGTGTTCGCCGGCATCAGCCTCCTCGGCCCCGTGCCCGGCGCGTCCGCCGCCGCGGCGGCCACCTGCGCCGACAACTACGAATCGGCGCTCGCCGGCTACATGTACGCCTACAACGGCGCCAACTGCGAGGGACAGCTCGGCCTCGCGCTCGGCAACGACCAGAACTGGGGCGACTCCGCGAGCAGCTTCCAGGGCTCCGACACCAACAGGGCCTCCTCGGTCCTGAACATGGGCCGCTACTCGGAGGTCAAGTTCTTCGCGAACCCGACCACCTTCTCCGGCTTCAACCCCCACATCTGCCTCACCCGAGCGGAGGGCTACGCCTCGAACCTCAGCGACGACTACTTCATGGAGGACCCGATCTTCGGCAGTGCCAACAACAGCATCAGCGCCCACATCTGGGTGGACCGCACCTCGTGCAGCGCCTACGCGGTGTGACGGCCGTCCGACCCGCGTCAGGCGCCGGCCCATCAGAAGGTGCGCTGAGAGACGGCGCATGGTAGGTGGGTGGGGAGCCCGACGTCGCAGTCATGTGCCCCAGTCGTCGGGCCCCTCGCCCCGCCATTCGATGCCCTTGGACCGGACGACGTCCATGTCGTCGAAATCCTGCAACCCGGCCTCCTGTATGAAGGCGGCGATGTCGGTGGTGGTGTAAGCGATGCCGACGAAGTGACCGTTGATGCGGACGCGTCTGCCGCTGTCCGCTCCGGCGGGGTAGATGACGATCGGCTGCTCACTCATGGTCTCAGGGTGGGCCGGACGGCGGCGGCACGCACGCGGAGCGCTCAGGCGCGGAAGTCCTTGCGGAACACCGTGGAGCCGTGCCGCACCGTGATGCCCACTCGCAGGTACAGGTCGAGTGCGCCGGTGTCCGAGTGCGTCCACAGGGTTCAGGAGACGTGGCCCGCCCGATGGAAGGCGCGAAACGTGTGGCGCAGGAGGAGGCGGGCGATGCCGCGGCCGCGATGGTCCGGGGTGCGGTGATCTGCTCGACGCAGCCCTCGTCCGATCCAGGTACCTCCAAACCGAGCGCGGCACCGACCAGTTGATCCCCGCAGAGGGGCACGAACGCCTGGGCAGGCGCGAGCGCGGGTCGTTCGACGGTGTGCGTGGCCCACTCCTCGTATCCTCGCCGCCGCTCCTGCCACTCGTCGAAAGCGTCCTGTACGAGCGCGTGCGCGGAGACGGCGTCGCCGACGCGGAACGTCCGCACCGTCACACCTGCGGAGGCTCGTCACCACGGGCTCGACCGGCAGGGCGAACTCCAGATGCCACGCCGTCACCAGCGGGCTGCACCCGCGCGAGCGCAACAGCGCGACGGCGGCGGCATCCGCGTCCGGAACGGTCTGCACGATGCCGTCGGCGCCTGCCGCCCGCGCCAGCGCCCGGCTCCAGTCGAGGAGCGCCGCGCGCAGGCCCCAGCTTCGGTGGTCGGGGGTGCCCGTCGACCTCGGAGCGCCGGTCGACCCACGCCCAGGCGGCCGGACGGCCGGGTCGAGGACGAGCACGGTGTCCGACAGCGCGGTACGCGAGCCCCAGGACCTCCCGGCATTCACGCGCTGGTCGCGGCCTGCGAGCGGCTGGTGCACGGGCGTGTGCAGAGCGAAGCCGGTGCCGTCGCCGCAGCCCTGGCGCGCCCGGGTCTGGTGCCGGACCTGGTCGACGTTGGCACGCGGACGCACTCGCCTGGTTGCGACGCCGGCGGGTCGTGACCGCGCCGCTCCACGGTAGCCGGGCGGCAGTGGCAGGACAGCGGAAGACCTCACCGGGCCGACCCTGGCGGCTGGGAGGAGGACGCGTGCTCCGGAGCGGACGGCGGGTTCACGAGAGGGCCGTGCCGGGGACGCGGTTGCGGATGGCCTCCATCTCGTCCTACGAGGGAGGCCACGGCGTCGTCGATCTGCCGGATCGAGCCGGAGCCGACGAGACGTGGAAATCACCGACGACGAGGTGAGCCCCCTGGAGGCCCCGTACACGCCCCGGCACGACTGGTAGGGCGTCTGGGACGAAAGGCCAGGCTGCGTCGCCGCCTGCTCCTGCCTCAAGGATCTCCCAGCAAAGGATCTCCCAGCAAAGGATCTCCCAGAGGCGATGGACGGTTCTCGGCCGAATGCCAGCGCCGCACGGGTCGGCGGGCGAGCGCCGGCTGTCGCACGGCGGAGGGCGCCCGGGCGACAGCTGTCGTACCGACGCGACCGGGCCTGCTCGACCGCTCCGAGCCCGGCCATCCCGCGCCATGCCGGTCCCGGGTGATTGAGCCGACACGGCGTCGCGCGTCGTGCTGGACTTGTTGACATGCTCAGCGCCCGTCGCGATCCTGTGACAGCCGACTTCCATCGATGTAAATGCCCGATGTCCGATGCGAGCCGCTCGGCGCACCCCCTCGACGTACCTGCCGACCGCACGGACAACCCGCTCGACGGTCACGGGCCGACCCCACAGACTCCGCCGACCCGCTGCTGACCGGATGCCAGGCCCGACCCGCCACGCCACGGCCGGGCCGGCGTCGAACAGGAGACCGATCAGGGAACGGGACCATGAAACCTATTCGCCTGCTCCACGCCGCCGTCGCCTGCGGACTCTCCGGCATCCTCGCCGCCGCGCTGTCCCTGGCGTCCGCGGAGCCCGCCACCGCGGACCAGACCGGCCTGCGCGCCGCCGACCCGAGCGTCCTGCGCGTCGGCGGCACCTACGTCTCCGTGCAGTCGGCGGGCGGCGGCCTAGTCGTGCGCCAGGCCCCGTCGACGGCCGCGCTGGCCTCGGCGCCCGCCCGCCAGGTCTGGTCGGACACCCGGAACCGCGGGGAGGTGTGGGCCCCCGAGATCGTGCGGGACGGCGGCCGCTACTACATCTACTTCACGGCCGGCCGCGGCGCCGCCCACCGGATGTACGTCATCAGCTCCGCCTTCCCGGACAGCGGATACACCGCCGAGACGAAGCTGGCGCTGCCGGACGACAAGTGGGCCATCGACGGCACCCTGTTCACGTTCAACGGGCAGCGGTGGTTCGTGTGGTCCGGCTGGGCGGGCGACACCAACGTCGAGCAGAACCTGTACATCGCGCGGATGAGCAGCCCCACCACACCGACCGGCGCGCGCCACGTCATCTCGCAGCCGCGGGAGAGCTGGGAGCGCGTGGTCGGCAACCCGTACATCAACGAGGGGCCCGAGCCCATCAAGGACCCCAATGGACAGCTGCACATCGCCTACTCCGCCAACGGCAGCTGGAGCGACCAGTACTGCCTGGCCGACCTGCGGCTGCGGGCCGGCGGCGATCCGACATACGTATGGGACTGGTACAAGTCCAACGGCTGCCTCTTCGGCTCGAACCGCGCCACCATGATGTCCGGCTGGGACCCGACGCTGCACGTCAACGGACCCGGCCACCACACCTTCGTGCTGCTCGACGGCGACATCAACACGAGCCCGCCCGCCGGCCCGCGCTTCCCCCTGATGTTCCACGCGGTGCCGAAGGGCACGCCGTACTCCTGGGAGAACCGGTACTGGTACACCGGCACCTTCGCCTGGTGGGGGAACACCACCTACAGCCGCGCCAACGTGCCCGGCCCCGACAACGACACCGGCTGGAGCCTCAAGTTCTTCGAGTAGCACGCCCGTGCGGCCCGCCTCTCGGCGGTGTGTGCGACCATCCCGGATAGTCCGGTGCCGGTCGGTCACCATGCTTGTCAGCGCCGGGAGACGAGCTGTATAACGTTGTAAACTCGTGCCCAGGGGCTTGGAGTCCGGCTCACCGTGGGGACACCCGCCCCGCACCGAACACCGACTGGGGACGCTTCGGAGGGATTCGACGTGCGGGTCAGCCTCAAGGACGTCGCCGCGCACGCGGGGGTCTCCGTCAAGACGGTCTCCAACGTGGTGAACGACTATCCCTACGTCACCGCCGGAATGCGGGAGCGCGTCCAACGCTCCATCGACGAGCTGGGGTACCGGCCGAACCTGACCGCACGCCACCTGCGCAAGGGACGCACCGGCATCATCGCGCTCGCCCTGCCCGAGCTGGGGAACCCCTACTTCGCCGAGCTGGCCGCCGCCGTCATCGACGCCGCCGCCGCGCACGACTACACCGTGCTCCTCGACCACACCGGCGGGCTGCGGGAGCAGGAGATCCTGGTCAGCCAGGGATTCCGGGCGCGGGTCATCGACGGGCTCATCCTCAGTCCCATCGAGCTGGAGACGGAGGACCTGCGCGACCGTACCGAGAACGTGCCGCTGGTGCTCCTCGGCGAGCGGGACTACGACCTGCCCTACGACCACATCGCCATCGACAACGTCGCGGCGGCGCGCACCGCGGTGCGCCACCTGATCGGCCTCGGCCGCCGGGAGGTGGCGTTCATCGGTGACCGGCGCGGTCGCAGCGAACCCGCCCAGCTGCGCGTGCGCGGCTGGCGCGAGGAACTGGCCGCCGCCGGGCTCCCGGCCGACGACGGACTCGTCGCCGCCACCGACGGCTGGGGACACGCGGACGGCGCGGCGGCCATGGCCCGGATCCTGGAGGCCGGCCGGCGGCCCGACGCGGTCTTCGCCTACAACGACCTCGTGGCCATCGGGGCGATGCGCGTCCTGCACGCGCGAGGGCTGCGGGTGCCCGAGGACATCGCGGTCGTCGGGTTCGACGACGTGGTCGAGGGCCGGTTCGGTGCGGTGACGCTCACCTCGGTGTCGCCGGACAAGGAGGCCATCGGCCGGCTCGCGGTGGAGTCGGTACTGGCCCGGCTGGGCGGCCAGCCGGCCGAACCCCGCCGCTTCCGGGCCGACCACCGGCTCGTGGAGCGGGAGAGCACGCTGGGCCGCGGCGCCGAAGGCGTCTGAACACACGCACCGACCGACACCCGGGGGTGGGCCGTATGACGTAGGTGCTGGTCGAGTTGACATCGTTGTCACGCGCCTCGATGACTCAGTCTCGGTCGAACGGCGGCAACAAGTCAAGAGGCTGCCGCGTGTTCGCCGGGGTTCGGTGAACGGGGCCGCCTGAAAAGCGAGTTCGACCCGCACGCTCTGATCGCAGGTCGCGCACGGGGGGTTTACAGCATCCTTGCAACGATGTAAAACCTCTGTGCGACGGACCGGACAACGTCCGCCGCAGGGGGAGAAGCAGTAGTCGTCGCACGTAGTCCGGCTCCCCAATTCCCTTTCAGCGCCACCCGGATCGGGGTCACCATGCAGCGCACCACTCACCGTCCACACCTCCTCGGCCGCCCGGCTGTCGTGGCCCTGGCCGCCGCCGTGGCCCTCACCGCGACCGCCTGCGCCAAGTCGGAGGACGACGCGTCGGACAAGAAGCAGTCCGGGTCGTCCGCGGCCGGCGCAGAGCAGAAGGCCGTCACGCCGAAGCCGGGCAGCAAGACCTGCACCATCGACGCCTACGGCGCTGAGAAGCTGGACCTGAAGGGTGCGACCGTCGGCTTCTCCCAGTCGGAGAAGGAGGCGAACCCGTTCCGCATCGCCGAGACCCAGTCCATCAAGGACGAGGCGGAGAAGCGGGGCGTCAAGCTGCTCACCGCCAACGCCCAGTCGCAGTTCTCCAAGCAGATCACCGACGTGCAGGACCTGCTCGCCAAGGGCGCCGACCTGCTGGTCATCGCGCCGCTCAACTCCGACGGCTGGGACCCGGTGCTGCAGGCCGCCGCCGCGAAGAAGGTCCCGATCATCACGATCGACCGCAAGATCAACGCCGAGGCGTGCAAGGACTACGTCTCCTTCATCGCCTCGGACTTCGTCGAGCAGGGACGCCGCGCCGCCGACCAGATGATCGAGGCGACGGGCGGCAAGGGTGAGGTCGCCATCCTCCTCGGCGCGGCCGGGAACAACGTCACCACCGAGCGGACCAAGGGCTTCAAGGACCGCGTGGCCGAGAAGGCCCCCGGGCTGAAGGTGGTCTTCGAGCAAACCGGTGACTTCGCCCGCGAGAAGGGTCAGCAGGTCACGGAGCAGCTCATCCAGTCGAACCCCGGCATCAAGGGCATCTACGCGGAGAACGACGAGATGGGCCTGGGTGCGGTGGCCGCGCTCAAGGGAGCCGGCAAGAAGGCGGGCGACGTCAAGATCATCACCGTGGACGGCACGCGCAACGCCGTGCAGGGCATCGTCGACGGCTGGATCAGCGGGGTCATCGAGTCCAACCCGCGCTTCGGACCGCTGGCGTTCCAGACCCTCGACACCTTCACCAAGGGCGAGGCGGTGCCGCAGGACATCGTCATCGAGGACGGCGCGTACAACGCGGACAACGCCAAGCAGGACATCGGCAAGGCCTACTGACCCTCCACGGGGCCCGGGACACCCGGGCCCCGTCGTCCTGCCCGCACCACACTTCCTGGAGGCACAGGTGGCACCCCCCGCCGAAGTCCTCGCCGTCCGCGGACTGAGCAAGACCTTCCCCGGCGTCCGCGCCCTGGACGACGTGGACCTGACCGTGCACGCCGGCGAGGTCCACGCCCTGATCGGCGAGAACGGCGCCGGAAAGTCGACCCTCATCAAGCTGCTCACCGGCGTCTACCGGCCGGACGCCGGCCGCATCACCTTCCAGGACCGGGAGGTCTCCTTCGAGACCCCGCTGGAGGCGCAGAAGGCCGGCATCTCGACCATCTACCAAGAGGTCAACCTCATCCCGCTGCTGAGCGTGGCCCGCAACCTCTTCCTCGGCCGCGAGCCCCGCACCCGCCTCGGCCTGCTCGACTTCGCCCGCATGAACCGCGAGGCCGACGAGATCCTGCGGACCTACGGCGTCCGCGTCGACGTGCGCCAGTCGCTGCGCACCCTCGGTGTCGGCGCCCAGCAGATGGTGGCCCTGGCCCGTGCCGTGGCCACCGACGCACGCGTCGTCATCATGGACGAACCGACCTCCTCCCTCGAACCGCGGGAGGTGGAGACCCTGTTCTCGGTCATCCGCCGCCTGCGCGACCAGGGCATCGCCGTCATCTACGTCAGCCACCGCCTGGACGAGCTGTACGCCGTGTGCAGCAAGGTCACCGTGCTGCGCGACGGCCGCCGGGTCCACCACGGCGACCTGGCCGACCTGGACCGCATCGACCTGGTGTCGACCATGCTCGGCCGCGAACTGGGGGAGGTGCGCGCGGAGGGGCAGACCAAGTTCTCCGGCGACCACCTGATCGCCGACGATCAACCGGTGCTGTCGGCGCGGGAGTTGTCGGCCCGGCACAAGCTGCACGGTGTCTCCCTCGACATCCGGCCCGGCGAGGTCGTCGGCCTCGGCGGTCTCCTCGGCTCCGGACGCACCGAGACCGCCAAGGCCATCTCCGGCGCCCTGGCGTTGAGTTCGGGCAACGTCACGGTGGCCGGGGCACCGCTGCGCGGCGGCTCCACACCCGCCGCCATCCGGGCGGGCATCAGCCTGCTGCCCGAGGACCGCAAGAGCGAGGGCATCGTCCCCGGTCTCTCCGTGCGGGAGAACATCGCGCTCGCCGTCCTGCCCCGGCTCTCCCGCTTCGGGCTGGTCTCCGAGTCCCGCGTCGACGCCGTGGTCGACACCTTCATGAAGCGGCTGCGCATCAAGGCGTCCTCACCCCACCAGAAGGTCGGCGAACTGTCCGGCGGCAACCAGCAGAAGGTGCTCCTGGCCCGCTGGCTGGCGATGAACCCGAAGGTGCTGCTCCTCGACGAGCCCACCCGCGGCATCGATGTCGGCGCCAAGGCCGAGGTGCAGAAACTCGTGGACGAACTGGCCGCGGACGGCCTTGGCGTCCTGCTCATCTCCTCCGACCTGGAGGAACTGATCGAAGGGTCCGACCGCGTGGTCGTACTGAAGGACGGTGCGGTCGTCGGCGAACTGACCGGCGACGACGTCACCGAGGACCAGCTGATGCGCGCCATCGCCGGCGAGGCCCCGCCGCGGGACACGGCCGAGGAGGCGGTCACCCATGGCTGAAGCCACCCTCCGCACCGCCCCACTCGACAAGGCCCGCCTCATGCAGTGGCTGCAGACGTACGGCGTCTACGCCGGCGTGGCACTGCTGCTGATCGTCAACATCGTCATCACCCCGCACTTCCTGTCCGCCGAGAACTTCCGCACCCAGGCCGTCCAGGTCGCCCCGGTCATCATCGTCGCGCTCGGCATGGCCCTGGTCATCGGCACCGAGGGCGTCGACCTGTCCGTCGGCGCCGTGATGGCGCTGGCCGCCTCCGCCACCGCCCTCTACCTCGGATACGGGCTGCTGCCCGCCCTGCTGGTGGTGGCGCTGTTCGCGGCCGGTGTCGGGCTCGCCAACGGAGCGCTGGTCGCCTTCATCGGCGTCCAGCCGATCGTGGCCACTCTGGCCCTCATGGTCGGCGGCCGGGGTCTCGCCCTGGTGCTGCTGCCCCAGCTGGAGGACCTGCGCAACCCCGCGCTCGCCTCCCTCGGTTCGGGCGACGTCCTCGGCCTGCCGTACCTCATCCTGATCGCCGCCGGGCTGGCCCTGCTGGTGGCCTTCGTGGTCCGCCGGACCACCTTCGGCCGCCAGCTCCTCGCCATCGGCGACAGCCGGCCCGCCGCCGAGCTGGCCGGACTCCCGGTGCGCCGTGTGCTCATCATCGTGTACGTGGCCTGCGCCCTGCTCGCGGCCGTGGCGGGGGTGCTGGCGACCGCCCGGCTCCAGGCCAGCGACCCCACCTCGCTCGGCA
Source organism: Streptomyces sp. NPDC056128 (assembly GCF_042263835.1). Classification (NCBI taxonomy): domain Bacteria; kingdom Bacillati; phylum Actinomycetota; class Actinomycetes; order Kitasatosporales; family Streptomycetaceae; genus Streptomyces; species Streptomyces sp. NPDC056128. Next base: position 178,662 of record NZ_JBHJVQ010000004.1, on the reverse strand, counting down.
ACCTGATGGAACTCTCGGCCATCACCGCCGTCGTGGTGGGCGGCACACCCCTGACCGGCGGCCGGGTCAACATCGCCGGCACCGTGGCGGGCGCCGTCCTGATCCAGCTGCTCACCGCCACGCTGATCAAGCACGATCTGCCGCCCTCGTGGACCCAGATCGCCCAGGCCATAGTGATCGTGTGCGCCGTTTACGCGGCACGAGGACGGGGGAAGCGATGAGCGCGACGAAGACGGACGCGCCCATGGTCACCGCGAGCAACGAACCGACGGACGCCACCGAGCCGGCCGGCTCCGCGCGCTCCGAGCGGCTGAGCGCCCTGGTCCAGCAGCACGGCGCCCTGGCCGTCCTGGTGATCGTCTCCCTGGTGGCGTCGTTCTCCTTCGACTCCTTCGCCACCGGCGACAACATCACCAACATGGCGACCAGTTCGGCGTTCCTGGCCATCGTCGCCCTCGGCATGACCTTCGTCATCATCACCGGCGGCATCGACCTCTCCGTCGGCTCCCTGTTCGCCCTCGGGGGCGTCCTCGCCGCCTGGGGATCACGCCACGGCACCCTGGTGGCCCTGCTGCTCCCGCTGGCGGTCTGCGGACTGATCGGCGTCGTCAACGGACTGCTCGTGGCGCGCTCCCGTCTCGCCCCCTTCATCGTCACCCTGGCCGCCATGCTGGGCGCCCGCGGCCTGATGCTGGCCATCACCGACGAAGGCGCGAACACGTACCTCATCGCCAAGGGCTCCTTCCTCGCCGAACTCGGCCAGGGCAGCACGCTGGGCCTCGGCAACCCGGTGTGGATCACGGTCGCCCTCTTCGCCGCGGGCGCCGTGGTCCTGCGCCGCACCCGCTTCGGCCAGCACGTGTACGCCGTCGGCGGCAACGAGGACGCGGCGGCCCTGATGGGGGCGCCGGTCGCCCGCACCAAGATCCTCGTCTACACCCTGTCCGGGCTGCTGGCCGGACTGGCCGGCGCCCTGAACGCCGCCTGGCTCGCCTCCGGCGTGACCATCCTCGGCAACGGCATGGAGCTGGACGCCATCTCCGCCGTCGTCATCGGCGGCACCCTGCTCACCGGCGGCCTCGGCTACGTCAGCGGCTCGCTCGTCGGCGTCCTGCTGCTCAAGGTCATCCAGAACGTCATCAACCAGATCGGCTCCCTCGACTCCTCCTACCAACTCGTCGTCAGCGGCGCCTTCCTGGCCCTCGTCGTCATCGCCCAGACCTGGCTCGGGCGCAGACGCAGGCTGATGTGACAAGCCCCGGATGCGGCAGCCGTGCCTCACTCGCCCCGGCTGCCGCGTCCGGTTTCCACGGCCGGTGCCACGTCCACCCGCCGGCCGGTGTACCCCCCACCACCGACCGACAGGAGAAGCCCAGCCATGACCACCGTCAAAGCGACCGGGCTCGTAGCCAAGTCCTGCGCATCGTTACTCGCCGGCGGACTGATCGCGATGCTCTCGCCCTCCGCCGCCGTCGCCGCCCCCGAGTACTCGACCTCCGAAGCGGGCAACCCCTTCGTCGACGGCTGGTACGCCGACCCCGACACCGCGCGCTACGACGGGCGCTACTGGGTCTTCCCGACGACCTCCAAGAGCTACGCCGAACAGACCTACCTCGACGCGTTCTCCTCGACGGACCTGGTCCACTGGACCAAGCACAGCGAGGTCCTCAAGACGGCCGACGTCTCCTGGGCCAAGTACGCCCTCTGGGCGCCGGCGCCGATCGAGCGCGACGGCAAGTACTACCTGTACTTCGCCGCCAACGACATCCAGAACGACTCCCAGCTCGGCGGCATCGGAGTGGCCGTCGCGGACCGCCCGGAAGGACCGTACAAGGACGCCATCGGCCGCCCGCTCGTCTCCCGCTTCCACAACGGCGCCCAGCCCATCGACCAGGACGTCTTCATCGACGACGACGGACAGGCGTACATGTACTACGGCGGCTGGGGACACGCCAACGTCGTCAAGCTCAACCGGGACATGACCAGCCTCGGCACCTTCGCCGACGGGTCGACGTACAAGGAGATCACACCGGCGGACTACGTCGAGGGGCCCCAGATGTTCAAACGGGGCGGCAAGTACTACCTGATGTGGTCCGAGGGCGGCTGGACCGGACCCGACTACTCGGTGTCCTACGCGATCTCCGACTCACCGACCGGCCCCTTCGAGAAGATCGACCGAGTGCTCGCCCAGGACCCCGCGGTCGCCAAGGGATCCGGGCACAACTCCGTGATCAATGTGCCGGGTACCGACATCTGGTACATCGTCTACCACCGCCGCCCGCTCGGCGAGACCGACGGCAACCACCGCCAACTCGCCTATGACCGCATGTACTTCAACTCGGACGGAACCATCCGACGCATCCAGATGGGCGTGAAGGACAACTTCGCCGACGACAATGCCCTCGGCTGGCGGACCTACGGCGGCTCCTGGTCGGCCGACGGCGGACGCTACCGGGCGGGACACTCGCTGGGCGGCAAGGCACTCCTCGACACCGACTTCGCCGACTTCACCTACGACGCCGACGTACGCCTCGGCTCGGGCAACGGCGACGCGGGCCTGACCTTCCGGGTGACCCGGCCGTCGGTCGGCGTGGACGCCTACACCGGGTATTACGCGGGCATCCGCCGGGACGGCCGGGTCGTGCTCGGCCGGGTCGCCGACTCCTGGACACCGCTGGCGACCGCGCACACGTCCCTTGACCCCGGGGCCACCCACCGGGTGAGGGTCACGGCCGTCGGTCCCTCCATCAAGGTGTACGTGGACGACATGACGACCCCGAGGATCTCCGTCACCGACGCCACGTACCGCAGCGGTGCCAACGGCGTCCGGGTCTTCGACACCGGTGCCTCCTTCGACAACGTGGCGGTCGGCCCGGTCCGCTGAGACATCCGGCGGGAAGCGGGGCGAACCCGCTTCCCGCCGGGACCTCGGAGGGCCTGGAACCTACGGCCTCTCCTCGGAGTACAGAGCCCTCACCTCCTCGGCGGTGAGGGCCTTGTCGTAGGCGTGGACCTGGTCGACCGCCCCGTTCCAGAAGTCCGTCGGGTTGCCGTCCCACTGGGCGCGGCCCACGGTCAGCGGGCCGGTGCTCGGGTAGGCCGGTCCCGCGGCCGACGTGGCGGCCGGCTCACCGTCGACGTACAGGCTGAGCCGGTTGTCCGCGCCGTCACGCACGCCGACGAGGTGGTACCAGCGGCCCGTCTCCGGAGTGGTCTCCATCCGGGCCCGCTTCTCGCCGGGCGTGCTGAAGGCGAAGGCGCCCTGACCGTACTGAAGGTAGAACGGGCTGGCCTGGCGCCGCGTGTCCTGACTGACCGCGGTGGCGTAGTTGCCGGGAAGCTCGTCGAGCCGTACCCAGGCGGACACCGAGTAGCTGCTGGTGGTGTCGAGCACCGGCCCGTCCGTCTGCGCGGACTGGCCCTGACCGTCGAACTTCAGCGCGCTGCCGCTGACGCCGGGGGTCCAGGCCGTGCCCGCGGCGAGCGTCAGGTCCCGGCCGCCTGGCCCGCCGTCCTCGGCGGTGGTGCCGGAGCCCTCGTCGAGGGACCAGCTGCCGCCGCCCGTCAGCGGCTCCCGGTCGCCCGCGGCCGCGCCGGCCGCGATGACCTTGCGGTTGACCTCGCGGACCCGGACCGGATCGACCTTGATCTCCCGGCGGTCGTACGTGTACAGACCGTTGAGCTCGTTCTCCAGGTCGGTGATCTGCGTGTACACCGAGCCGGACAGCTCCGCACCGGCCTGGGCCAGGTAGAACTCCTCCGTGTTCGCCACGTACTTGCGGGTCAGCGCCTCCTTGTCGGCGACACCGCTGTAGATCACGGTCGGCGCGCCCGGCCACATGTGCCCCGGCGTGCGCAGCGTGAAGCCACCGTGTTCGCCGTCCATGGCGGCCCTGGTCTCGTCGGGGAAGGGCGGATCCTCGTTGTTGTAGTCGTGGTGGTCGATGATGTCGCCCTTGCCCGAGTCACCCTTGGAGTTGCAGCAGTTGACACCGCTGTGGGCGTTGACGATCCGGGACGGGTCGGCGGCCTTCACGGACTCGGCGAGACGGCCGGTGGCCTCCCGGTTCCACTCGCCCCAGCCCTCGTTGAAGACGATCCACCCGATGATGGAGGGCGAGTTGTGATGCTGCCGCATCATCTCCGTGCCCTGCTCGACGAACGCCTGCTGCCCGGACTCGTCGGGGAAGTTCCCGGAGACGAAGTCCTGCCACACCAGCAGCCCGAGCCGGTCCGCGTGGTAGAACCAGCGCGGCGACTCCACCTTGATGTGCTTGCGCACGGCGTTGAAGCCGAGCTTCTTGTGGGCCTCGAGGTCGAAGGCGAGCGCGTCGTCGCTCGGTGCCGTGTACAGACCGTCCGGCCAGAAGCCCTGGTCGAGGGTGGCGAGCGAGAAGACGGGCTTCCCGTTCAGGACCAGCTTCGGGAACCCGCCGACCTTTTCGACGCTGATCTTCCGCATGCCGAAGTAGCCGCCGACCCGGTCGGTGGACCTGCCGTCGACGAGCTTCACGTCGAGGTCGTAGAGGTACGGGTCGTCGGGGCTCCACAGGTGCTGCTTCGCGACGGGCAGCCGCAGCTTCTCGTTGGCCGGCCCGCTGACCCTGCCGACCACCTTGCCGCGCTTGTCACGCGCGACGGCCTCGACCCGTGCCTTGTCGGAGGCGTCACCGGACTCGACGGTCACCGCGAGGCTGCTGGTGTCGATGTCCGGGGTCGTGACTACGTTGTCAACGGACGCGCGGGCGACGGGTTCCATCCACACCGTCTGCCAGATGCCGGAGGACTGGGTGTAGAAGATGCCGCCGGGGTTCCGGGACTGCTTGCCCATCGGCTGGTTGGCGCCGCCGGTGTCGGTCACCGCGACGACGACCTCCTGCGGTCCCTTGCCCTTCAGCGCGTCGGTGATGTCGGCACTGAAGGCGTTGTATCCGCCGGTGTGCTCCGCGACCTTCTTGCCGTTGACGAAGACGCGTGCCTGGTAGTCGACGGCGCCGAAGTTGAGCTTCAGGCGGTTGCCGGCCTTGTCGCTCTTGCCGACCTTCCAGCTCTTCGGCACCTCGACGAGCTTGCGGTAGAACATGTGGTCCTCGTGCCGCTCCAGCCCGGAGAGCTGCGACTCGACCGGGAACGGCACGATGATCTTCTCGTCGAGGTTCTTGCCGAAGACCGGCTGCTCCCCGGCCTCCGCGGCGCTGAACTGCCACGGCCCGTTGAGGTTCTTCCACTTCGACCGTACCTGCTGGGGGCGCGGGTACTCGGGCAGCGGGTTCTTCTCGTCGAGCCGGTCGCCCCACGGGGTGGTGAGCCGGTGGGTGGACTCGTTCTGCGCGTACCGGACGACCTGGGGCACCGTCTCGCCGCCGTCGGTGAGGCCGCCCTCGCCGTCGTAGGAGAACTTGACCTGCTGGTTCTTCTGGATCGGCTCCGCGAGCGTGATGAGGAGCGAGTTGCGGTCCCCGGGCGCCACCCGGACCGACTTGATGGGCATCGCGGTCGTGTCGGCCTCGACCTTCAGGTGCTTCGCGAGCCCCCTGACGTCGCCGACCCTGTCCTCGAAGCTGGCCCGCACCTGCCGGCCGTCCTCGCCGACGTTCAGCGCCAGCGGGTAGACCTCGAAGTCGTCCGGCGGGGTGAACGCCGACATCGGCACGAGCTGCTTGGCCGTCGTCGGCGTCGACCAGCGCAGGAACATGTTGGCGCCGCCGGTGTCCTGGAACATCTCCAGGCGGAAGTCGTGCTTCTCACCCGCCTTCAGGTGGACCGCCGCGCTGGTCTGCTCGTTGTCCCAGTCCGGCTGCCAGTGGTCGATGACCGGCTCGCCGTCGATGAAGAGCCGGAAGCCGTTGTCGCCGATGGCGTGGAAGGTGTAGTCGCCGGTGGCAGGTGCCGCGATCTGCCCGGTCCAGCGGGCGGTCGTGTGCTCCGTCTTGCCGGTCAGCTCCTGGAAGGTGCTGGTCAGACCGGAGAAGTTGACCTGCGGGTCGAGCACGGTACCGCCGAGTTCGGCGAAGTCCCTCGCCCCCGGCGCGGACATGCTGAAGTACTCGCCCTTCAGGCCCTGCACCTCGACGGCGGCCGGGCCGTCCTTCTCGGCCTGGACCGCGGACGTGCCGGTGGCCGCCTCCGCGGCCGTGGCGGAGGCCGTGAGGCCGCTCGTGGGCAGCACCAGGGCCGCCGCTGTCAGGATTGCCCACACTCTGGCTCGTGGGCGGGTGTGTGGTCTCGTCATCGGACCCTTCCTCGGAAGCCATCTTTGCAACGTTGGAAAGCTTTTGTCAGCGGAATGACAACACGCCCCTCCGCGCCTGTCCAGACCTCGCGCACCACTTCACTGATCCGCCGTCAACCCAGGCGCGGCAAAGGCTCACTCCCGACGCGTCACAGGAACTTCCAGAGGTGGTCGGCGGTCCCGTTGTCGTCGAACTGGACGACCTGCGCGCTGTTGCCGGTCGACATGCCGTCGACGCCCAGGACCTTGCCGCTGTGCCGGTTCCGGATGCGGTACCAGCCGTCCCCGTCGTCCACCAGCGTCCACAGGTGGTCGGCGGTGCCGTTGTCCTCGTACTGGACGACGCGGGCGCTGTTGGCGGTGGACATGCCGTCGACGCCGAGGACCTTGCCGCTGTTGCCGTTGCGGATCAGGTACCAGCCCTCACCCCGGTCCACGAGCTGCCAGGCGTGGTCGCTGGTACCGGAGTTGTCGAACTGCACGACGCGCGCGCTGTTCTCCAGGGACATGCCGTCCACGGCGAGGACCTTGCCGCTGTGCTTGTTCTGGACGCGCCGGAACGGGGGTTCGGGCGTCCAGGTCCTGCCGTCGGGCGTGGCCGTGGGGAACGAGGTGATGCGCAGCCTGGCGGCGCCCATGGGGACGAGCGTGACCGTCTCGGCGGGGGAGTCGCTGCGCGCCGGCCCGGCCTGCAGGGGCGCGACCACGTTCTCGTCGTCCGCGATCCACTCCTCGACGCGACGGGCCTCGGCGCTGATGCGGACCGGGACCGTGTCGTGGGTGAAGGGATTGTCGGGCACGGGACCGCGCGCCGGGGTGAACTCCAGTCGGGGCGACGCGGCGAGACCGTAGTTCCACGGCGAGGTGGCGTGCACCGCGTACTCGGGGAAGGTGTCGTCGCCCCCGTACCGCTCGTACCGCTCGCCGATCCGCAGGGAGTAGGTGAGGGGCCCGTGCTGGACGCTGACGGCGTCGTGCTGGTCGGGCCAGTGGCGCAGTGTGGTCCGCTGGGGGAGGCGCAGGGTCACCGTGTCGCCGCTGCGCCAGGTCCGCCGCACGGTGACCCAGCCGGGTCCGACCGGCGCGGCGACGGAGCGGCCGTTGACGCGGACCTCCGGCCCGTCGCACCAGCCCGGCACCCGCAACCGCAGCGGGAAGGAGACCGGGCGCGGCGTGGACACGGTCAGCGCGACGGTCTCGGTGAAGGGATAGCCGGTGTCCTCGGTGACGGTGACCGTCGTGCCCCCGGCGACCTGCGCGCGGACCTCGCTCGGGGCGTACATCGCCGCCGCCAGTCCGCCGTCCGGGGTGGCCAGCCACAGCTCCTCGGTGAAGTAGGGCCAGCCCATGCCGTAGTTGTGCGGACAGCAGCGGTACTGGTCGACGCCGGGCTGGAAGGACTGCATGGCGAAGCCGTTCTGGAACTGCCCCTGCGTCTTCGGCCGGTTGTCCAGGTCGATGCCGTTGGCGCTGGTGACGTAGTGGATGGCCTTGCCCCGCGGGTCGAGGGAGGCGGGCAGCATGTTGAAGGCCAGGTCCTCGCACCGGTCGGCCCAGACCGGGTCGCCGGTGATCCTGGTGAGCAGTTCGTGGCTGGCCATGAATTCGACGATCCCGCAGGTCTCGAAGCCCTGCCGCGGGTCGGTGAACCCGGGCCGGTAGTTCTCGTCGCCTGCCATGCCGCCGCCGGGGAACCGCCCGTAGACGTCCATGACCCGGTCGTAGGCCCGGTAGGTGGCCCGGATCAGCTCCGGATCACCGGTCACCTGCGCGTACTGCGCGGGCTCACGGAAACCCTGGGCGATGTTGACGTTGTGCCGGGAGGGTGTGGGACCCGTCCAGTCGGCGCCCAGGGTGTGCATCTTGGTGGCCAGGTCGAGCAGGAACCCCTCGCCGGTGCGGCGGTGCAGCCACAGGGCGACGTCGAGGCCGTCGCCCCAACGGTAGGAGACCCAGCTGGTGTTGAAGGCGCCGGGGCCCTGGGCGTTCATGAAGCGAAGGAACCGGGTGATGAAGGGGACGACGCGCTCGTCCCCCGTGTACTCCTCGTGCGTGCGCAGGGCCTGGAGGAGCGGCAGGAACGGCCAGAAGTCCGGACCGCCGTTCAGCGACGTACGCAGCGCGCGCGGCCCGAAGAAGCCGTCGCTCTGCTGGGTGGCCAGGATCGCCTCGATCCACGTGTCCGAGCGCGCGAGCGCCTCCCGGTCCCCGGTGGCGACCGCCATGGGCACGTATCCGCGCAGCCAGTACGGCACTTCCTCCCACGCCCCGCGCTCCGGGTGCACCCAGCCGGTCGCGGAGAAGTCGAGGAAGTGCGACAGGCTCTCGAACCGGCCGCACAGGCCGTCGAGCTGGAGTCTGAGCTGACCGGCGAGCCAGCCCCGGGCGGTGACGCTGCCGGCGGGCAACTTCCGGAAGGCGTCCGGCGCGAGCGCGCCGGTCGCCCTCGTCGTGGCGGCGGACGCGGAGGTGATGAGCGGGCCGCCCAGCGCCGCCGTGCCGAGGGCCAGGGCGCCGGTGCCGAGGAGGGCGCGTCTGCTGACGGACATTGCGGGTCTCCTGACTGTGGACTCGGATCCTTCAGTGCCGCCGGTCCCACCACGGGCCGCACGGGGGCAGGGCACCGTGCCGACGGGCGTACGAGGTCGCGGAGTTGTACATCGTTGGAAGACGGGAGCGCACTGAGGATCAGAGCACACCCCCGTGACGACCGTCCAGGGGTGTGACTCGCCCGATCCGGCCGGACGCGTGCTTCCGGCCAACGGCTCAGGGCAGCGGCTCAGGACCGCCCGGGATGGTCGGAATCAGGCACCGCGACGGGCCGGAGCACCGTCAGGGGCCCCTCCTGACGAGCCACCATGGCGAACGGGAACCTGTCGACCTCCAGGCAGAGACCGACGTCATCGGGGTGGAACCCGCTCCGCAGCCCTCCGGCGAGTTCAGCCGCGGCGCGAGAGTTGCGCGCACGGTGGACATACGGGGCAGCGTCGACACCGCCGCCGTCGATACCGCCGCCGTCCACACAACGGCCGATGTACTCGGCACAGGCCAGGTCCTCGTCGGCCCTGCCGTCCTCCCCGGTGACGACGAACGTGACCGGACCGGCCTCCTGGCTCCGCAGGAACCGCGCGGTAGGTCCGGCCACCACGAAGCTCGCGCACAGGACCAGCGGCGCGTCCGCGACGGCCAGCGCGCCCACGGTTCCCGCCGTCGTCTTCTGCACCAGCGTGCGACCGGCGAAATCGGCGGACCTGAGCAGGCCCGGCGAGTTCACCGCGTCGAACCCCGCCGCCGGAGCCCCGTCCTTCAAGGCGAGCCAACCGGGCCGGCTCTCCTTCAACTCCAGCGCCTCACGCTCCGTGGAGGCCAGGACAATCCTCTCCACTCCACGCGAGAAGGCCCAGGCGGCCACGGTGAAGGCCCGCATGACGTCGATGACGACCGCGACACGCGGAACGTCGGTCAACTCCGGTATGCCAACGAACTGATGATCCATCGTGCCATTGTGCCGCCCGGTCAGTCGTCGAGTGCTTCGGCCATGGCGTCGAGGTCGGCGAGGAGCGAGGGCAGGCGGTCTGCGGGAACCTTGCTGATCATGCGTGTCTCGATGGCGTAGACGGCCTCCCGGGCGGCATGGAGGCGTTCCTGTCCGGCCGGGGTGAGGTGGACGGGCAGGGCGCGGCCGTGCTCGGCGGACTCCGGCCGGGTGATCAGGCCGGAGTCCTTGAGGCCGCGCAGGACGACGTTGGCGGACTGCCGGGTGACGAAGGTGCCGCGGGCGAGGTCGGCGTTGGACAGGCCGGGCCGTTGATCGAGCAGTTCCAGGCAGGAGTACTGCGGGACGGTCAGCCCGTGTTCGCGCAGTGCCTTGTCCATGCTGTTGCGCAGGGCGGCCGCGGTGCGTTTGAGGCGGTATCCCACGTGCTCGGTGATGGTGTGGGCGGGATGCGGCGGGGGGACGGGCGTCCGGTCTTCCATGTCAGCATTTTGACATGCGCGCCGGCAGCCGCCTACAGTCCTCAATGTCAAAGTCCTGACATGCTCATCTCTGGAGGAACCATGACCGCCACCGTCCACGGCCCCGACTTCATCGCCCTGCAGGTCAAGGACGTACCGGCCGCCGCGGCCTTCTTCGAGGAGCACCTCGGCCTGGACCGCGCCCCGGCCTCTCCGCCGGGCGCGGTGGTCTTCGCCACCACCCCGATCCCCTTCGCCGTGCGCGAGCCGCTCCCGGGCACCGACCTGGCCGACGGCTCCATCCCGGGCCTGGGTGTGGCGCTGTGGCTGCGCACCGACGACGCCGACAAGCTGCACGCACAGCTGGTCGCGGCGGGTGTCGACGTCGCCGGACCGGTGCAGGACAGTCCCTTCGGTCGGACGTTCACCTTCACCGGCCCCGAGGGCTACCGGCTCACGGTCCACGGAGGCTGACCGCGGCCCGTCCCAAGCTCTTGCCGTAACCGCAAGATTGTGTGCCAGGTCATGGGGCGGCTGGCAAGACTGCGACCCATGACCACAGCACCACGGCCGATGCCGCACCGCTTCCGGCGCTCCGCGCGAACGGTGGCGAGCGTTCTCCTCACCCTCCTGCTCGCCATCGCCACCGGGGCCTGTTCCACACCGGCAGCGGAGGACGACGCCCCCGCGTACGCAGCCGTCACCCAGGACGATCCTAGGTTCGAGAAGACCTTCCGGCACGAGTTCGCCGACGTCGACGGTGTCCGTATGCACTACGTGAGGGGCGGCAGCGGCACGCCGGTCGTGCTGATTCACGGTTGGCCGCAGACCTGGTACGGCTGGTGGCCGATCATGCCGGAACTCGCCAAGCACCACACCGTCTACGCCGTCGACCTACCCGGACTGGGCGACAGCACCGGCTCCCCCTCCGGCTACGACAAAGCCACGCTGGCGCGGTACGTGCACAAACTGATCGCCGATCGGCTCGGGCTGGACGACGCCCGTGTCATCGGACACGACCTCGGTGCCGCGGTGGCATTCCAGTACGCGAGCCAATTCCCCGACGACACCGCGCGCCTGGGCTACCTGGACCTGCCGCTGCCCGGGCCCGCGATCGACGCGCCGACCTACCGCTCACTGAGCTGGCACATCGCCTTTCACGCCCAGCGGCGAGTCCCCGAGGCGGTCGTGGGCGACGACGTCAGGGAGTACCTGGCGCTGTTCTACCCCCAGGTCTCATACCGTGGTTCGGCGTTCGGCGGGACGTCCGACGACTCCCCGTTCACCCGCGCGGAGATCAACGAGTACGCGCGAACCTACAGTCGGCCCAAAGTCCTCTCGGGCGGCTTCGAGCTCTACCGCGCCCTCGACCAGGACGTCCGCGACACCGTGGCCGCGGCACCGGTACGTGTCCCGACCCTGCTCATGACCGCGGAAGGACAACTCGACGCGATCCGGGGCACAGTGGCCCCCCGCATGACCAACATCGAGCGGGCGGTGGACGTTCCGAAAGCCGGACACTGGCTCGTCGAGGAGAACCCCCGCTTCGTTACCGCCGAACTCCTGAAGTTCCTCGACGGATGACCACGCCGGCTGCGCGAGCCGGCCGCCGTGGTCCGAGGTGGACAGCCTGGACACGACACGGTCGGTCGGCCTCGACCCTCTGTGCCTCGATCCGCCGTGCCGGGGTAGTCGTGACAGAGGACGGGAACCGGAGCAGGAGGTGCCGACGGTGAGCGGATCATCCCTACGGGCAGTGGGCTGGGCAAAGTCGTTGCCGCTCACCAGCGATGTGAGAACGGCACGTGACTGGGCCCGCGGCCACCTGCGGAAGATGCGGTGGACCGCCACGGCTCCGGAGACGGTGGACGCCGTGCTGCTGACCGTGTCGGAGCTCGTCACCAACGCGCAGGTACACGCCCGCAGCAGCGCACAGTTGATGATGACGTGGGACGAGCGCTGCTTGCACATCGCCGTGCACGACTCTTCCGGCGACCTCCCCCTGCCCCGGGCGGCGAGCACCGACCGCCTGGGCGGGCGCGGGATGTTCCTCGTCGATGCGCTGGCAGACGACTGGGAGGCCCGTAGGTGTCTCGACGGCAAGACCGTCATAGCCTGTTTCCGTCCGCCCGCCGCGACCTCGTAACTCCCTCTGGCCTCGCAGTGACTCACGTCTGATCGCTCGCCTGCGGAGAAACCTGCCGCTCGAAGAACGTCTCCAGCACAACCGTCGCACTGGTGCCGTTGACCCCGTCGATGGCGTAGATCCGGCGCAGCACGTCCTGCAGCTGCTCGGTGGTCGCGGTCCTGACCTTCACCAGCACCGAGGCGCTGCCGGCGATGATGTGCGCCTCCAGGATCTCGGGCAGCGCGGCGAAGTCCTGCGCGGAGTCGCCCATCCACGCCGTCGAGTCGACCATCACGTAGGCGAGGACACCGCCGCCGACCGCCGCCGGATCCACTTCGGCCGTGGTGCGTCGGATGACGCCCCGCTCCCGCAGCTTGCGCACGCGCTCATGTGCCGCCCCGGCGGACAGGCCCACGGCCTGGCCGAGCGCGGCGTAGGACTGCATGGCGTCCTGCTGGAGTCGCGTCAGGAGGACACGATCAATGTGATCCACAATTCTCCATTCGGACTACAGACGCATGGACCATACGTCATCTTAGAATATGCGTGACAGGCCGAAGATGGTTCGGCTCATCTCTAGGAGGGGACCCATGACCGGCGAGAGCCCTGCGCTGTACGAGATGCTCGACGACCGGTTCCGTACCGGGCGGTGCATGAACGGCGACGACGGCCTGGAGGTGCTGTACACCGGCTGCCGCTGGGCCGAGGGACCCATCTACCTGCCTGCCTGGCGGCAGGTGATCTGGAGCGACATCCCCAATGACCGGATGCTGCGCTGGGACGAGGAGACCGGTGCCGTCAGCGTCTTCCGCCGTTCCGCCGGGCACACCAACGGCAACACGCTCGACCGGCAAGGCCGGCTGATCACCTGCGAGCAGGGCAACCGCCGGGTGACACGGACCGAGCACGACGGCACGGTCACGGTGCTGGCCGACCGCTGGCAGGGCAAGCGCCTGAACAGCCCGAACGACGCGGCGGTGAAGTCGGACGGCTCCATCTGGTTCTCCGATCCGGACTTCGGCATCACCAGCGACTACGAGGGCTACCGCGCCGAGAGCGAGATCGCGGCCAACAACGTCTACCGGATCGACCCGGACAGCGGTGAGGTGGATCTGGTCGCCGACTGCTTCGCGGCGCCGAACGGGCTCGTCTTCTCCCCGGACGAGCGTCAGCTCTTCGTCTCCGACACCCGGGCCGGCTGCGTCCGGGTCTTCGACGTACGGGACAACGGCACCCTCTCCGACGGCAAGATCTTCGCCGAGGCCGCCCGTCGCGCGAACGCCCGCTTCGACAACCTCCGATTCGACGCCGACGGCCGGCTCTGGGCGGCCGCGATGGCCGACGGGGTGCACTGCTACGACCCCGACGGCACCCTGATCGGGCGACTCAACATCCCCGAGACGGTGGCCAACATCTCCTGGGGCGGCCCCAAGCGCAACCGCCTCTTCATCACCGCGGAGACCAGCCTCTACTCGGTCGTCATGGGCGTCACGGGCACGCACCCGACCGGCCCAGGGCGGCGGCCCTGGCTGGACCCGGAGTCCAGGTGATCGTTGGGCCGAGGTCCACGCCGAGGGCGGTCCGGACTTGCGGGGAGCCGTGCGCGCGAGCACGGTGGAGACATGAGTGGTAAGGACGGTCCCACACTCATCTCGTCGGTGCAGCGAGCCTTCCGGCTGATGGAAGCGGTCGGCGCGCACGAAGGCGGCGTCCCGGCCAAGCAGCTGGCACGTGAGACGGGGCTGGCCCTGGCCACCACCTACCACCTCCTGCGCACGATGGTGCACGACGGCTACGTGCGCAAACTCGACGACGGCTCGTTCGTGCTCGGCGAGAAACTGGGCGCGCTGCATGGCGGAAGCCGCGAACAGGCGGCACTCAGCAGGGTCCGTCCGACGCTCACCGAGTTGCGCGACGGCCTGTCGGCCGCGGCCTACCTGACCTTCTACGAGGAGGGCGAGATCCGGGTCGCGGAGATCGTGGACGGCCCGAAAGCCCCACGTGTCGATCTATGGGTCGGCTTCGAGGACGCGGGACACGCCACGGCGCTCGGCAAGTGCGTGCTGCGGGAGCTGGGCCAGGAGGCGCGCGCCGACTACCTCTCCCGTCACACGCTGCACGACCTCACCCCGCGCACCATCACATACCGTCGCGAACTGCTACGACGCCTCGACGCCGCGGCTCAGGGACCTGCCGTGACCGACGTCGAGGAGTACGCCCTCGGCACCGCGTGCGTGGCGGTGCCCGTCCGCCAGGGCGACACCATCGGCGCGCTCGGGATCTCCCTGAACGTCAGCCGTTCCGCCTCGCTCGACGATGCCGTCGCGCGGCTGCTCGTCACCGCGGAACGGGTGTCCCGGGGGCTCTCGCTCACCATCTGAAATCCGGGCCCTTGTGAGGGGGTGGCCGCGTCCCGTTTCCTGGATGAGACGGGGCAAATCGGACAACGGTGTGAGGGATGGATAAGTGACTGACCAGAGCCTGGCAGGACCGTACGAGTACGGATCGGTCGCCCACCACGTGACGAACGGCTGGACCGTCGTCGGCGCCAGTGGTGAGATCGACATCGCGTTTGCGCCCGTCGTGCGAGCCGAGGTGGTCCGGCTCCTGGACGAGGGCCACCGGCATTTCGTCCTGGACCTGTGCGGTACCCCGTTCCTGGACTCGGCGGGCCTCGGCATGATCGTCGCGGTCACCAAGCGTATCCAGGCACACCACGGCTCGCTGCGGATCGCCTGCGACGACGAGCGGCTGCTCCGCGTCTTCACCCTCGGCGGGCTGCGTCCCGTCTACTCGTTCCACGACACCGTGGATCAGGCCGTCGCACAGCCCGCCGGTGCCGAGGAACTCGCCGACTGGCCGCACATGCGGCACTGACGTACGCGGTGCCTCTGCGTGGGCGTCGCACGGGTGCGGGTACCGGTGCGCCGGTGAGCCAGGCGATCGTGGACTCTAGACTCGCCGCTATGAACCGATGGGAACAGCTGACCGGTGGCACGTCCGGTGAGCAGTACGCCGCGCGTTTCGCGGAGCTCGCGGAACACGGACAGGACGTACACGGTGAGGCGCGGCTGTGCGCCACGCTGGTGCCCCGCGGGGCACGTGTGCTGGACGCGGGCTGCGGCACCGGCCGGGTCCTGATCCAGCTCGCCCGACTCGGATACGACGGCGTCGGCGTCGACCGTGACGCCTCCATGCTGGCCGTGGCCCGGAGAAGCGCGCCACGGCTGACCTGGCTGGAAGCCGATCTGTCGGACTTCGACCCGGCCGCCGTCGGCATCACCCCTGGCTTCGACCTCGTCGTCGCCGCGGGCAACGTCTTTCCGCTCCTCGCTCCGGGCACCGAGGCCGACGTTGCGGCCACGCTGGCCCGCGCGCTGCGCCCGGGCGGCCTGCTCGTCGCGGGCTTCGGCCTGGACCGGGACCATCTGCCCGTGGCGCCCCACCTCACCCTGGCGCAGTACGACGCCCACTGCACCGGAGCCGGTCTCACCCTGACCGACCGCTTCGCCACCTGGGACGCCGACCCGTATGACGGTGGCGGCTACGCGGTGAGCGTCCATCGCCGCTGACCGCCCTGCCCGCACCTTCATGAAGTGCCGGCGTGCTCCCGATGCCGCCGAAACTCGATCCGGTCGGGCCCGTCGGACTCCAGATGCCCCGCCACCGACCAGCCGCACGCCTCATAGAACGCGACGGCCGTGACATTGCCGGCAAAGGTCTCCAGGCGGATTTCCTCATACTCGGCGAAGAGCAACCGCTCGGCCTGCGCCAGCAGCAGCCTCCCGAGCCCTTGGCGTTGACGGTCCGCGTCGATCATCAGCAAGTCGACGGTGGACTCCTCTGTGATCAGCAGCCCCACGAGATCCCCACCCGCCTCCAGGCAGTGGAGGTGCCCCTGGCGAAAGTGCGACTCGATGTGATCATCAGAGGCCCCGCTGCTGATGAACCAGTTGACGCCCTCGTCTCCCAGAAATGGACGGTAGCGCGCGTCGATGGTGCGCCGGGCAAGCTCCTGAAGAACCACGACGTCCTCCCCGAGGGCAGGACGGAGGAGCGGGACCGGCCGGGGAAGCGGCATGTCAGAGAGCTCCAGACGGGAACAGGCCGAGACGAACCACGCCAGTCTGCCAGCCACCCACTCGCAGCGGCACGTCACGGTGCGCGTGGCATCGGCCGGACACTGCGGGTCAGAAGGGCATGCGGCCACGAGCCCGGCGACCGGCCGAACCGCTGCGACCGACGGCCTTGGAGCTGCTGCGGAACGGCTTGCTGAGTGCGCGGCCCAGGATGCCGGGTGCCTTGCCGCCGGCCCGGGACCCGACGCCCAGCGTTTGCTGGGTACCGCGTTGCGGACGATGAGACAGACGCGGCACGAGGAACGCGAGCACCGCGAGAACGACGCACACGGCGACGATTCCGACGATCATCATGATGGAACTTCCTAACGCGAGACGTGTCTGTCGGTTGCCCTGGGGATGAGGGACCATGCGTGCCGGGCGGAACAGCTCGTAGGCCGAGCGCCTTCGTTCTAGGGACTGTCCACGCAGGGCAGGGTGGTGAGGCTGGCGTCCGTGCCCGCTTCAGTGGCGCGTCTGTTCGCGCTGACAGCGTCGCCCTGGCCGAGGAACTCGCCCGCCGCGCGGCCCGCGCTGCCCCACGTGCCCGGGCGCCGACGTAGCCTCCTTCTACCACCCGGCCGGCGAAGGACTCGACATCGGGGGCGACTTCTCCGACATCCTGCGGCTCCCCGACGGCCGGTGGGCCTTCATGCTCGGCGACGTGTGCGGACGCGGCGCCAACGCCGCCGCCACCCTCGTCCGCCGCACCGCACGCCCCGTCGCCCCACTCCCGCCCGACCCCGAAGCCGTCGTGCAGGCCGTCAGCAGCGCCCTGTGCAACCGGCCCGACAGTCATGGGAGCGGCATCGTCACCCTCGTCTACGGCCACCTCACTCCCGCCCCCAACGGGCTGGACATCGAGCTGATCCGCGCCGGACACACCCTCCCGCTCATCCTCGGCACCCACCACACCACCCACACCGTCGAGGCGGACGGGTCCCTGCTGGGCACCCCCCCCGACACCCACCTGCGTCCCCACCGTCTCCACTCAGGCCCGCGGGAGAGCCTGCTGCTCTACACCGACGGCGTCTTCGAGGCCTGTGACACCGACGGCGAACAGTTCGGCGAAGAGCGCCTCGCCGACGCCGTGACGAGCGCACTGCACCGGCCCAGCGCGCACGACGTCATAGACGCCCTGGCCCGAGCGGTCCGCACCTTCACCGGCGACCACGAGATCGACGACGATCAGGCCGTCCTCCTGCTCACCGCCACCAGCCGCTGACCGTGCGGCGCGCACCGGTCAGGTGGCCAGGTCCAGCCATGCTCCGACGGCCAGCACATGCGCGCGCCTTCCGGCGTGCGCACGGGACTCGTTCTCCGGGTCGGCGACTTCGGCGGAGCCCGCGATCTGTCCGGCTGCTCGGTGTCGTAATGCATCGGCACCGCGTACCAGGCGTCGAGGATCTCCGCCGCCGCGGCGGCCTGTCTCGGGTCCAGCGCGGCGGGCAGCGGGCTCGGCGGCCGCAGGTGCGGCGCGTCGCCCTCCGCGACGTCGGCGGGCAGGAACACCGCGTCGAACGGGCTGAACCGGCGCGCGACGAGCCACCCACAGCCGTGGAACATTGTGTCGCCGCCCTGGAAGACCCGCTGCCCGTCGGCCTGCACCACCCAGTTCAGCTGCGGGTCGCCCAGGCCGTCCACGGCGGACACCGCGGTGACGCGGAACAGCCCGATCTCGCGGGTGGACCAGGCATCCACGACCTCGGCGGCCAGCCGGTGCTGGACCAGCTCACGCTCGGTCACCACCGTCGTCACGTTCTCCACGTCGTCGCCATGACCGGGCGCCGGTCGCAGCACCGGCGCCCTCGGCGGCAGCCCGTCCGCGAGCGCGGCGGCGGCGGTGTGGGCGCCGGTGCAGGTGGGTCACCAGCGCGGCGCCGACCTCGCCGCTCGGCACCTCCAGCCCCTCGCCCGGGCTTCCACCCCGGGAACAGCGGTGAGAGATCACGCACGTAGTCGATCACCAATCGCTCGCCGCCCGTCTCGATCTCCCGTCCGGCCCAGCCCAGTCGTCGCACCCGCATCTCGCGCACGAACGCCTTGTCCAGCGTGGAGATCTGCAATGACTCCTTGGTGCCGAAGTGCTCGTGCACCCCGGATTTGCTCCTCTCCAGTTCTTCGGCGAGGCGGCCGATGGTGATGCCCTCCATGCCTTTTCGGAGGCGATCTCGGTGGCGAGATCGAGGATCTGGCCCGACTTCTGGCACCGGGCGGTCGAACCGGCGTTGGCCGAGCCGGCGGGACTGTGGCGGCTGCGCGCGGTGTGCGTCAACTCCGTGGGCTGCCTGGAAGCGCCACTGCTGCCCGGGGGCTGCCCTGTGCCCGCGGCGCTGGAGAACGGCGAACTGCCCGGCGGGTTCGACGTCGACCTGGCGCTGTCCGAGATCGTCGCCGCCGGGCCGGCACTGAACGCGGCCAGGCAACTCCAGCACGACCGGACGGCCGCGGGCCGCGCCCACCGCGCGATCGAACGAGCCTTGGACCAGTCCTGACCGCAAGGGCGCCGAGCAAGGAGAATGGCCGCATGGCCATGGTGAAAGACGTCGATGTTCGGCGTGCCGAGCACTGCGAGACGGCGGCGCTGGGTGTCCTGCTGCGGCATGAGGGACTCGACCTGTCCGAGCCCATGCTCTTCGGGCTCGGCTCTGGCTTGTCCTTCGTCTACTGGGCGAGCAAGAACATGGACTTGCCCTTCCTGGGCGGCCGGGTCAAGGCGTTCGAACTCACCAGAAACCTGGCCGGCGCACTCGGACTCGAGCTGCGGGTCGAGGAGACCACATCCCCGCGCAAGGCATGGCAGAACGTCGCGGCACCCATCGACGCCGGCCGGCCGGTGGGTCTGCAACTCGACAGCTACCACCTGGACTACTTCAGCACCAAGGTGCACTTCGGCGGACACATCGTGGCCATGTACGGCTACGACGAACACGACGCCTACCTGGTGGACACCTCCCAGCAGGGCGGATCGGTCTCCACGAGCCTCGCCGCCCTGGCCGGTGCCAGGGCCGCGCGCGGCCCGATGACCGCACGGCACCGCTCCTTCACCCTCACAGTGCCCAGCGGCCTGACGCCACCGCAGGACCATCATCCCCGCGATCAAGAGCTGCGCCGACGCCTTCCTGAATCCGCCCATCGCGAACCTGGGCCACCGGGGCATCGAGAAGGCCGCCACACAAGTGCCGAAGTGGCTGGAACGTACCGGCAATCCGCAGGAGGACCTACCACGGGCCGCCGTCCTCATGGAGAGAGCCGGCACCGGCGGCGCCCTGTTCCGCAACCTCTACCGGGACTTCCTCGCCGAGTGCGCTCAGCAGATCGACGACGACCGGCTGCGCACCGGACACAGCCTGTATGCCGACGCGGCCACCCTCTGGACGCAGGTGGCCGCACTCGTCGCCGCAGCAGGCGAATCCGGAGACTCGAAGAGCCTCAGAAAGGCCGGCTCCATCCTCCACGAGGTCTCACGCATCGAACGCGATGCCATGCACGCACTCAGCCTGCTCCAGGACTGTCCTTCGCATCGTTCTCGAAGTTGAGCTCTCGTTGGACAAACTGTTTGAAACTTGTCGGACTGCGACCCAGCAACCATGTGAGTACGTTGGAATTCCCAATGAAATCGTGGCTGCTGTAGCGCTTGCTGATCGCTCGCGCCGCTTCCGTATGGTATGGGAATGCGCTTTCGTGGTCTGCGCCTAGGGATGCCGTCGTGAATTCGTCAGCCTCGATTTGCTTGGCAGGTACCTTTCGGCCCACAACTTCGGATATGATCGCCGCGATGTCGTGTGCGGTGTAGCGACCAGGCGCAACCAGTTCGTAGGTCGCGCCACTGTGGTGATCACTGTCTTCCAGTACGGCAGCGGCCACATCGGCGATGTCGCTCGGGTCGACCATCGACTGGTATCGGTCGAGTGCCCACGAGAGAAGGAAAACTCCTTGCCCCAGAACAGGCTTGAGCCTGTGGCGCAACATATAGTTTGCGGGCTGGAGAATCGTGAACTCCATGCCGGAGGAGAGCAGATATTCCTCTATATCGCGCTTGATCTCATGCTGAGTCAGGTCGGTAAGAATCGCATGCAGCACCGAGCTGAAGACGAAATGCTGCACGCCGGCTTCGCGTGCGGCATCAATGGCAGCGAACCCCATCTCCCGCTCTTGGGGATGGAGAGTGGGTCCGACGTAATAGACCTTTTCGACCCCGTGCATGGCGCGAGTCATTGCGCCGGGATGGCTGATATCCCCGACAAGGACCTCAGTTACGCCAGCAGTGCGAAGAGCCTGCGCTGATTCCTCGGATCGGACGCAGGCGCGCACCACCTGACCCGTAGCCATGAGCCGCGGGATCAGAAACTTTCCTTGGTTGCCGTTGGCTGCGGTGACCAGTATCACGAGAGAATCCCCTTGCATCGGCTGACAGGTGCCCGGACCCCAGCGCTATCTTCGCGCGCCCGGAAGCAAAGTGTCAACACTTTGCTCGACTAGAGGCGTTACCGCCGTCAGTCGCGGGGCAGCGACACGGCGAAAGCGAAGGCGAGAAGAGCGGCGCCGGCGCCGATGGCCATGGTGGTGCGGAATCCGCTCTCGGATGGCAGGGCCAGGAGGCCGACGCTGATGGTCATCTGGGAGAGGAGGACGCCGACGGCAGCGCTGGACACGGATGCCCCGAGTGAGCGCATCAAGGTGTTGAGGCTGTTGGCCGCAGCGGTGTCGCAGGCAGGTACCGCACCGTTGATGAGGGCCGGCAGGGCGCCATAGGCGAAGCCGACGCCCGCGCCGATGATGCCGGAGACGAGGATCAGATGCCACACCTCGGACATCAGGGTGAGGTTGAGGACGTAGCCCGAGGCGACGACGAGTGCACCCGTCATCAGAGTGATCCTCGGCCCCTTGGACTTGGTGAGGATCGCGGAGAGGGGAGCGGTGAGCATCATGATCAGGCCTCTGGGCGCCATGACGAGGCCGGCGACGAGCATCGACTTGCCGAGGCCATGTCCCGTCTCCTGGGGCAATTGGATCAGCTGAGGTGTGACCAGGGAGACGGCGAACATCGAGATGCCGAGGGCAAAGGAAGCGAGGTTGGTGCAAAGCACTTGGCGGCGGGCGGTGATACGCAGGTCGACGAGCGGCTGGGCGGCACGCAATTCGAAGCGGCCCCACGACACCAGGATGATGGCGGCCGCGGCGAACAGCGAGAGCGTCAGGGCACTGCTCCAGCCCCAGTCGGCACCCTCGGAGATGGCCAGCAGCAGGCATACCAGTCCTGCGGACAGGCCCACGGCCCCGGTCAGGTCGAAGCGCTGACCGGTACCGGAGGCGGCTTCCGGGATGAAGAACCACACGAGCAGTGCGCCCAGGGCTCCCAGGAGCCCGGAGAGCCAGAACAGCGCGTGCCAATCGAACGAGCCGGCGATGAGGGCGGCGGCGGGCAGACCGAGTGCTGCGCCGATGCCGAGCGAGGCGCTGATGACCGCGGTAGAAACGGCGAGCCTCTCGGGAGGTATCTCGTCGCGCAGTACAGCGATGCCAAGGGGCAGGACACCAGCCGCCAGGCCCTGCATGGTTCGTCCGACGATGAGCGGCGCGAGGGAGTCGCTGAGCGCGGCGGTGCAGGATCCGGCCACCAGGAAGGAGAGGCTGACGAGCAGCATGAGACGTTTGCCGTACATGTCGCCGAGGCGGCCCATCACCGGGGTGACGACCACGGAGGCCAGCAGGGTGGCGGTTACGGCCCAGGCGGTGTCCGATGGCGCGGCATTCACCAACCGGGGCAGCTCGGGTGCGATCGGGATGACGAGCGTTTGCATCGTCGAGACGATGAGGCTGATGAGAGCGGTCACCGTGACCACCGCAATGGACCTGGACGGCGCGGACTTGCGGCTGGTCGAGGCCGGGGAAGCAGTGGACATAGTCTCCGGGTCCGGCCGGGGCGGTACAGCAAGCCGTAAGCCGGCCGGGGTGCTGTTCAGGGGCGCCGGACCGGAGAACGGCCCTTCGCAGCCGAAACGCCATCCTGGCAATCCGAGGTCAAAATGTCAACACTTTGCTCGGCCGGGCCGTCCATCACCTCTGCTCAGCCTCAATGCTCTCGCCGGAGACTCGCAGGTCAGCGGTCGGCTGACACCCGATCCGGGATGACGTCGGGCCCCCGGTGCCCGCCCGCTTGCGGCGCCTCCAGACCCTTGACATGCAGGTCCACCCGGCATGAGAGTAGCAAAAGACTCGAAACATACGGGTGTTTAGAGTCGGAGCGAAATAGAATCAGGCGAGGAGAGCTGCATGTCTGAACCCATCGACCCCCAACACTTTCGTCACGTGCTTGGGCATTTCCCCACCGGTGTCGCGGCGGTGACCTCGTGTGCTGAAGATGGCGGCCCGGTGGGAATGACGGTCGGTTCCTTCGTCTCCGTGTCTCTCTCGCCACCGCTGGTGGCTTTCCTGCCAGGCAAGCAGTCCAGCACCTCGGTGAAGATTCTCAAGAACGGCCGCTTTTGCGTCAACGTACTGGGAGCGCACCAGGAGTCGGAGTCCCGGTCCTTCGCCACGGGGGGCGACCGCAAGTTCGAGGGTCTTGAGTGGGCACCGTCCACCACTGGTCTGCCGCGGCTCAAGAACGCCGTCGCCTGGATCGAGTGCTCGGTGGATTCGGTCCACGATGCCGGCGACCATTCGATCGTCATTGGCCGGGTCACGACGCTGGACGCGGCGGGGTCGTCGTTGCCTTTGCTCTTCTTCCAGGGCGGTTATGGGCAATTCGCCCCCCTGTCGCTGGCGGCAGCGGGCGAACCTGACCTCATCGAGCATCTTCGGCTGGTCGACGTGGCACGGCCGTTCATGGAGGAGGTCGCATCACGCCACCGGGTCGAGTGTCTCGCCTCCAGCGCGGTCGGCGACGAAATCGTCCTGTTGGCCACCGCCGGCACTCCGGCCGGGGGCCGCGACTACAGCCGTGTCGGTCAGCGGCTGCCGCACATCCCCCCTTTGGGCACTGCGTTGGTGGCCTGGTCCGAGGAGGCCAAGGAGGCGTGGATCAGACGGGCGGCAGACTCCCAGTCATCCGTCACGCGGTCCGATCCGCAGCAATTGGTCGATCGGGTCCGCAAGCGAGGCTGGTCGATCGCTACGTGGAGCGACAGTCTGCGCAGGCTGGAATCCAGCGTCGACGAGACCACCCTGAAGGGGCTGACACCGCACGGACGGCGGGCGATCCGGCAATTGGTCGATCAGCTGGGGAGCGAACACGAGCCTGACGAACTGCGTGACGCGAACGAGCAGCACCAAATCCGCAGCGTGTCTGTTCCCGTGTTCGACTCCCGAAAGGAGGTCGTGATGCAGTTGACCGTCGACGGCCTCCCTCCCGACGCCGGACAAGCTGACGTCCAGAGGTATGTCACGCATCTGAAGGACGCCGCCGAACGCGTGACTCAAGGGCTGGCCGGTGCAGGGCAGGCGGCCCGGTGACGCCCTGACTACTTCGTAGCCCCCTGCGCGAACCCGTTGTATATGTAGCGCTGCAGGAACAGGAAGATCACAAGGGTCGGCGCGATGACGAGGACTGTACCGGCGGAGATGTACTCCCAGTGTGCCCCGAACGGTCCCTTGAACCGGAAGAGGGCCGTCGACATGGTCCCCATGTCCTCGGAAGGCATGTAGAGGAAGGGGATGTAGAAGTCGTTGTACGTGGTGATGCCCTTGATGATGACCACGGTTGCTATCGCCGGTTTCAGCAGCGGGAAGATGATCCTTCGGTAGATCGTGAAGGAATTGGCGCCGTCCAGCCGCGCCGCTTCGTCCAGGGACTTGGGGATGCCGCGGATGAACTGCAGGAAGATGTAGATCGACACGATGTCCGTCCCCATGTAGAGAAGGATCGGCGCCCAGCGGGTATCGAACAGGCCGAAGCTGTTCACGACCTGGAAGGTGGCGACCTGGGTGGTCACACCGGGGACCAGGGTGGCGATCAGGAACAGCGCCATGACGAGGCTCTTGAAGCGAAAGTCGAAGCGGTCGATGGCGTACGCCGTCATGGAGCCGATGATCACGGTTCCGGTGATGGAGAACAGCAGGATGAAGGCCGTGTTGCCGAAGGCCGTGAGCATGTGTCCGTCGTTGAACGCCGTTGTATAGTTGGAGAAGTTGAGCCAGTCATCGGGCAGGGACAGGGCTTGCCGGCCGTCGGAGATCTCGTCGTAGGACTTGAGCGAGGTGAGGAAGACGACGAGGAGCGGGACCAGGACGACGAGGGATGCGACTACGAGGGACACGTAGGTGAGTGCGGTGCCGATACGGTGGTTTCGGCGGCCTCGTTCCCGGGACCGGGCGGTGATGGTCATACGAGGTCCACCCTTTCGTCGGGCACGAGGCGGCGCTGGATCCAGGTGATGAGCAGGATGATGGCCAGCAGCACCACGGCACAGGCCGAGGCCAGGCCGGTCTTGTTGAACTGGAAGGCGAACTTGACCGTCTGGATCACGAAGGTCGACGTCTCGGTCGCGCCGCCGGTCATGATGTACGGGATCTCGAAGACGGACAACGAGCCGGAGATCGCCAGGATGACGCTCAGGCTCAGCACCGGACGGATGCTCGGCGCGATGATGTGCCGGAACCGCTGCCATCTGGTCGCGCCGTCGAGCTGGGCGGCCTCGTAGAGCTCGCCGGGAATCGACTGGATCGCGCCGAGGAACAGGACGAAGTTGAGGCCGGTGAAACGCCACACGGACACGCCTGCGAGTGCGGTGTTGGCCGACTCGGGGCTGCCCAGCCAGGCGTGGTCGGCGTCGGCGCCGAACCACGACAGGACGGAGTCGAGGGTGCCGCCGTCCTGGAAGAAGTACAGGAACACGAAGCCGATCGCGACGCCGTTGATCAGGTAGGGGAAGAACAGGATTCCCTTGAACAGGTTCCTAAAGCGCAGGTCGAAACTGAGGACGGTGGCGAAGTACAGGGCGATGACGATCTGTACGACGGATGCGGCGAGGTAGTAGAGGCTGACGGCGAAGACCTTGAAGAGTTCGGGCCTGGTGAACACCTGGGTGTAGTTGTCGCCGCCCACGAAGTTCCGTTTAGGGCTGACCCCGTCCCAGTCGGTGAAGCTGTAGTAGATCATGTTGCCCACTGGCACGTAGGTGAACGTGACCAGCAGGGCGAGGGGGGCGAGGAGGAACAGCCACGGGGTGATACGGCGTAGCGGCCGGTCACGCCAAGGGGCTTTGCCCCGCGCGCGGTCGCCGGATCGTCGTCCGTCGGTCGGGCCTGGTTCGGTGGCCTGGGTGGGAGGTGCCGCGGTGGATGCGCTGCGGGTCATGGCGGAGCCGGGGCCTTTCGTCGTCCGCTGAGGAGCCGCCGCTGAGCAGCGGGCTGGGGCGAGGGGCCCCTCCCGCCGGGTAAGAATCCGGCTGAGGAGGAGCCGGCTGGGGCCGGTTCAGGAGCCGGCCAGTTGCCTGGCCTCGGACCAGCGCTTGTTCAGGTCGTCGAAGTACTCGTCCAGCGATCCGTCCACAGCACCGCGGGCGATGTCGATCAGCTTCTTGCGGTAGTCCGGCTTGGTCAGGCCGATCTCGGAGGCGTTGTCGATGGCGTTGACCTCGGCCGTCCCGGCCGCGGAGCGCTCGATCATCTTGACATCGTTGTCGACAAAATCGTCGAGCGTCTTTGGCAATGCCCCAGCCCTCAGGACGGAGACGGCGCCCTCCTTCGCCGCGTACCCGGACTTCTCGGTGAACCAGTCGATCCAAGCACGGGCGGCACTCTTGTGGTCGGAGTGGATGTTCACGGCCTGCTGGTAGTCGGAGACCAGGGTGGTGCAGAAGCGCCCGTTCTCCTGAGCCGGCACGGGCATGAAGCCGATGTCGTCGGGGTTCTGGCCGGCCTTCTCGGCGGCGTCCCGCATCTGGTCGATGGCCCAGGAGCCGAGCAGCATGCTGCCCACCTCGCCCTTTGCCAGGAGGGTCTTGGAGCTCTCCCAGTTGGTGGTGGCCGGGTCCTTCTCCGAGAGCTTCTCGTGAACGATGTCGTGCAGCAGGGTGTCGAGCGTGTGGAGGTCGTTGCCCTTGCTCCAGGGCTTGTCCATCTCGGCCAGCTTGTCGTGGGCCTGGGTGTCGCAGCTGACGGACCCGATGCTGTTGGTCCAGGGGCTTTCGAGGGGCCAGCCGTCCTTGAAGTTGGTGTAGTACGGAGTGGCACCGGTCTTCTCCTCGACGGCCCTCAGGTCGTCAAGGAACTGCCGTGGCGTCGTCGGCCACTCCGTGATGCCGGCCTTCTTCCACAGCGCCTTGTTGTAGACGAAGCCGTTGGCGGTGCCGAACGTGGCGATTCCGTAGGTCGTACCGTCGATGTCGGTCTTGTCGGTGAAGCGGTAGGTGTCCTTCATCGAGGAGGTGTCGCCGAGCGGAGCGAAGAACTTGGGGTAGTCCCCCTTGGCGATCACCGAGGGGATCAGCAGGACATCGCCGTAGTCCTCCGTGTTCATGCGGATCTTCACCTCACCCTCGTAGTCGGTGAGCCCCTCGAACCTGACCTTCACCTCGGGGTACGTCTTGTTGAACTCCGCCGCATACCGCTTCATCGTCCCGTCCTGGACCAGGTCGGTGCGATTGGTCAGGACGGTGATGTCTCCCGAGACGCCGTCCGGATTCACCGGGGCGGCGGCGGTCTCGCCGGCGTTCGGGCTGCCCCCTCCACTGCACCCCGCGACGGTCAGCATCGCGGTGGCGAGGAGAGCGATGCCCAGCGTCTTCTTCCCCATGTGCCCAGCTCCTTCCAGGACTTGCGGCTCAGGCTCTGGTGGTTGACGGCGACTATGTCAGGCGGTGGTTAACCGGTAAAGCCGCGTGACGCAGCGCGATGCGCAATCGTTACTGCCTTGCATGTGCCCCCATGGAAACACCTCGCTGCCGTAAGCATTATTGCCCTAGTTCCCGCCTGTCGGACAAGGACTAGACCGGTTCACTTATGTGGAGTTAGGTTGTGTCGCATTGAGCAACGAACGAGGTCCGTCCCGCCTAAGGAGCCGCACATGAGGGAAGTCGCCCAGCTCGCCGAGGACTGGAGGCTGCGCCACGGCGACAGTCTGCTGCCCGCTCAGGTCCCCGGCTGTGTCCACACCGATCTGCTCACCGCCGGTCTGATCCCGGATCCCTTCCTCGGCGTCAATGAGACGGACGTCGCGTGGGTCGGCCAACGTGCCTGGGCCTATCTCCGGGACGTGGCGGCCCGTGACACCGCTGAAGAGGGTCATGAGCGGACCGACCTGGTATTCGAGGGACTCGACACGGCGGCGACCATCACCCTGAACGGGCGGGAGTTGGGGCGAACCCGCAACATGCATCGCCAGTACCGCTTCGATGTAACCGATCGCCACGGGCTGCTGGAGGTGGACTTCGCATCCGCCTACGACGAGGCAGCGGCAGTACGGGCCTTGACGGGCGAGCGACCCAACGTCTATCCGGAGCCTTTCCAGTACATCCGCAAGATGGCGTGCAGCTTCGGCTGGGACTGGGGACCGACGCTGGTGACCGCCGGAATCTGGCGTCCGGTGCGGCTGGAGCGCTGGTCGACGGCGAGGCTGGCCGGCGTGCGTCCCCTGGTGACGGTCGACGGCGAAACCGGCCGGGTCGAGGTGCGGGTCGAGGTCGAGCGAACGGAGCGGGGCGCGGACCGTGCTCTCGCCGTCCGGGCCTCCGCCGCCGGGGTCGAGGCCCATGCGGCCGTCGACGGCACGCGGGCCGTGCTGGCCCTCGACGTACCCGACGTCTCCCTGTGGTGGCCACGCGGCCACGGCTCACAGCCGCTGTACGAGTTGGAGGTCACGCTGGTCGAGGAGGGTCCGGAGGAAGGCTTGCTGGACTCCTGGCAGCGACGCATCGGGTTCCGGAACGTGGAGCTGGACCGTTCCGAGGACGAGCACGGAACCGGGTTCACTCTCGTCGTCAACGGTGTACGTGTCTTCGCCCGCGGGGTGAACTGGATCCCCGACGATGTGTTCCCCTCGCGCATCACGCCCGAGCGGTACCGCACGAGGTTGCGTCAGACGGCCGAGGCCGGCGTGGACCTGGTGCGGATCTGGGGCGGCGGGATCTACGAGGACGACGCCTTCTACGACGCCTGCGACGAGCTGGGGCTGATGGTCTGGCAGGACTTCCTGTTCGCCTGCGCCGCCTACCCCGAGGAACAGCCCTTGCGCGGCGAGGTGGAGGCGGAGGCCAGGGACAACGTTGTCCGGCTGATGCCGCATCCGAGTCTCGTCCTCTGGAACGGCAACAACGAGAACCTCTGGGGCTTTCGGGACTGGGAGTGGGAGCAGGCACTCGCCGGCGACTCTTGGGGTGGTGGCTACTACCTCGACCTGCTGCCTCGCGTCGTCGCCGAGCTCGACCCCACCCGGCCGTACACCGCGGGCAGCCCCTGGTCCGGGTCGTGGGACCACCACCCGAACGACCCGGAGCACGGTACCCACCACTCCTGGGAGGTCTGGAACCGCCAGGACTACGCCGAGTACCGCGAATCGGTGCCCCGCTTCGTCTCGGAGTTCGGCTGGCAGGCACCCCCAGCCATGGCCACGCTGCGGCGCGCGCTGCCCGGTGAACGACTCGCCCCCGACTCGCCTGGCATGCTGCACCACCAGAAGGCCGAGGACGGCAACGGCAAGCTGAACCGGGGCGTGGAACGCCACTTCGCCCTGCCCACCGACGACTTCGACCGCTGGCACTACCTCACTCAGGTCGTCCAGGCCCGCGCGATCGCCGCCGGCATCGAGCACTGGCGTTCGCACTGGCCGGTCTGTGCCGGCACCGTCGTCTGGCAGATCAACGACTGCTGGCCGGTCAGCTCCTGGGCCGCCATCGACGGCGACGGCAGGCTCAAGCCCCTCTACCACGAGCTGCGACGCGTCTACGCGGACCGCCTCCTCACGCTCCAGCCGGAGGCCGACGGGCCGGTGCTGGCCGTCGTCAACCAGGCCGCCGAGGAGTGGCAGGCTGCGGTGACTGTGCGCCGGATGCGGGCGGACGGCACCGAGGTGGCAGGAGTCGTCATCGACGTGACCGTCCCGGCTCGTTCGGTGCACCGGCATCGCGTGCCGGAGGCACTGGTGCCCGACGAGCTGTCGGGGAAGGAGTTCCTCGTCGCTGACTGTGACGACCTGCGCGCGCTGCACGTTCCCGTGCCGGACAAGGACTTCGCGTACCCGACTCCGCACTACGACGTGGCCGTGCAGTCCCCGGCCGGCAGTGTTACGGGTAGTGTCGAGGTCGTGGTGAAAGCGCACACTCTCGTACGGGACCTACTCCTGCAGGCCGACCGGCTCGGCCCCGAAGCAGGCTGCGACAGCGGACTTCGCACCCTCCTTCCTGGCGAACAGGCCCGCCTGCGGGTCACGAGTGCGGCCGAAGTCGGAGCCAACGCAGTGCGCGCCGCGCTGTACTGCGTGGAGCCGGCGTGAGCGCATCTCCCGAGCGCGTCACCATCAAGGACGTGGCGGCCGCCGCTGGCGTGTCGAAGGGTGCCGTGTCGCTGGCCTTCAATCACAAACCGGGCGTCTCCGAGGCCACCCGGGAACGTATCTTCGCGGCGGCCCGGCGCTTGGGATGGGCGCCGAATTCGTCGGCCCGCAGCCTGTCGCGCCAGTCGGTCGACACCGTCGGGCTGGCCATCTGCCGGCCGGCCCGCCTGCTGGGCCTGGAACCCTTCTACATGGAGTTCATCTCCGGTATCGAGAGCGTGCTGTCCGAGCGGGACTGCTCCCTGCTCCTGCGGTTGGTCGACTCGCTTCAGGAGGAGATCACTCTGCAGGAGCGCTGGTGGAGGGAGCGGCAGATCGGCGGCTCGATCCTGGTCGACTTCCACCAGGAGGATCCGCGCGTGGAACCGCTGCGAGAGCTGGGCCTGCCGGCCGTGGCGGTCGGCCACCCCTCGCTCACCGGGGGCTTCCCGTCCATCTGGACCGACGACGCGGCCGCCGTCGCCGAGGCGGTGCGCTACCTGGCGGCCTTGGGACACCGCCGCATCGCACACGTGGGTGGCCCCCGCGGCCTGGGGCACAGCGCCATCAGGACGACCGCCTTCGAACAGACCATGAGCGAACTCGGCCTCCGGAGCGGCCCGCACATCGAGACCAGTTTTTCCGGCGACGACGGAGCACGTGCCACGCGCTCCCTCCTGCTGACGCCGGAACGGCCCACGGCGATCCTCTACGACAACGACATCATGGCGGTCGCCGGACTCGGTGTCGCAACCGAGATGGGCATCTCCGTACCGGATGACTTGTCCCTGCTGGCCTGGGACGACTCACAGCTGTGCCGGCTGACCCATCCGACGCTGTCGGCGATGAGTCACGACGTGCACGGTTTCGGGGCTCAGGTCACACACGTGCTGTTCGATGTCCTCGATGGCCGCCAGGCCGCCTCCCGGCCGGTGGCCACACCCTCTCTCGTGCCGCGCGCATCGACGGCCTCGCCCCGTTCGTCGACCCGGTGATGTACCGGTTCACCAAGTGAGTGACAGAGAGTGTTGCTACAGCCTGCTTTCCGTTACATAGGCCATATTTTCGCTGATGGTAAATCGCCATGCATGCGCCTGATGACTGATCAGGTAGTTTAGCGGTTTAGCTGAGGGACGTCTCCGTGTCCGTCACGGGGATCGCGAACCGCCTATTGACATGGGTGCAACGAGCGTTGCCTCATGGTGTGACGACGGCCCGGGAGAGCCTCCCAGGGGCCGATGTCACATGCGAACGCGCGCAGTTGATCGGCGCCGCCCCCCACCCGCGACGCCTGCGAACCATGCCCTCAGCGAGGGCTCCGCTGAGGAAGTCCTGTCCCCTGGAGTCGTTCCGCACCGCATCCGCACGCGAGGAGACATATGCGAAAGCTGAAGAGCACCCTGATCACGACGGCGGGCGTGACGTTAGCCGCCGTCCTGAGCCTGCTGGTCTCAGTGACCGGTCCCTTCGCCGAAGAGGCGGATGCCGCGCCGACGGGCATCCGTGTCAGTAACGGACGCGTCGTCGAGGCCAACGGCAACGCGTTCGTCATGCGTGGTGCCAACCACGCCCACGCCTGGTTTCCCGACCGAACGAGCTCCATCGCCGACATAGCGGCCAAGGGAGCCAACACCGTCCGCGTCGTCCTGAGCAACGGTGATCGATGGACTCGTACCAGCACTGCCGAGGTCTCCTCGCTCATCCGCCAGTGCAAGGCCAACCGGGTCATCTGTGTCCTGGAGGTGCACGACACCACCGGATACGGCGAAGACGGCGCAGCCACCACCCTCGACAAGGCTGCCGACTACTGGATCGGCGTGAAGAGCGCCTTGCAGGGCCAGGAGAACTACGTCGTCGTCAATATCGGCAACGAACCGTTCGGCAACACCAACTACGCCGCATGGACCGACGCCACCAAACGTGCGATCGGGAAGCTCCGGAACGCCGGCATCAGCCACGCGCTGATGGTCGACGCCCCCAATTGGGGTCAGGACTGGTCCGGGACCATGAGGGACAACGCGGCATCGGTCTTCGCCTCCGACCCCGACCGCAACACCATCTTCTCGGTCCACATGTACGGGGTCTACGACACCGCCGCAGAGGTGCAGGATTATCTCAACCACTTCGTCCGCAGCAGACTGCCCATCGTCGTCGGCGAGTTCGGCAACCAGCACGGCGACGGCAATCCTGACGAGGACGCCATCATGGCCACCGCGCAGTCCCTGGGCGTGGGTTACATCGGCTGGTCCTGGAGCGGCAACGGCGGCGGTGTCGAGTACCTCGACATGGTCAACGCCTTCAACGCGAACTCTCTGACCGGCTGGGGCCAGCGCTTCTTCAACGGCGCCAACGGCGTCGCCGCCACGTCCAAGCCCGCCACCGTCTACGGCGGCGGGAGCGGCACCGCGCCCAATGGCTATCCGTACTGTGTCAACGGCGGCTCGTCGGATTCCGACGGTGACGGTTGGGGCTGGGAGAACAACCGGTCCTGTGTGGTCCGGGGAAGCGGCGCCGACGGCTGACCTCCGCCCATGCTTCCGGACGCGGGAACGCGGCAAGGCCCCGGACGAATAGGTCCGGGGCCTCCGTAGTGCCCGGCGGTGGCGCCTTGGCCGCTCAGCTGATGAGTACCGGATCCAGCCCAGGATGCGCCGCCTCGCCGCGGAAGTCCCGGTTCTCCAGTTCCGTGCAGCCCCCGGCGTACAGCGCGTGGCGGGCGTCCTCGGGCCGAGCCGTCCAGACCACCTCGCAGTCACGCAGCCGTACGTCGTGGACGTTCTCCAAGTGGAAACCGTCCGTAGGTATCGCGGGGAAGCCTTCAGCGCGCCGCGGGCGCAGGTCGGCATGGCCACCCGGCCAGCGGCTCCAACGGTCGATCTCCACGCGGACACCGTCGAGGACCAGTCCTTCGACGCGTCCCGGGTCCTGGGCGACGACGAGGACGCCGTTCTCGGAGCGGCACAGGATGTTGCGGAAGCGGATGTTGCGGATGGTGCCGCAGTTCTCGGTCCAGGGCACGGCCATGATCGCGATCGGTTCGCCCCGGCCCCACCAGCCCTCGTGGAAGAAGCGGGTCTCGACGGTGATGTCGCTGAAGAGGACGTTCTCGATGTCGCCGCCCTCGCCCAGGCGGACGGCGAGACCGCGGGCGCTGGCGCGGATCACACAGGACGAGAAGACGACGTTGCGGATCTTGCTCTGCCCCTCCACGCCCGCGATGAGCGCGCTTGAGGTGGTGGTGATGGTGCAGCCGGTGACGGTGACGTCCTCGCACACGGGGGCGGTCTCGCGGTCGGTGCCGGTGTGTTCCAGGCAGGCCTTCAGGCAGATGGCGTCGTCGCCGGCGACGATGTCGCAGTCGCTGATGCGCACGCGGCGGCAGCAGTCGAGGTCGATCGCGTCGCTGTTGGGTGTCTTGAGGTCATTGTGAATGCGGATGCCATGGATCAGGACGTCGTCGCACAGGGACAGGCGCAGCGTCCACACGGCGCCGTCGACGATGGACACGTCGCGGAAGGTGACCTTCTGGCAGTCCCGGAAGTAGACGGTGAAGGGCCGCTGCTGGTCCATCGTGTAGATGTAGCCGTTGTCCGAGATGACGAAGTGGCGGCCGGCGCCGTCGATGGTGCCCGCCCCGGTCACGGAGATGTTCTCGGCGCCCTCGGCGTTCAGCAGGACGCCGGTGGGATCAGCGCCCCACCGGGGCGTGCCGTCGTTGAGGACTACACCGCCGAACCGCACGGTGTAGTCGGAGAATTCCGGGCTGCCGGCGAGGGTTGCCCCGTGTTCGAGGTGCAACTCTACGTGGGAGCGCAGGGTCACGGTGCCAGTGCGGAAGGTGTGGCCGCCGGGCAGCACCACTCGGCCGCCGCCGGACGTGGCGCAGGCATCCACGGCCTTCTGTACCGCGGCGGTGTCGTCCACGACGCCGTCACCGACGGCTCCGAACTCCCTGACGTCGTACATGCTGGTTCCTTTCGGGAAGTGAGGGCTGCGGGCCGTTCAGGCGGTGACGAGGCTGAGGACGCGGACGCCGAACGCCGGCAGGGTGAGCTTGTTCAGGGGCGCGCCCTCCTCGTCGTGGAGCGCGAGGCCCCTGGTGAGGACCGGTTTCGCGGTCACCGTGTTCTCGTGCTGGCTGATGAACCAGACGAAGCGCCGACCGTCCGCATGGGCCAGTTCGCCGACGAGGACCGCCGGGTCGGCGACGGTGACGTCCTGGCGGACCCCTGTTTCGCGCGCGAGGGCGGCATACGGCAGGTGGGTGGCCTCCGGGTTGACGAACGGCGAGGCGGCGGCCATGTGCTCGACGGGGTAGGTGCACAGGGCCATCGAGCCCGTGCCGACGCGACGTCGCAGCAGGGCGGGCCTGCCGTGGCCGTCTGTTGGTTGCGCCGCATGACGTGAGCGTTCCTTTCCGGCCGTGCGGCCGATGCGTGCTCGGCAGTCGTCGGTTCTCGCACCATCACAGATATATCGTTCCACTTAGTGGCGAACAAGAGAGCCTTCCAGTCTCGTCTGATCGAGTAGATCCGCCATTCAGTGGGGATTGACGCCGCCAGAGGGGGTCCTTAGGCTGCGCGAAACCGTTCTACCAAATGGTTTGACGCGGCGATCGGGAGGACTCCGGAGTGCGGCGTAGAAATCTACTCAAGGGCTCGGTTTCGGCCACGCTGGCTCCCGTTCTCGCGGGGTGCGGCGCGCTGAGTCCGGATGACGACGACCCGAACACCCTCGTGGTCCACAACATGCTCACCGCCGGCTCGGCGAACGCGACGGTCTACGACCGTCTCTGTGACCAGTTCGAGCGCGGCAACCGAGGGTCCCGGATCAAGAATCTCGTCTCCGGCGGAACCGACCTCATCAACGTGTACGAGACCGCGCGGCTGGCCCACGAGGAAGCCGACGTCGTGATGGTCAACCTCGCCGAGAAGTCACTCTCCTGGACCGACCTCAAGGCAACCGTCCCCGTCAACCGCTACCTCGACGTGTGGGGCCTGCGCGACGTGTTCCTGCCGCAGGCACTCGAGGAGTGGACCGACGCCCGTGGCCGGATCGCCGGTTTTCCGTGGAACGGCTTCACCTGGCCCGTCGCCTACAACACCGACCTGCTGCGGCGTTATGGCATCCCGCGCGTACCCGTGACCACTGAGGAGCTGGTCACCGCCGCCCGCAAGGTGCGGGCGGCCGGCGGCCGGGGGCTCGTCAGCATCGGCGGTAACGACTGGTCGGGACAGAAGCTCCTGATGCAGATCATGCAGGCGTACCTGCCGGCCGAGGATGCCGCCCGCCTCTTCCGGCAGGCCGGCTTCGCGGCGGATCCGCGCGCCGTGCGCGGCTTGGAGCTGTTCACGCGGCTGCGCGATGCCGGCGTCTTCTTCAAGGGCGCCCAGGGACTCAGCGCCGACTCCATGAACACCGACTACTACACCGGGCGCGCCCCGGCCATATCGGCGATCTCCTCGACCCTCATCAACGTCCCGCCGAAGATCGCCGCCGTGACGGAACTGGGCGGCTGGCCGGTGCCTCCCGACGGGGTCTACCACGCACCCACCGCGTTCCGCGGCTATACCGCCACCGGCATCTGGATCAGTCCCAACGGCGTGAAGAAGATCGACCTCGTCAGGCGCTTCATCACCTTCCTGTACCGGCCCGCCAGCAGCCGCGCCTTCGTCGAGGACGCCGGTCAGGTGATGGCCGTGTGCGGCGCCACCGAGAGCCCCCGCTTCCCGCTGGTGTCCGCCTCCCTGAGGCTGCCGGATGCGCGGATCGACTACGCGGTCCTGCCCGATCTGTACGTGCCGCCCGCGGTCTCCCAGCCGCTGATCCGCGCCAGCAGTCTGGCCTACCAGCCCGGCCGCGGCGCCGACTCCATCGCGGCGGCCATGGACGCGGCCTACCGCAGCTGATCCTCACCCCCGACCGGTCCCGGACAACGACCGGCCCCCTGCGGAAAGGGCATCCTCCGATGGCGCACATCAGCCCCCCAACACCGGCCCCGGCGGCTCTCCAGCCCCACCCAGAACCGCCCGCGCGGATCCGGACGGCCACCGAGAGCCGCCGCTCCACCGTCACCCTGCTCGCGGTGCCCGCGCTGCTCTGGTACCTGCTCTTCATGGCGGGTCCCCTGATAGCGATGTTCGTCATCAGCGGCCTGCACTGGCCCGGCATGCTCGCCCACCGCTCCTGGGCGGGCTGGGCCAACTACTCGACCGTACTGGGCGACCCGTTGTTCTGGACGGCGGCCCGCAACAGCGCCGTGCAGCTCGGCGTCGTGCTGCCGGTGCTCATCGTGACCTCCTTCATGGTGGGCTACTACCTCACCCTCCGGCCGCGCGGCCATCGCCTCCTCCGCGTGGTGCTCTTCACCCCAGCCCTGATCTCGGCCTCCGCGAAGGCGATGCTCGCCTACGGCGTCCTCGCGCCCAACGGCCTGCTCAACGGACTCCTCAACAGCGCCGGACTGGACGCGCTCACCCGCTCCTGGCTCGCCGACGAACACACGGCACTCGCCTGCATCATGGCCCTGGACCTGTGGAGTGGCATCGGCTTCACCGCCGTACTCTTCGCCGCCAGGCTCGGCAGCATCCCGCGGGAAATCTACGAGGCCGCGGAACTCGACGGTTCGGGTCACTGGCGCCGCATGTGGGGCATCGCCTTCCCCGTCGCCAAGGACTACGTCGGCGTCACCACGATGCTCCAGTTCCTGTGGATCCTGTTCTCCTCCGCCCAGAACGTGCTGCTGCTGACCCAGGGCGGCCCCGGAAACGCCACGACGAACCTGTCCTTCCTGGTCTACAACAAGGCGTTCGTCCAGTCCGACCTCGGGTACAGCCAGGCGGCCGGCGTGCTTCTCTTCGCCATCGGGCTGCTCGGCATGCTCGTCATCCGCCGCGTCCTGCGGCAGACCTACTGACCGCCAGGAGCAGCCATGCCCACCGCGCACACTCCCACCACCACGCCCTCCGCCACCCGCCGTCCGACGAGGCGCCGGCCGGGCAGCCGCCGCCCCAGCGGCCTCGGCCGCTGGCTGGCCGGGCTGAGCCACACCATGGTCTGGCTCTACGCCCTCGTGCTCGTCGTGCCGCTCTACTACCTGCTGATCTCCTCTCTCAAGACCACCACAGAGATCTTCGACTCCCCGCTCACCCCACCGGACCATCCCAAATGGCATTACATCGGCGACGCGCTGCAATACGCCCGCCTGGACCTGGCGCTCATCAACTCCGCGCTCGTCACCGCGGTCGCCCTCGCTCTGACACTGCTGCTCGCGGTGCCGGCCAGCTTCGCGCTGGCCCGCGGCCACGGCCGTGCCGCTCGCCTGCTTGAACGCCTCTTCTCGCTCGGCTTCCTCGTCCCCACCTTCGCCGCGCTGGTGCCCACCTTCCTCATGGCCGCCTATACCGGCCTCTTCCACACCCGCACCTTCGTGATCCTCCTGCTGCCTGCCGGGGCCCTTCCGCTGTCGGTGGTGGTGCTGACCCAGTTCATGCGCACCATCCCGGCCGAGCTGGAGGAGAGCGCCCGGGTCGACGGCGCCGGCACGCTGACCGTGCTGCGCAAGATCTTCGTACCGCTGTGCATGCCGGGCATCGCGACGATCCTGCTGCTGAACTTCCTCAACTTCTGGAACGAGTACTTGTACTCGCTCGTCATCATCGGCCCCGACACCAGCCAGCGGACCATTCAGGTCGCTCTGCCGACACTGCAGAGCAACCAGTCCACCGAGTACGGAGTGCTGATGGCCGGCACGGCTCTCACCCTCGTTCCGGTCTATATCGTGTACGTACTGCTCCAGCGCCGGATGGAGGAAGCATTGATCAGCGGTGCCATCAAGGCGTGACACTTGCGGGCTCCGCGCCACCGCCACCTGCCCGATCGGCGCTCGGAGAGGAAACATGAACCGGAGGTCCACTGCATGAGCACCGAACGGGACGCAGCGACGGCTGCCTCGCCGCCGCGCATCCGTCCGGCGCAGCCCACGATCATCGACGTCGCCGCGCTCGCCGGGGTGTCGAAGTCCGCCGTCTCCAAGGTCTTCAACAACCGTCCCGGCATCTCGGAGCCGACCCGGGAGCGGATCCTCGACGCGGCCCGCAAACTCGGCTGGTCGCCCAGCGCCTCCGCGACCGCGCTACGGGGCGAACGCACCCGTACCGTCGGCCTGGTGGTCTCCCGTGCCCCCGATCTGCTCACTACCGACCCCTACTTCGCCGAACTGATCGCCGGCATGGAACAAGAGCTCGGCCCGCTCGGTTACGGGTTGCAACTGCACCTCATCGGTGCCGACGCCGACCACGAGGAGCGGCTGTACGGCCGCCTCGCGCGCGAACGCCGGGTGGACGCCTTCGTTCTCACCGAAAGCCGTCTCGGGGACACCCGTCCCGGCCTCCTGCACCGGTTGCACATGCCGGGACTGATGGTGGGCCGGGCCTGGGACGACCGGTCGACGGCGAGCGGCACCGTGGAAAGCCTGCACGTCGAGGGCCAGATGGAAGCGGTCACCGCGGCCGTGGACCACCTCGTCGCCCAGGGGCACCGGTCGATCGCGTCGGTGGCGGGACCCGAAGACCGCGTGCACAACGTACTGCGCCGCCGCGCCCTGGAGGACGCCCTCGCCCGGCACGGCCTGCGCCCGCACGCGGTCCTCACCGGTGAGTTCGGCAATGCCGCGGCCGACCGGGCGACCAGCGCACTCTTCCGGTCACCACACCCGCCGACCGCGATTCTTTATGCCAACGACGCAATGGCCCTGACGGGCATGGGCACCCTGGCCCGCCTCGGTCTGCGCGTGCCCGACGACGTCTCCGTCGTCGGCTACGACGACCTGCCGATCGGGGTGTGGATGCATCCCCGCCTCACCACGATCAGCCAGGACGTCCAGCTCATCGGCAGAGCAGTTGCCCTGCGCCTGCTCACCACACTCGGCGAGAAGGTACCGCCCCCTCCGGAGGTACCCCCGCCGCACCTGGTCATCAGGGAGTCGACGGGGCCGGTCGTCCGTCAGAGCGCGTCCGGACTCCCGCCGCGGCTGACCGGACGGTAAGCGAGAGAAGGGCGGCTGCCGCTGCGGCAGCCGCCCTCCTGCTTGCAGGCCCAAAGAGGCGCGCTCCTGTTCCACCGAGCAGAGACGCGGGAGGGATGCGCCGCTGGTTCCTGTATAGCTGCAGGGGCAGCTCATTAGGCAGGCCGGGGCGTGTCGCGTGAGACGTCCCACCAGTCGCTTCCCTCGGTGAGGCCGACGGGGACGCGGGTGATGAGGGTGATGGCCAGTCCGAGGCCGAGCATCCACTCGTTGCTGCGGTCGTCTTCGGCGACCTCGCCGGTCAGTTGGGGCTTCACTCGCTCTTGACGGTCGTAGGTGATGGGCGATGCGATTTCCCGTGTCGGCGAGCCGCTCGGTGCGGGTCATCTAAAGGGGCCCCGTGGCGGCGTCGCAGTCCAGGGCGTGGTCGTAGTGGGTCTTGGTGGTGGTGTGCGTCATCCCGTCCGAGTCGGTGTGCGTGCTCGTCTCCACCCGGACGTTCACCTCGGTCACCGTGCACGTCGTCGCATCACCTGGGGACCTCAGCGCTGCCTCCTCGACCATCCCCGCGGCCCCGATACAGGCGACGAGCAGGTAGATGCCGCTCAAGAACGCCAGCACGTTGTCGTAGAGGGCGCTCGAGAACAACGCCCCGGCGTAGGCGATGAGGACGATTTCCCCGCGACCAGCTCACCCGGCCAGCGTTTGGGGCCGAGGACCGCCAGAAGACGGTCTCCGGCCGCCGCCCCTATGGTGAGCAGCGGCAGCCACGCGTGGGTCGAGGAGCCGGCAGCCCGCCATCCGGTGGGTGGCTTACCACTCTGGAAGTCCTCGGAGCGCCGCACCACGAGCGGCACGGTCCGCTCGCCGCCGCCCCGGAAGAGTACGCTCCACCGGCACCCCGAACGTCTCGGCGAAGTTGTCCTGTGGCTTCAAGTTGGCGGAGGCTCAGTGGGGCGCATCAGGTGCCTCGGCCACGCGCACCACGCCG
Organism: Streptomyces sp. NPDC056128; assembly: GCF_042263835.1. Classification (NCBI taxonomy): domain Bacteria; kingdom Bacillati; phylum Actinomycetota; class Actinomycetes; order Kitasatosporales; family Streptomycetaceae; genus Streptomyces; species Streptomyces sp. NPDC056128. The sequence continues at coordinate 138,737 of NZ_JBHJVQ010000004.1, read as the reverse complement.
CCTGAACAGCAGAGGTCCCCGCCGGAGCGCGGGTGCGGAGGGGGTCATGCTGTGGCCGGGAGGTAGGGGCCGGGGCCTTTCAGGGTGCGGTGGACGGGCGAGGTAGCCGTGTGCCGCAGGCCAGGCAAGGTGGCCACCGACCTGGTCAGGTAGCGGTAGAAGTCCTGTGCGCTCGTGACCGCCACGCTGGCGTAAAGATTGGCCGTGCCGGTCACGGCGGCGGCGTAGGGAACCTCGGGATGGGCGGCCAGCGCACTGCCCGCGTCTGCGAGGCGGGCCGGGTCGACCTCCAGCCACAGTGCCGCCCGAAAGCTCTGCTGGAGAACGCCGGGGTGGTACTCGACGTCGAAGTAGAGGACGCCAGCCGCTCCCAGCTCGGTGATCCGGCGGCGCACCGTCGACGGTGACAGTCCGGTCGCGGCAGCCAGATCCGCCGGCGCCGCCCTGCCGTCCCGGGCCAGCAGATCGAGCAGATGCCGGTCCTCGCTGTTCAGCGCCACCGCCGGGGCCGCGTCCTTCCCCGGCTCCTGCACAGGGCGCGGTGAGAGCGCCGGGACCTGTGCGGACGTCAGCGGTCCGCTCTTGTTGATCGAGCTGAGGTGCCTGCCGAAGAAGACGTGCAGCAGGCAGTGCGCCGAGACATCCATCACCTGCGGCGTGCGCGGCAGCTTCTGCAGAAGCAACGGCTCCCGCAGCCCCGGTCCCCGGGCCCGTACGGCGCAGACGAGTTCGGTGCCGCCGGAACTGAGGCTGACCCAGCTGGTGTCCGTGCGCCGGGCCAGCGCCTCTCCGATGGAGGCGGCCGCATCAGGCGTGCATCGGATGCGCACCACCCAGGAGGAGTCGCCGAGTCGAAGCGGATCGGTCAGGCCCAGGACCCTGAGCTTGCCGGTAGACCGCAGGCGGGACCAGCGGCGCGCGGCGGTCTGGTCGGACACCCCCAGGGCTCTGGCGATCTCCTGAAACGAGGCCCGCCCGTTGATCTGGAGGGCGTGCGCGAGCTTCGTCTCCTCGTACGACAGTGCACGGTCCGCGTCATCAGTCGTGTCGAGATACGTCTTCATGGATTCCATTATGTCGAATCTGCGCAACCTGACATCTCTTCCTTATTGAATGAGCCGAGGCATCCGAAGCTCGCTGGAGAGCCGGTGCGGGTGTGGTTGCACTCACCGGCCGTCCCGGACAGCACGCACGATGCGAACGGAGAACGACATGCGCAAGTGGTGGCCCCTGCTGGCCGTCTGCCTTGGCGCCTTTATCCTTCTGGTGGACGTGACCATCGTGAACGTCGCCCTGCCCAGCATGGCCAGTGATCTCGATGCCTCCTTCACTTCATTGCAGTGGGTGATCAACGGATACGCCCTGGCCCTCGCCGCTCTGCTCCTGGCCTGCGGTTCCCTGGCGGACCGGTTCGGGCACCGGCGGCTCTACGTCTACGGCCTGGGGCTCTTCGGCCTCGCCTCCCTCCTGTGCAGCCTCGCCCCCGACGCGGGCGTACTGATCGCCGCCCGCGTGGTGCAGGGCGTCGGAGGCGCCGCCATGTTCGCCACGGCTCCAGCCCTGCTGATGTCCTCCTACCAGGGCAGGGACCGGGGCACGGCCTTCGGTGTCTGGGGCGCCGCGAACGGCGCCGCCGCCGCGGTTGGCCCTCTGCTCGGCGGCCTGCTCACCGAGCACCTGAGCTGGCAGGCGATCTTCTGGGTCAATCTGCCCATCGCGGCCGTCGCCATCGCCATGACGGTGCGGGCAGTACGCGCCGACCAGCCCGGCGACCCGTCCGCCACCGGCGCGCCGGCCCGCGTCGACCTCCCCGGCGCGACAGCCTTCACCGTCGCCGCCACGACCCTCACCTACGGGCTCATCCGCGGCCCTGAAGCGGGCTGGACCTCGGCGGAGATCCTTACGATCTTCGCCCTCACCATCATGGCCCTGACCGCGTTCGTGGTGATCGAGCACCGCATGGCACGGCGCGGCGGTGCCCCGATGCTGGATCTGGCATTGCTGCGACGCCCGTCGTTCGCGGGGCTGATGAGCGCTGCGTTGATGCTCCAGGGAGTCGCCTTCGGCTGTCTGGTACTGGTCTCCGTGTGGCTGCAGTCCGTGCTGGGCCTCAGCCCGGTCGCCGCGGGCCTCGCCCTGACTCCGATGGCAGGCGCGTCATTCCTGGTGGCCGCCGGGGCCGGCCGCCACATCCAGCGGTTCGCCCCCCGTCTGCCGATTGGCCTGGGGCTCCTCTTCATCGCGGCCGGCATGCTGCTGATGCGTGCGGGTATGACGGCCGACGCGCAGAGGGCCGCCCTCGTCTGCGGCCTCGTGGTCACCGGGATCGGTGTGGGTCTGGCCACCCCTGTGCTGGTCTCCGCCGCCACCTCCGCCGTACCGCCACGGCAGGCGGGGATGGCAGGAGGGGCTGTCAACACCTTCCGCCAACTGGGCATGACCCTGGCCATCGCCGTACTCGGCGCGGTCTTCACCAGCCGGACGGCCGAGGTTCTCACCGCGTCCAGTGCCGTTCCTGATCCCGACATGGGCGCCGCGGCCCTGGCCGCGGGACAGGCCGGGCCCCTGGTACAGGCGGCGCCCCCAGCCCACCGCACGGATGCACAACACCTGGTGCACCAGGCCTTTGCGACCGGCCTCGACAGTGTCTTCCTACTCTCGTCCGTCGCGGCCGTCCTCGGCGCACTGATCGTCCTGACCCTGGTGCGATCGCCGGGCCGGACGGCCACACCAGCGCCCCAGGACAGCCTCCCCGCCACCCCACGTGCCCCGGCGCCCACCTGCCACGCCTCACGGAACCCGGCCGCCAACCCCACAGCGGACCCGCCCGCCCAGGCTGTTGCCCGGGCCCAGCGCCGATAACGACCCGCCACCACCAGGGAGCACCGTCATGCCCGACCCCGCAGTACGCCCCTCCTTCCTCCTCGTCCATGGCGCCTGGCACCAATCGGGGTGCTGGACCCGTCTTCAGGCCGCCCTCACCGCCGACGGCTTTCACTCCCGCACGGTCGACCTGCCCAGTGCAGGGCCCGCGCCCAGCGCCGGCATGTACGACGATGCCGAGGAAATCGCCGCGCACCTTGAGCAGACGGAGGGTCCCGTGATCGTCGTAGCCCACTCCTACGGCGGCTTCCCGGCCACGCAGACCGCCGCCCGTCCAAGCCTCGCTCACCTCGTCTACCTCGCTGCCTACATGCCGGCCGAGGGCGACTCCGTCGGCAGCATCCACGGCCACCCCGCGGGCAGGGGCCACGAGTTGGACGGTATCGCTCCCGTCTCCTTCGAAGATCCCCGCGAAGCCCTGTACGGGGACCTGCCTGGTCACTGCGCCGAGTACGCCATGAGCCAACTGATCGGGCAGAGCCGGAGGTCGTTCGGGGAGCAGGTGACCCGTGCCACGTGGCGGACCGTACCTTCCACCTATGTGCTCTGCGAACGCGACCAGGCCCTCCGGCCGGCGCTGCAGGCGGAGATGTCCGTACGTGCCACGCACGTCGCACGGCTCGACGCCGGCCACTGCCCCTTCCTGTCAGCACCCGCCCAACTGGCCACGCTCCTCGGCGACATCTCCCGCGCCGCCGAAGCCTGACTCGGCCCGACTCAGCAGGACCCCTGTACAGCTCAAGAGGCCGCCCAGCAGGGCTGGCGGCGCCACATTTCCCGGCAGCCGCCGGCTCATGGACACCTTCGGCAGGCTCACTCAGCGCCTGACACCGGCACTGCCCCTGAGGCCGCCACAGTGCTCTCAACAGCGCCACCGGCTCGCGGGTTCCCATTCCTGACAAGGTGCGCGCGTGGCCTTCGAAGAAGACAAGCTTCCCGCAGGACCGGGAGATCCGGTGCACCCACCGGCACGACTCGCCGTGGCTCGGTTCGACGTGCACCTTCTTTACAACTACGACGCGCTCCAGGACTTGGTCGGCAGCGAGCCAGAGCGTGCCCACGCCCCCGCGGCCGACAGCCGTATCTGCTCCGCCCCGGACGTACCCTGTCCGAGGTTGCCCTGCCTCGCGGTCGAGGCGGTCCCTACCCGCCGACTCGACCGTCGCGGGCCCGGCCGTTTGAGCCTCGCCCAGCGTGGCTGCCGTGCTCCGCAGAGACCAACAGCACGGGACTCTTCGGCGTGTGCATCAACGGTCTGGCACCAGGTGACGGCCGGTGAAGGCGCGCACCGCCCCTGACAGTTCGTCGGATCTGCTGATCAGCATGACGTCCAGCCTGGCGACTGGCCCGTTCAAGGGCCGATAGGTGATCTCTGGCAGCCCGATGCGTTCCGTCGCTGCGGGCACGACGGCTACCCCGGCGCCCGACGCGGCGAGGGCGAGAGCGCCGAGCGTGGTGCCCACCAGACGGATCCGACCCCGGTCCACACCCGGGACGGCGTCCAGCCGTAGGGGCAGGAACTCGTCGTTCTCATCGGCCGCGTAGACGATGAGGTGCTCGTCCGCGAGATCGGCGACCGTAATCGCCGTAGCCGTGGCCAGCGGGTGCCCGGTCCGCACGGCGATCGACAGAGAGGTCTCCAAACGCCGGACCACGGTCAGGTCCGGCACGTCGTCGGGACCGAGGTGAGGGCAGTAACCGACATCGATCGTTCCCTCGCGAACCCCCTGCACCTGCGAGGCCGGGGGAAGTTCGGTCACTTCGACCTGCACCTCAGGGTGGGCCCGGTGGAAGTCCCGCACATCTTCCGTCAGTACGCTCTCCAGTACTGCGACACCGGAGAACCCGATCCGCAGCGTCCCGATCCCTCCGCTGACCGACTGCCGGGCGACATCAAGTGCGCGATCGGCCTGGGCCAGCGCACGACGCGCCTCGACCAACAGCAGTCCACCCGCCTCAGTCAGCTCGACCCGCCGACTGGTCCGGACGAATAGCGGCCCACCCACCTCTCGTTCCAGACCCTGCACCTGCGCGCTGAGCGTCGACTGCGTCACATGCAGCCGGGACGCTGCGCGGCCGAAGTGCCGCTCCTCCGCGACTGCCACGAAATACCGCAAATGGCGCAACTCCATCTCTCTCCCATCGCCTGAAACGATCGACCATTCGTATTAATCTACTGGACCGATCTTCGAGGTGAGCGCAGGCTGGATGCATGGACGCAACGCTTCAGGGCCGGCAGGACATCGCCGACCTCATGACCGGATGGATCCACCGCGACCTCGGGGAGTGGGAACAGCTACGCCGGCTCTTCCACCCCGACGGGCGGATCGAGGTGACCTGGTTCGAGGGCCTCGCGTCCGAGTTCGTAGATGCGTCCGCCCGCATGGGCGCCTCAGACCTGCGCACCAAGCACCTCGTCACGGCGCCGGTCGCGACGTTCTCCGCAGACGGCACCCGAGCGCTCGCCGAGACCAATGCCGTGATCATCGGCGAGAACGTGAAGCTCGCACTCGGCTGCAACGCTCACAGCCGGTTCTTCGACCGGATCGAGCGGAGGGACGGCTCCTGGCGCATCCTCGACCGCAGGTGCATCTACGACGTGGCCACCTTCACCTACCCTGGCGCTCCCGTGGACATCGATGCGGTCGCCCTCGCCAGGCACCCGCGCGAGTACGGGGCGCTGGCGTATCTGCTCGACGCGAGCGGCTTCCCCGTCCAGCGCACCTTCCCGACCAAGGGCAGCGGCCAGGAACGCGACATCAAGCAGGCGGCACGCGACTGGCTGAACGGACAGGACCACGCATGAAGACGACCACAGTCACGGACGTCGCCGTCTTCGACGGCACCGACCTGCTCGACGGACGCCACGACGTCTCCTTCGACGAGTCGGGAATCGCCGCCGTCACCCGGACGGGCACACCCCCGGTCGACGGCGTCACCATCGACGGCACCGGCGCCACGCTGCTGCCCGGCCTGATCGACGCACACGTGCACTTCCGCGACCCTCAGGAACAGTCGACCCTTGCCCGGTTCGGCGTCACGACCGCACTGGACATGGGCATCTGGCCGCCGGAGTTCCTCGCCGCGCTCCGCGCCGGCGACCACGGAGCGGACATCCGCAGCGCCGGCACCCCGCTCGTCGGGCCCGGCGGCCCTCACTCGCGCATCCCCGGCTTCCCCGCCGAGGACATCGTGGCCACAGCCGAGCAAGGCCGGCGACGGGTCGCCGCCCGCTCCGCCGAGGGCGTGGACTACGTCAAGCTGGTCCTCGAGCGGCCGGGGGCGGGCGGCCCCGAAAAGGACACCGCCACCGCCGTGGTTGACGCCGCCCACGAGGCGGGTCTTCGCGTGGTGGCCCATGCCAGCAACACGGGCGCCATCGCGCTCGCTGTCCAGGCCGGGGTGGACATTCTCACCCACGCGCCGCTCGATGCCGACCTGGGTGAAGACCTCGTGCAGGCCATCACCGAGGCAGGACGTGTCGTCGTTCCCACGCTGACCATGATGATGGGCACCGCACGCAACCTCGGCGGCCCCCACCTGTCCTACGATCACGCGCGCAACACCGTCACGGCACTGTACCGGGCCGGCGCCATCCTCGTGGCCGGAACCGACGCCAACGAACAGCCCGGAGTCCCCGCGGGGGTGCCGCACGGAAGCAGCCTGCACGACGAGCTTCACCTGCTCGTCGAAGCCGGACTGCGCCCCCTGGAAGCGCTGCGGTCAGCAACAAGCATCAGCGCCACCGCGTTCGGCCTCGAAGACCGCGGCCGCATCCAACCCGGCCTGCGCGCCGATCTCGTCCTCGTCATGGGCGACCCGGTATCCGACATCGCGGCGACCCGCGGCATCCAGGCTGCCTGGACGCTCGGCCGGCACGTCGACGCCGCAGCGTCTTGATCAGCGCCAGGAAATCCAAGAGGTTGGTCCGCAGAGGCTGGCAGAGCACTCCCGGGCATCCGCTCCCTTGACGCGGGGACGCGTGCACTGGGTTGGCTGATCATTTCAGAGTGCGTTGAGTTGCGGTCTGGTGCTTGACGATCTTGGTCAACAGGCGGTGCCGCTATCCGGGACAGTTGCGTGTTCCGGACCGAACGGCGCCCGCGAACGTCCTGTACGTGCTGTCGCTCGCCCGTAGGCCGGGCCGGTCCCGGCTCCAAGCACCACCTGATCGCCGACCGTCACGGGACTGCTGGACGCGGTCCACACCGATCCGGGAGCGCGGTTGACCTGTCAATCCGGGGGGCGCAGCCCGAGCATAAAGCGGCGCACTACCTCACCGCGCGTCTGCTCCACCACACGCCGACACACAGCCGGACACTTCGGGACGTTCCTCAGCGACGAATCGACGCTCAGGTGGGTTCGTGGACCGGAGCCTCAACGCTGCGGCTGTTGGCCACCATGAGGGGCGCGACGATCACGTCGACGATCGTGTCGATCCGCTCGTCAGGGAGGACACCCCGGATCGCGAACTCGTGCCGGGCGAGGTCGAACGGCAGGGCCAGGATGGAGGTGGGGATCATCCCCGTGCCGAGCTGGCCGCGCGCCCGGGCCTGGGTCACCACCGGCTCGACGAGGTCGGCTCCCCATCGGTAGATGAGCGCTCGGATCGTCTCGGCGGCGTCCTGGTTCGACTCGGCGAGCAGTCCGAGCATCGTCGAGCGGTCCGTAGGGCCGAAGTTGTCCCGCATCGACCGCAGGAGTGCCTTGAGGTCCTGGACGAGGTCGCCGGTGCTGGGGGTGGCGACCACCTCGGTGGTCGAGGCGATGACGGCCGCCAATACCATCTCGGCTCGGGTCGGCCACCGCCGATAGAGCACCGGTTTGCTCGTCGCGGCGCGCGTGGCGACCCCGTCATACGTTACCCCCGAGTAGCCACGCTCTCGGAGCTCGCTCATCACGGCTTCGGAGATCGCGCCCTCCAGTTCGCGACCGTGCCGTCGGGTGGCCCTCATAATTCCTTCTCTTCGATACGTTGCGTTTCTTCGCGGATGAGCCTACCTTCCTGCTGAAGAAACGGATCGTTTCTTACGCGGGACGAACAATGAGACCGCGAGGCAGGTCAGGTAGCGCCGAAAGCACCCGAACTTTCGTGCTCAACCTCTTGACGCCCTACCGAGGTAGCTCCCTCCCCCCACAGTGCCCGTTGACGCTGCCATCGCTTGATGGCGGTGCTGAGTCACACGTTCTTCCACGAGATGGGGACCGATGAGAGTCCGTACTGCAGTCCTGCCCCCGGCCCTGGCGGTACTGGCCGCCCTCACCACCACAGCCTGCGGTTCTGCCGAAAAGAAGGAGGCCGGAACCGGCGGCCTCGTCAAGGTCAACCTTGCCGCGATGGCGATCGGACAGACCGCCACGATCGTTGCGGCCAAGGAGCAGGGCATCTTCGAGAAGCACGGCATCGACCTGGAGATCTCCTACGTCGAGCCGGCTGCTCTCGTACCCGCCCTGATGAGCGGAGACGCCGACTTCGTCTGGACCAATGCGCCGGCACTGCTGGCCGCCCGCGCCAACAATGTGCCGCTCAAGTCCGTCACCACGGTCTCGATCGCCGGTGACGACCCCGCCAGCTTCCCCATCCAGGTGATGGTTCCGAAGGACAGCGACATCAAGTCGCTCAAGGATCTCGGCGGAAAGGAAGTGGGGACGGCCTCGCTGTTCCAGCTCAACGACCTGGCACTGATGGAGTCGCTCGACCAGGCCGGCGTTGACGCTCAGTCGGTCAAATTCGTGGAGATACCCTTCCCGAACATGGGGGAGGCCCTGAAGGCCGGCCGCGCGGACGCCATCATCGCGACCGAGCCCTTCACCACCATCATGAAGTCCAAGGGTGAAGTGGTCCCCTTGGTATCGGTCTCGGAAGGGCTGTCGCCCACCACGTCCATCTCGTCGATTGCCTCCTCGGACAAGTTCATCGGCGCCAACTCGGAGCTGATCGAGGACTTCCGCGCCGCGGTCGACGAGGCGGCCGATTACGCCGTGACCCATGACGACGAAGTCCGCGCGACCATCCCGAAGATGACCGAGCTCACGCCCGAGCTGTCCGAGGTGATCTCCCTCGCGCCGGTCGACACCACGGACGACCCCGCCGCGTGGAACGCCTGGGCGGAGCTGCTCGTCGAGGTCGGCGTGCTCGACAAGAAGGTGGACAGCGCAGATGCCTTCCTCGCCGACTGAGCGGGCGGCGGGCGCGCGGCGGACGCTCAAGGCGTTGGCCGGGCTGGCGCTGCTCGTGCTCACCTTTGAGGCGCTGCGGGTCACGGGAGCGCTGCCTTCGACCAGCGTGCCCTCTACCGCGGCGATCCTCGACGCACTGGCGACGTCGGTGCGCGAGGGCGACATGGGGGCGGCGGTCGGCAACACCGCCCTCGCCTGGCTCGGTGGGCTCCTGCTGGCCTGCGCCATCGGGATCCCCCTCGGGATCGTCGTCGGTCTGTCGGACCTGGCGGACAGCGCGACCGAGCGGGCCGTCGAGGTCCTGCGTCCGATCCCTGCCGTGGCTCTGGTGCCGATGGCGATCGTGCTGTTCGACATCGATCTCGGGATGCAGGTGTTCCTCATCGCCATCGCCTGCGTGTGGCCCCTGCTGCTCGGCACCCGAGGCGGAGTGCGCGCCGTCGATCCGCAGCAGATCGACACCGCTCGGTCCTTCGGACTGAGTTCTGTCGCCACCGTGCGCCGGGTGGTGCTGCCGGCATCGGTCCCGTCGATCGCGACCGCCCTTCGGCTCAGCGCGAGCCTCGGTGTGGTGGTCGCGGTCGGAGCACAGCTGATCTCGGGCAGCCCCGGGCTGGGGAGCCTGCTCGTCAGCAGTCAGAACGCCGACCGGAACGACGTGGTGTGGGCCTGCCTGCTCGTGACCGGTGTGTTCGGCGTGACCATCAACCTGCTGCTGGCAGCTGCCGAACGTGGTGTCGCCGGCTGGCAGGAACTCTCGACGGAGGGCCGACGATGAAGCGTCCGACGGCGCGATCCCTCGCGCGTCAGTTCCTCGGCTGGGCATTCGTCATCGCGCTGCTGGGGCTGTGGGAGGTGTTCGGACGCCGCGACACCAGTGGACTGTTCCCGCCGTTCTCCGACGTGCTGGTCGAGATCTGGGACCTGGTGCGCTCCGACGCGCTCACCGCCGACATCCTGCCCTCCGTGGTCAGGGCGCTCGTCGGCTTCGTCGCGGGCGCCGCGGCGGCGATCGTGCTCGGGGTCGCGCTGGGCTGGTGGCGGGCACTGGAACCGTGGACCACGGCCACGTTGGAGTTCCTCCGGGCGGTCCCGGTGCCGGCGCTGGTCCCGCTCGCCGTCGTCCTCTACGGCTCGACCGACGTGATGAAGGTCGGGATCATCGCGCTGGGCGCCTTCTGGCCGGTACTGCTCAACACGGCCGACGGCGTCCGGCGGGTGGAGCCGGGCTACATCGAGAGTGCCCGCGTCTACACCTCCGGCTCTCACCTGGCGGTACTGCGCCGTGTGGTGCTGCCGGCGGCTACACCGCAGATCATGATCGGTCTGCGGATCGGTCTGGCCGTCTCCCTGATCCTCATGGTGGTCAGCGAGATGTTCGGTGCCTCCTCGGGTCTGGGCTACTTGATCCTCCAGGCACAACGGCTCTACGCGCTCACCTCGATGTACGCCGGTGTCGTGATCCTCGCCCTCATCGGGCTGCTGCTGACCGGGCTCTTCTCGGCGATCGAGAAGCGCGCCATGTTCTGGTTCGACGGAATGAAGGGCCGCACGTCATGAACCACACCAACACTCCCGAACTCCTGCGGGCCGACGGCATCGGCAAGACCTACGTCAGTGAGAGAGGAACCCGGACAGAGGCGATCGGCTCGGTTTCCTTCACCCTCAGCGAGGGGGAGTTCGTCGCCATCGTCGGTCCGTCCGGCTGCGGCAAGACCACCCTGCTGCGCACCATCGCCGGCCTGTTGAAGCCCAGCCACGGTGAACTCACCTTCGACGGACAGCCGATCCGGAAGGTGCCCGACAGGTTCGGCATCGTCTTCCAGGAGTACAACCGCAGCCTCTTCCCCTGGCTCAGCGTGCGCAAGAACGTCGAGTTCGGACTGAGCGGACTGTCCCGGCAAGAGCGCCACGAGCGGGTCTCCGAAGGGCTTGAGCGAGTGCACCTCAGCGATGTCGAGGGGCACTATCCCTGGCAGCTGTCGGGCGGTATGCAGCAGCGGGTCGCGATCGCGCGGGCGCTCGCCACGCACCCCCGGGTGCTCCTCATGGACGAGCCGTTCGCGTCGGTCGACGCCCAGACCAGAATCAAGCTGGAGCTGATGACCGCCGAGATCTCGGCCGAGCTCGGGCTCACGACCCTGCTGATCACGCACGACATCGACGAGGCGATATTCCTCGCCGATCGCGTGATCGTGCTCAGCGCCCGGCCCAGTCACGTGGTCACCGAGGTCGCGATCGAGCTCGAACGGCCGCGCGACGAGCTGGCCGCGAAGGCCGACACGCGGTTCCTGGAATATCGCCGCGTCATTTACGACGCGATCGTGCACCCGGACAAACCCGGAGCGGCCGTCGAGTCCACTCTGACCTGAGGGAATGTGTCGGCCGGCGCCGTGGCCTGATGACTCGGCTCGATTTCACCGGCTGGTAGCCTTGGAACTAGGTAATATCGTTCATATACTCAGTTCCATCGCGCCTGTCGTGGGACGCGACACCTGCACACAAGGAGAGAACCCAGTGGCCGAGCTGTTCTACGACGCCGACGCCGACCTGTCCATCATCCAGGGCCGCAAGGTCGCGGTCATCGGGTACGGCAGCCAGGGCCACGCCCACGCCCTGTCGCTGCGCGACTCCGGCGTCGACGTGCGCGTCGGTCTGCACGAGGGCTCGAAGTCCAAGGCCAAGGCCGAGGAGCAGGGCCTGCGCGTGGTGAGCCCGTCCGAGGCCGCCGCCGAGGGCGACGTCATCATGGTCCTCGTCCCGGACCCGATCCAGGCCCAGGTCTACGAGGAGCACATCAAGGACAACCTGAAGGACGGCGACGCGCTGTTCTTCGGTCATGGCCTCAACATCCGCTACGGCTTCATCAAGCCCCCGGCCGGCGTGGACGTCTGCATGGTCGCCCCCAAGGGCCCGGGCCACCTGGTGCGCCGTCAGTACGAGGAGGGGCGCGGGGTGCCGTGTCTCGTGGCGGTCGAGCAGGACGCCTCCGGCGACGCCTTCGCGCTGGCCCTGTCGTACGCGAAGGGCATCGGCGGCTCGCGGGCGGGGCTTATCAGGACGACCTTCACCGAGGAGACCGAGACCGACCTCTTCGGCGAGCAGGCCGTCCTCGCCGGTGGTACCGCGGCGCTGGTGAAGGCGGGCTTCGAGACCCTGACCGAGGCCGGCTACCAGCCGGAGATCGCCTACTTCGAGTGCCTGCACGAGCTGAAGCTGATCGTGGACCTCATGTACGAGGGCGGCCTGGAGAAGATGCGCTGGTCGGTCTCGGAGACCGCCGAGTGGGGCGACTACGTCACCGGCCCGCGGATCATCACCGACGCCACCAAGGCCGAGATGAAGAAGGTCCTCGCGGAGATCCAGGACGGCTCGTTCGCCCAGGGATGGATGGACGAGTACCACGGTGGTCTGAAGAAGTACAACGAGTACAAGAAGCAGGACTCCGAGCACCTGGTGGAGACCACGGGCAAGGAGCTGCGCAAGCTCATGAGCTGGGTCGACGCAGAGGCGTAGACGTCACACCCTGGGGGCCGGAGCGGTGCCGCTCCGGCCCCTTCGGGTGCCACGAACGACACGTCACTCCTGCACCTCGATGGAGCGTGACGGGCACAGATCGGCTGCCCGATGCACCTCTTCACGCAGTTCGGCCGGCGGTTCGTCCTGGAGGACGATCACCAGGCCGTCGTCGTCCTGATCGAAGACGTCGGGGCTCAGCATCGCGCACTGACCGGAGCCCACGCACCGGTCGTTGGCCGCGTTGACACGCATGGTGGATATCCGATTCGGTTCGGCCGTCACCAGGTGACGGGCAACTCGTAGACGCCGTAGACCATGGCGTCGTCCTTGAAACGGAGGCTCTCCGCGGGCACGGCCAGCCGGAGACCGGGGATGCGGCGAAGCAGTGTGCCGTACACGATCTCCAGCTCCGCACGGGCCAGGTTCGCCCCGATGCACTGGTGGATCCCGTAGCCGAACGCGAGGTGGCTGCGTGCCTCCTTGCGGTGGAAGTCCAGTGTGCCGGGGTCGGAGAAGAGCCGCTCGTCGTGGTTGGCGGCGTTGTTCAGGGCCAGGATGCCCTCGCCGGCCCGGATGGTGACTCCGCCCACCTCGATGTCCTCGACCGAGACCCGGGCGGTGCCGGAGTCCGAGATGGAGAAGACCCGCAGCAGTTCCTCGATGGCGTTGGGCAGCAGTGCCGGGTCGGATCGCAACTCGGCCATGTGGTCCGGATGTTCCAGCAAGGCCAGTACGCCGAGTGCGATCATGTTGGCGGTCGTCTCGTGACCGCCGACCAGCATCATCCTCGCCATCGTCACCACGTCCGCGTGGTCGGCGACCTGCTCGGCGGCGTTCTTCTCCAGGAAGCGGCTGATCAGGTCGTCTCCCGGCTGGCTCTCCTTCTGGGTGACGAGCTTGTCGAGGTACATGTCCAGCGACTGCACCGCGGCGCCGTATTCCTCGGGGCTGAGGTCGTGGTTCATCATCGCCGCCGACCAGCCCTCGAACTCGGCGTGGTCCTCGTAGGGGACGCCGAGCAGCTCGCAGATCGTCAGGGACGGCACCGGCAGGGCGAGCGCGGCCACCAGGTCCGCCGTGTCGCCGGAGGCCAGCATGGCGTCGACGCGCTCGTCGACGATCTCCTGGATGCGCGGACGCATCTCCTTCACCCGGCGGGCGGTGAATTCCGGAATGAGCATGCGCCGCTGTGCGCTGTGGTCCGGCGGATCCATGGACAGCATCATCAGCCGGGCGTGGGCCAGCATCTCGTCGGAGATGTGGAACTGGTGCGGGTAGCCGGGCCGCTTGAGGTTGGAACTCACCCGTGAGTCACCGAGCACCTGGCGGACGTCTTCGTGCCGGGTGACCAGCCACGTCGGTTTGCCGTTCACCTTCAGCGCGGCGCGGGAGACGGGACTCTCCTCGCGCATCCTGGCGTACTCGCTCGGTTCGCTGAACGGGCAGGTGCGCCGCATGGGGAATTGGGGAAGCTGCGTCGGATTGTCGGGCGCCGCGTCGGCGGGCTCGGTCATGAGTGCCTCTCGAAGGATTCGGTGAACGAAGGGCGCCCGGTCGGGGGCGGCTTCACCATGTGACGGGCAGCTCGTACAGGCCGTAGACGATGGCGTCGTCCTTGAAGCGCAGTTCGTCGGCGGGCGCGGCCAGCCGCAGTGTCGGTATGCGCCGCAGCAGTGTCGAGTAGACGACGTCGAGTTCCATACGTGCCAGGTTCTGGCCGATGCACTGGTGGACGCCGTAGCCGAAGGCCAGGTGGCTGCGGGCCTCGCGGCGGACGTCGAACCGGTCGGCGTCGGGGAAGACCCGCTCGTCGTGGTTGGCGGCGTTGTTCAACGGCAGGATGCCGTCGCCGGCCCGGATGGTGACGTCGGCCAGCTCGATGTCCTCCAAGGCCACGCGCGCCGTGCCGGCGTCGGAAATGGAGAACAGGCGCAGCAGTTCCTCCACCGCGCCTTGCATCAGCTCCGGCTCCGCACGCACGGCGGCGAGCTGTTCGGGATGTTCGAGCAGAGCCATGACGCCCAGCGCGATCATGTTCGCGGTGGTCTCATGACCGGTCACCAGCATCAGCTTGGACATGCTGACGATGTCCGAGTGCTGCACCGCCGGAGTCTCCCGGTTGAACGCGATCAGCCGGCTGATCATGTCGTCGCCGGGTTCGCTCTCCTTCTCGGTGACCAACCCGTCGACGTAGCGGTCGAGTTCGTAGTGCGCCAGGCCCCTTTCCTCGTCGCTCACGTCGTGGTTCATGATGGCCCAGGCCCACTTCTCGAAGCGCGGGTGATCCTCGTAGGGGACGCCGAGCAGTTCGCAGATGACCAGGGACGGCACCGGTAGCGCGAGGGCCGTCACCAGGTCCACCGGCGACTCGCCGCCCTTGGCGAGCATGACGTCGATCTGCTGGTCCACGATCTCCTGGACCCGGGTCCGAAGCTCCCGCATCCGCCGCACACTGAACTCCGGAGCCAGCATGCGACGCTGGACGGTGTGGTCCGGCGGGTCCATGGAGAGAAAGGTGAGCGGTACCGACTGGAGGGTCTCCTCGGGTACCGGCACCTGGAGCGGGTAGCCCGGCAGCTTCAGGTTCGCGCTCACCCGTGAGTCGCCCAGCAGCTTCTTGTACAGGTCGTGCCGGGTGATCAGCCAAGTCCGTTTGCCGTTGACCCGAAGACGGGCCTGAGAGACGGGTTCGGCCTCACGCAGCTCGGCGTAGTCGGTGGGAGGGCGGTAGGGGCAGGCCCGTCGCATCGGGAACTCCGGCAGGGCGTCCTCATGGGCCGCTTCGGCAGGTGTACTCATGAAAGTCCTGTTCGCACGGTCGGAAACGGGACGCCGACGCCGGGGAAGGGCCACCAGCTCCGCGCCCGTGGGCCGAGGCCGGCGTTGCTCCGCACGCTAGGCAGCGGCCGTCATGAACGCCCACCCCTAACCGCCCCTAGACCCCCGAGCCTCGGTGCGCACCACACGTGGCGGCCGTCACGTCCGGTGCCACTAGGGGCATTTAGGGGGCTGGCGAGGTCGGGGCGGCGGCTAGCGTCGGCTGCGGAGTACGGCGGGTGCACGGTGCGCCCGCTGTCGCACCCCCCAGCCCCGGCCGGCGGTCCTCCACCGGACGCCGCCGTCCTCCCGAGTCCAGGAGAGGTGATCACCGTGTGCCCGGAACCCAGCACGCCGGGTCTCGTCCCGAGCGTCAAGGGCACCGTGCCCTTCGGGGACCATCGGACCTGGTACCGGCTGACCGGTGAGACAGGCGGGCCACGTCCGGTGGTCGTCGTCGTGCACGGCGGCCCCGGCAGCACCCACGACTACCTGCTACCGCTGACCCGCCTCGCCGAAGACGGCTGGCCCGTCCTCCACTACGACCAGCTGGGCAACGGCGGCTCCACCCATCTGCCGGAAAAGGGCGCGGAGTTCTGGACCGTCGACCTCTTCCTCGACGAACTGGACAACCTGCTCGCGGAAGTGGGTGTCAGCCACGACTACGTCCTGTTCGGGCAGTCCTGGGGCGGCCCGCTGTGCGCCCGGCACGCCATGCGACGTCCACCCGGGCTGCGCGGTCTTGTCGTCGCCAACGCGCCGGCCTCCTACCCCGTGTGGCTGGAGGAGATGGCCCGGCTGCGAGCGGAACTGCCGCCGGACGTGCAGGAGACCCTGCTGCGGCACGAGGCGGCCGGTACCTACGACACCGATGAGTACCTGGCGGCCATGAAGGTCTTCTACGAACGCCACGTGTGCCGGCTCACCCCCTGGCCCCGTGACTTCCTCTCCTCCTTCATGGAGATCTACAACGATCCGACGGTCTACTACGCAATGAACGGCCCCAACGAGTTCCACGTCATCGGCTCCTTGAAGCACTGGTCGATCGTCGAGGAACTCGACTCGGTGCGCACACCCACCCTCGTCCTCAGCGGCCGTCACGACGAGGCCACCCCCACCGTCGTACGGCCCTACTACGACCGTGTCCCCGGAGCCCGCTGGGAGATCTTCGAGAACTCCAGCCACCTGCCCCATCTCGAGGAACCCGACAGGTTCTTCGAGGTCATGACCGACTTCCTCACCGGCCTGTGACGTGCCAACCGAAAGGAGGCGGGACACCGCCATGGCGTACGCCACCGCTCTGGTCTTCCCCGGCATGGGACCCGTCCCGTTCTCCGAGGTCGGCCGGTTCATGGTCGCCAACCCGCACGCCCGGGACCTGGTCGCCGTCGCCGACGAAGCCCTCGGCTACTCCCTCGTGGACGCCTTCCGCACCGCCGAGGGCGACTACTCGGAGGCCGCCCAGGTCGCCTTCCTCGTGAACTGCCTGGCCAGCGCCTACTGGGCACGAGAGCATCTCGACGTGTCCCCGGACATCGTGGCCGGACCGAGCTTCGGGGAGAAGGCGGCCATCGCCTACACCGGTGCCCTCGACCTGCCCGACGCCGTGCGTCTCACCGCCGAGATCGCCCGGTGCCTGGAGACCTATTTCGCCTCGCATCACCAGGACATCGTCACGCTCTCCTTCGTCCGCGCGCCGCGCGAGGAGCTGGACCCGATCCTGTCCGAACTCGGCGAGGCGGGGGAGTGGTACGAGATCTCCTGCTACATCGACGACGGCTTCTGGATGGTGTCCCTGGCCGAGCGGCGGGTGGAGTGGCTGCTGGAGCGACTGCGCGGGATCGGCAGCCTTCCCCTCTACAGCATGCGTCCCCCCATGCACGCGTCGCTGTTCGCACCGCTGCGCGCCATGGCGGAGCGCGAGGTCATCTCCCGGTACACCTTCTCCGACCCCAAGCTGCCGGTCGTCGCCGATCAGGACGGCACGCTGCTGCACACAGGTGAGGAGCTGCGCACCATGCTCCTCGACAGCTTCGACCACCCCATGAACTGGCCGAGCGTCACCACGGCTCTGGAGGACGCGGGCGTCGGACGTCTGTGTGTCGCCGGGCCCGACAGCCTCTTCGGCCGAGTACCCCGCACCGTCCGCACCTTTCAGGTCATCGCCGCGCACCCCCGCCTGGCGATGACACCACGGCGCGACGCGCGCCCCGTCTGACCCCCCCGCCGATCCCCAGGAGGCACACCCATGTGGGACGACCAGTTCGAAGAGATACTCCGCACCTTCCTGCCGTTCCTGCCGCCCCAGGAGCCGCTCCCTGCCGACGAGGAGCTGAAGGACCTCGGCCTGGACTCCCTGGGCACCGTCCAGTTGCTCGGAGGGCTGGAGGAGACGTATCAGATCCGCTTCCGGGACAGTGCTCTGACCATGGAGACCTTCCGCACCGCGGGCGTGCTGTGGAAGACCGTCGAGAGCATGCTCCAGCGCAGCGCGAGCTGACGGGACGGACAACGTGGACCCCACCGTCGACGGCACGCTGTCCGGACGGTTCCTGCGCGGGCTGGCCCGGTCACCCGACCGGACCGCCCTGCGGGCCGACGGCGACGCCCTCACCTACCGCGAACTGCACGAACGCGCCCTCGTGCTCGCCGGTTCGCTGCTGGCCCACTTCCCCGGCCCGCCGCCCGCCGTGGGTGTGCTCGGGGGCAAGGGACCATCGGCGTACACGGCCCTGCTGGCCGGTCTCTACAGCGGTGCCACCGTCGTCCCCCTGCAACCGGCCTTTCCCGCCGCCCGCACCCAGCAGATGATCGAGGCGGCCGGCGTGGGCGCGCTGCTCGCCGCCGACGAGACCCTGCCCGCCCTCACCGCACTGCACGAACAGGGCGTCACGCTGCCCACGCTGTACGCCGCCGGAGAACAGCCACATCCGTCAGTCCCCGTCGACGCGGACCGGGCGCTGAAGGCCCCCATGCCGACGCGTCCGACGGACGTCGCCTACGTGCTGTTCACCTCCGGCTCCACCGGCCGTCCCAAGGGCGTGCCCGTCACCCACGCCAACACCGCGCACTACTTCGCCCTGCTCGACGAGCGGTACGACTTCGGCCCGCGGGACGTGTTCTCACAGACCTTCGACCTCAACTTCGACTGCGCGTTCTTCGACCTGTTCTGCGCCTGGGGCGCCGGGGCCACGCTGGCGCCCGTTCCGGCGCACGCCTACGCACACCTCCCGCGGTTCGTGGCCGAGCAGGGTCTCACCGTGTGGTTCTCCACGCCCAGCGCGATCGCCCTGGTACGGCGCACCGGTGGACTGCGGCGCGCGGAGATGCCGACCCTGCGCTGGAGCTTCTTCGCGGGGGAGGCGCTCAGCTGCCCGGACGCCGAGGACTGGGCGGTCGCCGCGCCGGGCACGAAGCTGGAGAACCTGTACGGGCCCACCGAGCTGACCATCACGGTCTCCGCGTACCGATGGCGGCCCGGCCGGCGCCACCTGCACGACATGGTGCCGATCGGCACCGTGCACGCCGGACACCCCACACTGCTGCTGGACAAGGACGGCGCACCGAGCACGACCGGAGAGGGCGAGCTCTGCGTCGCGGGGCCGCAGCTGACATCCGGCTACCTGGACCCGGCCGACGACGCGGGACGGTTCCTCGACCGGGACGGACAGCGCTTCTACCGCACCGGTGACCGGGTCCGCCGCACGGACGAGGACGGCCTGCTCTATCTCGGCCGGCAGGACGCCCAGGTCCAGGTGCACGGTGTGCGCGTGGAGCTGGCCGAGGTCGACGCCGCGGTGCGCACCTGCCCGGGCGTAGAGAACGCGGTGACGGTGGCGGTACCCGTCGACGGCACGGTCGAACTCGCCGTCTTCCACACCGGCGATCCCGTTCCGCCCGCGCGACTCGCCCGTCATCTGCGCGAGCTGCTGCCCGCCGCTGTCGTTCCCCGCGCCTACCACCATCTGGACGCGCTTCCGCTCAATCCCAATCGCAAGACCGACCGCAGGAATCTCACCTCCCGTGCCACCACCCTGAAGCAGCAGCCCGCAGGGTCCGGGAACGGGACCGAAGGACGACAGGAGTCGTCGTGACCGCTGGACCGAAGGCGCAGGCCCGCACCGAGGCACTGGTGCACGACCTGCTCGACGAGGCGACCGCCGACCACCCCCACGGGACGGCGGTCGCCGACGCGACCGGAAGCTGGACCTATCTGGAGCTCACGCGCTGGAGCCACGCCGTGGACGCCTGGCTCCAGGAGCAGGGCGTCGGACACGGCGACCGGCTCCTCGTACAGGTGCCCAGCGACCGTGAACTGGTGGCACTGCTGTACGGCACCGCCCGCCGCGGCGCGGTCCTCGTCCCGGTCAACACCGGCATGAAGGACTACCACCTGCGCGCGGTCGTCGAGAACTGCGAACCCTCGTTGGTCATCGTCAGCGACCCCGCCGCGGCCCGCGTCTCCTCGCTCGCGCAGGCGGTCCCCGTCCTGGGTCTGAGCGAGGCCTGGCGGGGCATCGCCGAGCTGCACGCACAGGACGCCCGCGGAGACGGCCATGCCGTGGAGCACGAGGACATCGCCGTCCTCGTCTACACCTCGGGCTCCACCGCGGCACCCAAAGCCGTCGTGTGCCCGCACGGCCGTATGGTGTTCGCGACCGAGGCGATCAACCTGGAACTCGGCTACCGCTCCGACGACGTGGTGTTCTGCCGCTTTCCCATCTCCTGGGACTACGGCCTCTACAAGGTCCTTCTGACCGCGGCCGGCCGCAGCAAACTGGTCCTCGCCGACGGTGAGTCCGATCTCGTGCTGCTGCGCCGTATCCGCGAGACCGGTGCCACCATCGTGCCCATCGTGCCGTCCCTGGCCACCATGATCTGCTCGCTCGCGGAACGCGAACCGCCCGCCGGCTCGACCGTGCGCATGTTCACCAACACCGGCGCCGCCCTGCCCAAGGCCACCGCCGACGCACTGCGCACCGCCTTCCCCGGGGCGGACGTGGTCATTCAGTTCGGGCAGACGGAGTGCAAGCGCGTCTCCGTACTGCCGCCCGCCCACCAGGACGCCCGGCCCGACTCGGTCGGCCGGCCGCTCCCCGGCACCCGGGCCTTCGTCGTCGATGACGCCGGGCACCGGCTGCCGCCCTGGCAGACCGGCGAGATCGTCGTCGAGGGACCGCATGTGATGCCGGGCTACTGGCGCGCACCGCAGGAGACCACACGTGTCTTCCGGCTCACCCCCTTCGGCGGACTCCGTCTGCACACGGGCGACTTCGGGCACGTCGACGAAGAGGGGTTCCTGTATTACGAGGGCCGCCGGGACGACATGTTCAAGCACAAGGGCGTACGCATGAGCACCACCGAGATCGAGGCTGCCGCCACCGACGTTCCCGGCGTGCGAGCAGCGGCTGTGCTGCCGCCCGCCGACGGACGGGACCTCACGGTGTTCGCGGTGGGCGACATCGACCCTCATGTGCTGCTCAGGGAACTGTCCCTGCGGCTGGAGCCGGCCAAGGTACCCGGCGTCAGCCATGTCCTGGACGAGCTGCCGCTGACCGCGCACGGCAAGCACGACCGCAAGCAGCTCATCCGTCTCCTGGAAGGAACGACGCCGTGACGCGCACCGCCGAACTCGCCGAACGCTTCGGTACGCCCTCCTATGTCTACGACCTGGACAGGATCGCGACGGCGCGGGACGACCTGTTCGCCGCCCTGCCCGACGAAGTGGCGGTGTTCTACGCGGCCAAGGCCAACCCGCACCCGGAGATCCTGCGCCAGATGCGTACCGGCACCGGCCGCGTCTGCGGCGCCGAGATCAGCTCCGTCGGTGAACTCGACGCCGTGTTCCAGGCCGGCTACGAGGGTACGGACGTGCTCTACACCGGTCCCGGGAAGACCTCCGAGGAACTGACCGAGGCGATGTCCAGCGGCGTACGGACCTTCTCCGTGGAGTCACCCGGCGACCTGCGACGCGTCGGCGAGACGGCATCGCTGCTCGGCGTCACCGCCGAATGTCTGCTCCGCGTCAACAACGCCACGGGAGCGGCGGCCACCAGCATCCGGATGACCGGCGTGCC
The DNA here is from genome assembly GCF_042263835.1 of Streptomyces sp. NPDC056128. NCBI lineage: Bacteria > Bacillati > Actinomycetota > Actinomycetes > Kitasatosporales > Streptomycetaceae > Streptomyces > Streptomyces sp. NPDC056128. The sequence continues at coordinate 117,261 of NZ_JBHJVQ010000004.1, read as the reverse complement.
CTCGCAGTTCGGATTCGACGCCGAGACCCTGGCGGAACACGCGGCCGATCTGCGCGAAGTGCCCGGCACCACCCTCGCCGGGCTGCACTTCTTCCCGCTGAGCAACGCCAAGGACGAAGCGAGCCTCATCGCCGAGTTCCGGCACACCATCACGACCGCCGCCGCGCTCCAGCAGACGCTCGGTGTGACGTTCCGCCTCATCGACCTCGGCGGCGGCTTCGCCGCACCGTACGCGGTGCGGGGAGAACGTCCCGTCTACGGCACTCTGCGCGACGCCCTGGCCGTGTCCCTCGACGAGCACTTCCCCGGCTGGCGCGACGGCGCCCCGCGCATCGCCTGCGAGTCGGGCCGCTACCTGGTCGCCGACAGCGGGGTGCTCCTCACCCGCGTCGTCAACGTCAAGGACAGCCGCGGCACCCGCTACGCCGTCCTCGACGCCGGCATCAACACCTTCGGCGGCATGTCGGGCCTCGGTCGCATCATGCCGGTCTCCGTCGAGCCGCAGGAGTCCCTGGCAGCGGACGGCGCCCCGACCCACCTCGCCGGACCCCTGTGCACCCCGGGAGATCTGCTGGGACGCAATGTGCCGCTGGCCGACCCGAAACCCGGAGACCTGCTGACCGTCCCCAACGCCGGGTCCTACGGACCCACCGCCAGTCTCCTGATGTTCCTGGGCAGGCCCGCCCCGACGGAGATCGTCGTCCGCGGCGACGACGTCGTCTCCGCGTCCCGCATCCAGCACGTACGAACCTACGAACACGGACAGGCCCTGCGATGAGTGACATCCCCCTCCGTACCCCCGGCCCCGCCGAGCAGCCCGTCGTCGTGGCCGGCGGCATCTCCGACTCCCACACCTGGAACCTCGTCTACCTCCAGCTCCTGATCGAGGAGCACGGCCGTCGCGTCATCAACCTCGGCCCCTGCGTGCCCGAGGACCTGCTCATCGAGCAGGCCCTGACACACGATCCCGTGCTGATCGTGGTCAGCAGCGTCAACGGGCACGGCTACCACGACGGCATGCGCACCATCACGCGGCTGCGCGAGCACCCCGGGCTCACCGCGGTGCCCGCCGTCATCGGCGGCAAACTCGGCATCGCCGGACCCTGCGACGACCAAGAGGCGGCCGCCCTGCGCGCGGCCGGCTACGACGCGGTGTTCGACGACACCAGCGACGGCATCGCCACCTTCCGGCTCCTGCTCGACTCCCTGCCCCAGCGGACCCTGGTGTGACCGGCGTTGGGTTCGGCACCTTCGTGCGCCGAGCCCACGACGCCGGGCGGCTGGTCGTCCAGCCCCGGATGGGGATGAGTCATCCGGATCGTATGCGGGCCGGGCTGCTCGCCACCCGGGACGCCGACGCGACGACGGTCGGCACCCTCACCCTGGACAGCTACACCCGGGTCGGAGACCTCGAGTCGGCCCAACTCGCCATCCTGGAGGGCGCCGACCTGAACGGCTACCCGCTGGCCAGCCATGAGCCGGCCACCACCCGCAGGGTCCTCGACGGCATCCACGGACCCGGGTTCCCGGTGCAGGTCCGGCACGGCTCGGCGGCACCGCAGCACATCTTCCGGGCCCTCGCCGCCGTGGGGCTCGACGCGTCCGAGGGCGGGCCCGTCTCCTACTGCCTTCCCTACGGCAGGGTCCCCCTGCGCGACTCCGTCGCCCACTGGTCCCAGTCCTGCGAGCTGTTCGCCGAGCTGTCCGCCACCGGCTCGGAGCCGCACCTGGAGACCTTCGGCGGCTGCGTGCTCGGCCAGCTCTGCCCGCCCGGACTGCTGGTGGCGGTCAGTGTCCTGGAGGCGATCTTCTTCCGACGGCACGGCATACGAAGTATTTCCGTGAGCTATGCCCAGCAGACCAACGCGCGCCAGGACAGGGAAGCGATCGCGGCCTTGCGCAGCCTGTGCGCGCAATTCCTGGCCGACATCGAATGGCACGTCGTCGTCTACGCCTATATGGGACTCTTCCCCGAGACCGAGGACGGCGCCTACTTTCTGATCGCACAGGCAGCCGAACTCGCCGTCGCCAGCGACTCGGAGCGTCTGATCGTGAAAACGGTCGCGGAATCCCGGCGCATCCCGACGGTCGCGGAGAACGTCGCAGCACTGGAACACGCGGCCAGGGTCGCCGCGCGCACCGAACGCTCCCCACTGGAGGGAAGCGCGACGGAGGTCTACGCGGAGGCGTACGCGCTGGTCGACGCCGTACTGAACCTGGACGACGACCTCGGCGCCGCGATGCTGGCGGCGTTCGCCGAAGGCAGGCTGGACGTTCCCTACTGCCTGCACCCGGACAATGCCGGACTGACCAGAAGCTATATCGCCGCGGACGGCCGGCTGTGCTGGGCCGATGTCGGAAAGATGCCGCTGAACCACGTCGCCGAAGTACGTCCGGTGCGCACGGTCACATCGGCGGACCTTCTCGACTCTCTTTCCCATGTGCGGCGTTTCTACGACGGTCACGCTTCCTCGGCAGAGGCGGAGTCGAGGTAACGCCCCCTAGGGGTGCCTACGGGTGTGACACGTCGAGGGGTCTCAATACGGTGAGTGAAAAGTGGCAAACGGTGTCGGTCGACAGTGGAGAGGCGTGGATGAACGGGCCCGGATCCGAAACAGCCCTGGCGCGACTGCTTGCCACGGCCGTGCCGTCGCAAGCCCGCAGACTGGTGACGGAGCTGGTGCGCACCGCCGTCGCGGAGGCGATCGAGGCGGCCCGCCCAGGCATCGCCTACACCCTGGACCCGTCTGTTCCACTGGCCGAACAAGGGCTGGACTCGCTCGCGGCGGTGGACCTGCACCGTCGGCTGACCGCGCGTACCGGACTCGACCTGCCGGTCGGCCTGGCGTACGAGTGCCCCACCGTGCCGGACCTGACCGACCGGCTGCTGGCCGGCGGAGCGGCCACGGGCGACGACGTTCCTCTCGAGTTCGCGCCGGCCGGTGACGGCACCGGCGGCGGCCCGGACGACGACCCCGTGGCGATCGTCGGGATCGGCTGCCGCTTCCCCGGAGGGATCGGGACACCGGACGACCTGTGGCGGCTGCTCACCGACGGCCGCGAGGTGCTGTCGGGCTTTCCCCGGGACCGGGGCTGGGACCTGAAGGGGCTCTTTCACGAAGACCCCGAGGTACCCGGCAGCAGTTACGCGCGTGCCGGCGGCTTCCTCGACACGGCCACCGAGTTCGACGCCGACTTCTTCGGCATCAGCCCGCGCGAGGCGCTCGCCATGGACCCGCAGCAGCGGCTGGTACTGGAGACCTCGTGGCTGGCGCTGGAGGAAGCGGGCATCGACCCCACGGCGCTGCGTCGCACGCAGGCCGGCATGTTCTTCGGGGCCGAGGTGCAGGAGTACGGGCCGCGGCTGCACGACGCGCCGGACGGGCTCGACGCCCACCTGCTGGCGGGCAACGCCGCCAGCGTCATATCCGGACGTGTCGCCTACGTCCTGGGCACCGAGGGGCCCGCGGTCACCGTGGACACCGCGTGCTCCGCGTCCCTGGTCGCCGTGCACCTGGCCTGCCGCTCGCTGCGCCAGGGCGAGTCGTCACTGGCACTGGCCGGCGGGGTGGCGGTCATGGGCGGCCCCGGTGTCTTCACCGCGTTCAGCAGGCAGCGCGGTCTGTCGCCGGACGGCCGCTGCAAGGCGTTCGCCGCGTCCGCCGACGGCACGGGCTTCGCCGAGGGCGTCGGCGTCCTCGTCCTGGAGCGGCTCTCGGAGGCCCGCCGCAACGGCCACCGGGTACTGGCACTGGTGCGGGCTACCGCGGTCAACCAGGACGGCGCCTCCAACGGACTCACCGCCCCCAACGGGGCGTCTCAGCAGCGTCTGATCCGCCGGGCACTGGCCGAGGCCGCGCTCACCGCCGCCGACGTCGACGTGATCGAGGCGCACGGCACGGGAACCCGTCTGGGCGACCCGATCGAGGCGACCGCTCTGCTGGCCACCTACGGGCAGGGCCGCGACCCGGCCCAGCCCCTGCTGCTGGGTTCGGTCAAGTCCAACCTGGGGCACACCCAGGCCGCCGCGGGCGTGGCCGGCGTGATCAAGTCGGTCCTCGCCATGCGGCACGGCCACGTGCCCGCGACCCTGCACGTCGACACGCCCACGCCGCACGTCGACTGGTCCTCCCGAACCGTCGAACTGGTCACCGAGCCCAGGCCGTGGCCCGACACCGGACGGCCGCGCCGGGCGGGTGTGTCGTCGTTCGGCGTGAGCGGCACCAACGCGCACATCATCCTCGAACAGCCCGGTCCCGAGGACCACGCCGAGCGTCCGGACGCTCTCTCGCCCACCGCCGACGTCTCCGCGTCTCCCGTCCCGGCCCCGTCCACCCCCTTCCTCTTCCCGCTCTCCGCACGCGGTGAGACCGCCCTGCGGGCACGCGCCGCCGATCTGCTTCCTCTCGTGGACACCACGGAGCCCGCCGACCTCGCGCACTCCCTGGCCACCACCCGAGCCGCCCTCCCGCACCGGGCCGTGCTCGTCGCCGCCGACCGCGCCGAGCTGCGCGACGCCCTCGCCGCCGTGGCGTCCGGGGCCGTTCCCGTGACCGGGCCGACGGGGGGCGAACTCGGTTACCTCTTCACCGGGCAGGGCAGCCAGCGGGCCCGGATGGGCCGCGAACTCGCCGCCGCCGAACCCGCGTTCGCCACCGCACTCGACGAGGTCTGCGGCCACTTCGACCTCCAGCTGCCCCGGCCGCTCAAGAGCGTCCTGTTCGCCGAGCCGGGCACCCCCGAGGCGGAGCTGCTGCATCACACCGAGTACGCGCAGCCCGCGCTGTTCGCCGTCGAAGTCGCCCTCCACCGCCTCCTGCGCGGCTGGGGCATGACGCCGGACCACCTCGCGGGGCACTCCGTCGGGGAGATCGCCGCCGCCCACATCGCCGGTGTGCTCACCCTGCAGGACGCCACGATCCTCGTCGCCGCCCGCGGTCGCCTCATGCAGCGGCTTCCCGAGGGCGGCGCCATGATCGCCGTCCGTGCCGCCGAGGACGAGGTCGCCGAGCTGCTCACCCCGCTGACCGGCATCGCGGCGGTCAACGGCCCCGCCTCCGTCGTGGTCTCCGGCGACCACGACGAGGTCGAGCGCATCGCCGCACAACTCTCCGCGCGCGGGCACGACACCAAACGCCTGCGGGTCAGCCACGCCTTCCACTCGCCGCTGATGGACCCGATGCTGACGGAGTTCCGCAGGGTCGCGCGGGTGCTGGACTACGCGGAGCCCACGCTGCCCGTGGTCTCCACCGTCACCGGTGACCTGGTCGGCCGTGAACTGTGCGACCCCGAATACTGGGTCGAACACGTCCGGGCCCCTGTCCGCTTCCACGACGCCGTCCGCCGGCTGGCCGACATCGGGGTGCGTACCTTCGTGGAACTCGGCCCGGACGCGGTGCTGGCGGCGATGGGCCCGGACTGCACCGACACGCCCGGCGTCGCCTTCGTGCCGACGCTGCGGCGCGAACGTCCCGAGCCACGCGAGGCCGCCGCCGCACTCGCGACGGCGCACGCGCGCGGTGTCCCCGTCGACTGGGTCCACCACTTCGCCGGGGCGAGCAGCCGCCGGGTCGAGCTGCCCGGCTACCCGTTCCAGCGCCGCCGGTTCTGGCTGGAGCCGGGCACCCCCACCGACGCGGCCGTACTGGGCCAGGTCGCCGCCGGGCACCCGCTGCTGGCGGCCGTGGTGGCCGTCGGCGCGGAGGGCGTCGTCCTCACCGGCCGCCTCTCCACCCGCACCCACCCCTGGCTCGCCGACCACGTGGTCTCGGGCCGGGTCATGGTGCCCGGCACCGCCTTCGTCGAACTCGCCCTGCGGGCCGGCGACCACGTCGGCGGCACCGTCCTTGAGGAACTGACCCTCGGGATCCCGCTGGTGCTCGCGCCGGACGAGGACACCGCCGTCCAGGTCGCCGTGGGGGAGCCCGACGAGGACAACCGCCGGAGCGTCACGGTCCACTCCCGTGTCGGAGACGACGCGCCCTGGACGCGGCACGCGGCCGGAGTGCTCGCCGCCGCCCCCGCCGCCCCGGTCGTCGCCGAGCCGGGGAACTGGCCGCCGCCGGACGCCGAGCCGCTGGACGTGTCCCGGGCCTACGCGGACCTCGCGGAGCAGGGATATGCCTACGGGCCCGTGTTCCAAGGTCTGCGCGCGGCCTGGCGCGACGGCGACCACGTATACGCCGAGGTGGCCCTGCCCGAGGACACCGCCGCCGAGGCCGGGAACTTCGGACTGCACCCGGCGCTGCTGGACGCCGCGCTGCACGCCGCGGACCTCGACGCCCCGCTGCGCTCCGAGGTACTGCTGCCCTTCGCCTGGACCGGTGTCCGCCTGCACACCACCGGCGCCTCTGCCCTCCGGGTACGGATCAGCCGTACCGGCGCCGACACCCTCGCCCTGCACCTCGCCGACGTCACCGGGACGCCGGTCGCCGACATCGACGGCATGACGTCCGTGCCCGTACCGGACGGCGACGTGGTGTACGCGGTGCGGTGGTCGCCGCATCCTCGGCCCACAGCCACCGCACCGCTGCGCACCGCCGTCCTGGACACCGGGGGCGACGCCCCGGGCGACACCTTTTACGACGGGCCGGCCGGCAACGTCCTGGCCGGCGACGTTCTGGCTGGTGCCGTGGACGCGCTGTTCGACGGCCGTGCACCCGATGCCGTGATGCACCGCCCGCCAGGCTCCCCGAGCGCGGACGCGGCCGACGCGCGGGCGCACGTTCTGCACGCACTGCGGCTGCTGCACATCTGGCAGTCCGACGAACGGTCGGCCGCGATTCCCCTCGTCGTAGTGACCTCGCCCGCCGACCCCGCCGGTGCGGCCGTGCGCGGGCTCGTCCGCTCGGCCCAGGCGGAGAACCCGGGCCGTTACGTACTGGTCGAGCACGACACCCTGCCCACCGAGACGGAACTACGGCAGGTGCTCGCCACGGGCGAGCCGGAACTCTCCCTCGCGGACGGCCGGTTCACCGTGCCCCGGTTGATGGCCGAGCCCCAGGCCGAGCCCCGGTCCGCCGCCGACTGGGGGACCGTGCTGATTACCGGAGGCACCGGTGGGATCGGTGCCCTGGTCGCCCGTCATCTGGTGCGGGCCCACGGTGTACGCCGGCTGGTGCTCGTCGGACGCCGCGGCCACGCCCCTGAACTGGACGCCGAACTGACCGCGCTCGGCGCCGAGGTCACCGTCGAGGCCTGCGACATCGGCGACCGGGACGCCCTGCGCGCTCTCCTGGCGCGGCATCCCGTCGACTCCGTGGTGCACGCCGCGGGCACGGTACGCGACGGCATCGTGGAGAGCCTCACCGACGACATGGTCGGCGAGGTCTTCCACGCCAAGGCGACGGGCGCCTGGAACCTGCACGAACTGACTCTCGGACGCGAGCTCTCCCGCTTCGTGGTGTTCTCCTCGCTCGCCGCCGTCCTCGACGGCCCCGGCCAGGGAAACTACGCCGCGGCCAACGCCTACCTGGACGCCCTCGCCGCGCACCGCGCAGCCCTGGGCCTGCCGGCCACCGCCCTCGCCTGGAGCCTGTGGGACACCGGCACCGGCATGGGCGCCGCACTGGACGCCGCCGCACGAGAACGGGTGGCCGCCGCCGGCGTACCGGGACTCTCCGCCGAACACTCCCTGCGCCTGTTCGACGCGGCCGTCCGCTCGTCCGCACCCCACCTCGTGCCCGTCGAGATCGACGCCACCGCCGTGCGCCGCCGGCCCGACGGCATACCGCCACTGCTCAAGACCCTCGTCCGCCCCGTCACCCGCCGGGCCGCCGCCTCTGTCGCGTCGCATGCCGTGTCCAGTCAGGACGGGGCATGGACGGGACTGGCCGTCGCCGACCGGGAACGCGCTCTGCTGGAGCTGGTGAGGAACGAGGTGGCCGCGGTGCTCCGGCACGACACCCCGTCCGCCATCGACCCGACGCGCGCGTTCACCGAACTCGGCTTCGACTCCCTGGCCGCCGTCGAACTGCGCAACCGCCTCAACACCGCCACCGGGCTGCGACTGCCCGCCACACTCGTCTTCGACCACCCCACCTCACGCGCGCTCGCCGACCACATGCACGCGAGTCTCTTCGGATCCGCGGAGCCGACCGCCGAACCGGCGCCGGTCCGCCCGGCCGACGAGGACGATCCGATCGTCATCGTCGGCATGGGCTGCCGCTACCCCGGCGGCGTGCGTTCCCCCGAGGACCTGTGGCGCCTCGTCGCGGAGGGCGTCGACGCGGTCGGAGACTTCCCCTCCGACCGGGGCTGGGACACCGAGACGCTCTACGACCCCGAGCCCGGCACACCCGGCCGCACCTACACCCGCGAGGGAGCCTTCCTCCACGAGGCGGCGGACTTCGACGCCGGCTTCTTCGGCATCGGGCCGCGCGAGGCCACCGCCATGGACCCGCAGCAGCGGCTGCTCCTCGAGGTCTCCTGGGAGGCACTGGAGCGCTCCGCCATCGACCCGGCGACGCTGCGCGGCTCGCGCACCGGTGTCTTCGCGGGCGTCATGTACCACGACTACGGCACCTGGCTGACCGACGTTCCCGACGACCTCGCCGCCTACCTCGGCAACGGCAGCCTGGGCAGCGTCGTCTCCGGCCGCGTCGCCTACGCCCTGGGGCTGGAAGGGCCGGCCGTCACCGTCGACACCGCCTGCTCCTCCTCGCTGGTCACGCTGCACCTGGCCGCCCAGGCACTCCGGCAGCGCGAGTGCGACCTCGCGCTGGTCGGCGGCGTCACCGTCATGTCGACCCCGGACACCTTCGTCGACTTCGCCCGGCAACGCGGACTGGCCGCCGACGGCCGCTGCAAGTCCTTCGCCGCCGCGGCCGACGGCACGGGCTGGGGAGAGGGCGTCGGCATGCTGGTGGTCGAACGTCTCTCGGACGCCCTGCGGGCCGGGCACCGGGTCCTGGCCACCGTACGGGGCTCGGCAGTCAACTCCGACGGCGCCTCCAACGGCCTCACCGCCCCGAACGGCCCCTCCCAGCAGCGCGTCATCCACGCCGCCCTGGCCGCCGCGGGGCTCACCACCGCCGACGTCGACGCCGTCGAGGCACATGGCACCGGAACCACGCTCGGCGACCCGATCGAGGCCCAGGCCCTGCTCGCCACCTACGGTCAGCGGCAGCCCGACGACGAACCGCTGTGGCTCGGCTCGATCAAGTCGAACATGGGACACACCCAGGCCGCGGCCGGTGTCGCCGGCGTCATCAAGATGGTGATGGCGATGCGACACGGCCGGCTGCCGCGCACCCTGCACGTCGACGCGCCCTCGCACCAGGTCGACTGGACGGAGGGCGCGGTCCGGCTCCTCACCGACGAGCGCACCTGGCCGGCGGCTGAGGGCCGGCCACGCCGCGCCGGCGTCTCCTCCTTCGGCATCAGCGGCACCAACGCCCACGTCATCCTGGAGGAGTTCGCGGAGGCCGAGGCCGAACCGGAGACCGGAACCCCGTATCTGGCGGACGCACCGCCCCTGTTCCCCCTGCCGGTCTCCGCCCGCTCGCCCGAGGCACTGCGCGGGCAGGCGGCCCGCCTGCGAGAACTGTCCGGAGCGGCGGTCCCGGAACTAGGCCGCGCCCTGGCCACCACCCGCGGCACCCATCCGCACCGGGCCGTCGTCCTCGCCGCCGACGCGCGGCGGACCGACGAAGCGCTGGACGCGCTCGCCCGCGGCCACGAGGCCCCGGGGCTTCTGATCACAGGTGAGGCGACCGACGGCACCCTCGCCTACCTGTTCTCGGGGCAGGGCGCCCAGCGCCCCGGCATGGGCCGTGACTGGTACGACGCCTACCCCGTCTACGCGGAGCACTTCGACCGGATCGCCGGCCTCTTCGACAAGCACCTGGAACGACCGCTCGCCGAAGTGGTCCTCGGAGACCACCCCGAGATCCTGGAGCGCACCGCCTACACCCAGGCGGCCCTCTTCACCACCCAGGTCGCCCTCTACCGGCTGCTGGAGTCCTTCGGGCTGCGCCCGGCATGGCTCGCCGGCCACTCCGTCGGCGAGTTCGCCGCCGCGCACGTCGCCGGGGTGTGGTCACTGTCCAACGCCGTCACGGCCGTGGCCGCGCGCGGCCGGCTCATGCAGGCCCTGCCGACGGGCGGCGCGATGATCGCCGTACAGGCCACGGAGGAAGAGGTGGCGCCGCTCCTGGACGAACGGTGCGGCATCGCCGCGGTCAACGGGCCGCGCGCCGTGGTCGTCTCCGGCGACGAGGACGCCGTCGCCGCCGTCGCCGCACGCTTCACCACCACCCGGCGACTCAGCGTCTCGCACGCCTTTCACTCACCGCACATGGAGCCGATGCTGGACGAGTTCCACCAGGTCATGACGGAGCTCAAGGCCGCGGAGCCGGCCCTGCCGATCGTCTCCACCCTCACCGGCGTGCAGGCGACCGGGTCCGAACTCGGCTCCGCCGACTACTGGGTGCGGCACGTCCGTGGGACGGTCCGCTTCGCCGACGCGGTCGGGACGCTGGCCGCGCAGGGAGTCGACACTTTCCTCGAACTGGGCGCCGCGCCCGCCCTGACGGCCATGGGACCCGACTGCCTGCCAGACATGGAGGTCGCGTTCATCCCGACGGGCCGCAAGGACACCGCGCAGATACCGGGGCTGCTCGCCGCTCTGGCCGCCGTACACACCCGCGGCTCGGACGTCGACTGGTCGGCGTGTTTCGGCGATTACTCCGGACACTCGCTCGACCTGCCCACCTACGCCTTCGAGCACCGCCGCTACTGGCTGCCCACGGCGGCCGCGAGGGGCGATGCCGCGGGCCACGGCTTCGCGACGCTCGACCATCCGTTCGTCAGCGCGCGTCTGGATCTCCCCGGCGACGCGGGGCTCCTGCTCACCGGAAGGATCTCCACCGTCTCGCATCCGGTGCTCACCCAGCACTCCGTCTTCGGCACGGTGCTCGTGCCGGGTGCCGCGCTGGTCGACCTGGCCCTGTACGCCGGCCGGCTGACCGGTCGTCCGGCCCTGGAGGAACTCACCCTCCAAGCCCCCTTGGCCGTGCCCGGGGACCGCGCCGTCCGCCTCCAGCTCCTCGCCCGGCCCGACGGCACGGTCGAGATCCACTCCAAGCTGGAGGACGCGCCCGAGGACGAGGGCTGGACCCGGAACGCGACCGGGACGCTCGCCGCCTCCGTCATCCCGGCGGCGGCCCCGGCCGGCACCTGGCCGCCACCGGGTGCCAAGCCGCTCGACATCGGCGGTCTCTATCCGGGGCTCCACGAGCAGGGGTACGAGTACGGGCCCGTCTACTCCGGCGTACGGGCCGCCTGGCAGCACGGTGACGCCGTCCTGGCCGAGCTCGAACTGCCCGCCGACGCCCGGCAGGACGCCGCCCGCCACACCCTGCATCCCGCGTTGCTGGACTCAGCCCTGCACGCCACGTCACTGGCCGACGGCGAATCCGGCGGGTCCGGCGAGGACAGGGCGACGGGCACGGTCGAGCTGCCGTTCTCCTGGACCGCGGTCGCCGTGCACGGGCAGGCGTCCCTGACCGCCCGGGTGCGGGTCACCCGGGGTCAACAGGGCATCCGCCTCGACCTGACCGACACCGACGGCGGGCCTCTCGCCACCGTCGAGTCCTACGTCACCAGGCCCGTCGCCGCGGACCGGCTCACCGGACGGCAGCGCTCGCTGTACGTGGTCGAGAGCGAACCGCTCCCCGAGGCGGCCGGCCGCCCCGACCGCCGCACCTGGGCCGTGCTCGGCCCCGAGGACCTCGGACTCCGGGCACCCGCCCACGCCGGCCTCACCGCGGTCACGGATCCCGGGCCCGACGTCGTCGTCCTCCCAGTGAGCGCGCCCCCCACCGACGACGAACAGGTGCCCGCCACCCTGCGTGCCGCGGTGGACGCCACCCTGGCAACCGTTCAGGAATGGCTCCGCGACGAGCGCTGGGCACGGTCGACGCTGCTGGTGCTGACGGGAGACACCCTCGCCCACTCCGCCGTGCACGGTCTGGTGCGTGCCGCCCAGGCCGAGGATCCCGGTCGCATCGTGCTCGTACGGCGGAGCGGAGCACAGGCCGCCGTGCCCGACCGCGCCGCACTCGCGGCCGTCCTCGACTCCGGGGAACCGGAGGTGCTGTGGCAGGACGGCCGGGCCCACGCACCACGCCTGGCACGCGCCGATGAGCCGGCGCACCCGGACACCGGCCGTCCCTGGGGAACCGTCCTCATCACCGGAGGCACCGGCGAACTCGGCTCCCTGCTGGCCCGGCACCTCGTGACACGGCACGGAGTCACCCGCCTCGTCCTCGCCGGACGCCGAGGCCCCGACGCGCCCGGTGCCCCCGAACTGGGCCGGGACCTGGCTGCCCTGGGCGCCCACGCCGACATCGTCGCCTGTGATGTCGCGGACCGTTCGGCGCTCGCCGAACTGCTCGCCGCCCACCCCGTCGACAGTGTCGTGCACACAGCGGGTGTCCTGGACGACGGCACGGTCGCCCTGCTCACCCCCGAGCGCGTCGACACCGTGCTGCGTCCCAAGGCGGACGCCGCCTGGCACCTCCATCAGCTCACCCTCGAACGCGACCTCTCCCACTTCGTGCTGTTCTCCTCGGCCGCCGGCACCATCGACGCCTCCGGCCAGGGCAACTACGCCGCGGCCAACGTCTTCCTGGACGCCCTGGCCGCCCACCGGCGCGCCCGCGGCCTGCCCGCCACCTCCCTCGCCTGGGGCCTGTGGGACGGCGCGGGCATGGGTGCGGGCCTCGACGACGGCGACATACGCCGCGTCGCCCGCTCCGGCATCGGTGCGCTCGACCCGGACGAGGGACTGGAGCTCTTCGACGCCGCGCTGCGCTCCGGCCACCCCGCGCTGGTCCCGGTCCGACTGGATACCGCCGCACTGCGCCGCCGCTGTGACGACGTGCCGGCGATACTGCGCGTCCTGGCCGGTGTCACCACCAGGGACGCCCGGAACCATCACACTCGCACGCTCGGCGAACAGCTGGCCGGGCTGCCCGCGGCCGACCACGAGCACACCGTCCTCACCTCGGTCCGCACCGAGGTGGCCGCCGTCCTGGGCCATGACGGCCCCGCCGCCGTCGAACCGCGTCGCGCCTTCACCGAACTGGGCTTCGACTCCCTCGCGGCCGTGGAACTCCGCAACCGGCTGAACGCGATCAGCGGCCTGCGCCTCCCGTCCACCCTCGTCTTCGACTACGCCACGCCCATGGCACTCACCGGCCACCTGCTCGAACGGCTCGCACCCGCCGCAGCTCCGGACATCGCCGACACGCCGGCCGACGACGAGGTGAGCGCCCTCATCTCACGCATCCCCGTCGCACGGATCCGCGACGCCGGGATCCTCGACGACCTGCTCAAGCTCGCCGAGCCCGCGTCCGCCACGACCGCCTCCGAACCGGTCATGGACATCAAGTCCATGGCCGTCGCCGACCTCGTGCGCGCCGCCATGAACCGCAGCAGTCCCGAATGACCTCGCCCGGTGCCGGACGACGCGCCACGCCCGGCACCGGACGCCTCCGCCACAGGCGCACCCCATCACCTCACCAGCGCCGCCGAGTCACCAGGGAGCGACACCGACCGTGGACACATCCGTCGAGCAGATCGTCGAGGCGTTGCGCGAGGCACTGCTCGAGAACGAGCGGCTGCGCCGGCACAACGACCGGATCACCGAGGCGGCGCACGAACCCGTCGCCATCGTCGCCATGAGCTGCCGTTATCCCGGCGGCGTCAGCACCCCCGAGCAGCTCTGGGACCTCGTCGACGCCGGCGTCGACGCCGTGGGCGACTTCCCCGAGAACCGCGACTGGGACACCGACGCCATCTACGACCCCGACCCCGACGCTCCCGGCCGTACACACGTGCGTGAGGGCGGGTTCCTCTACGACGCCCCGCAGTTCGATCCGGGCTTCTTCGGCATCAGCCCGCGCGAGGCCGTCGCCATGGACCCGCAGCAGCGTCTGCTGCTGGAGACCGCGTGGGAGGCGTTCGAACGGGCGGGCATCGACCCCCACACCCTGCGCGGCAGCCGCACCGGCATCTACGCGGGCGTCATGTACCACGACTACGGCAGCTGGCTCACGAAGGTGCCGGAGGGCGTCGAGGGCTACCTGGGCAACGGCAACCTCGGCAGCGTCGCCTCCGGCCGCGTCTCCTACACCCTCGGCCTGGAGGGGCCGGCCGTCACCATCGACACCGCCTGCTCCTCCTCGCTGGTCGCCCTCCACCTCGCCGTGCAGGCCCTGCGCACCGGTGAATGCTCGCTCGCCCTGGCCGGCGGGGTGACCGTGATGTCCACCCCCGACACCTTCATCGACTTCTCCCGGCAACGCGGCCTCGCCCAGGACGGCCGCTGCAAGTCCTTCGCGGAGGGCGCGGACGGCACCGGCTGGGGCGAGGGGGCCGGCCTCCTGCTCCTGGAGCGGCTGAGCGACGCCCGCCGCAACGGTCACCGCGTGCTGGCCGTCGTACGCGGTACCGCCGTCAATCAGGACGGCGCGTCCAACGGTCTGACCGCTCCCAACGGACCCTCCCAGCAGCGCGTCATCCGCGCCGCGCTCGCCGACGCCGGCCTGGAGCCCCAGCAGGTGCAGGCCGTGGAGGCCCACGGCACCGGCACCCCCCTCGGCGACCCGATCGAAGCCCAGGCGCTGCTGGCCGCCTACGGCCAGGATCGCGGGGAGCCCCTGTGGCTGGGCTCGGTGAAGTCCAACATCGGGCACACCCAGGCCGCCGCCGGTGTCGCGGGCGTCATCAAAATGGTGATGGCCATGCGACACGGCAGGCTCCCCGGAACCCTGCACGCCGAACGGCCCACCACCCAGGTCGACTGGGAGTCGGGCGCCGTCGAACTGCTCGCCGAGCCGCGCGACTGGCCGACCACCGACGAGCCCCGCCGCGCCGCCGTGTCCTCCTTCGGCATCAGCGGCACCAACGCCCACGTCATCGTGGAGGAGGCGGCACCCGACCCCGAGGCGCGCACCGACGCCCCGGTCTGGGACCGGCCGCTGCCGCTGGTGCTGTCGGCCCGCGACGACGCCGCACTGTCCGCTCAGGCCCGCCGCGTCCTGGAACACCTGGGAACCGGCACCGAGCCCGGGCCCGATGTCGCCCACACGCTGGCCACCACCCGCGCGGCCCTGGACCGCCGGGCCGTCGCCGTCGCCTCCGACCTCCCCGCACTCACCGCCCACCTCACCGCTCTGGCCGAGAGCGGACCGGCCGCCCTGATGACCCACGGCGCACCGGCCGCGGAGTCCCGGGTCGCGTTCGTCTTCCCCGGCCAGGGCTCCCAATGGGCCGGAATGGCGGCCGAACTGCTCGACAGCTCCCCGGTGTTCGCCGCCACCATGGCCGACTGCGCCGAGGCTCTCGCCCCCTTCACCGACTGGGACCTGATCGACACCGTCCGGGCCCGCGGCCCGCTGGAGCGGGTGGACGTCGTCCAGCCCGCTCTCTGGGCCATCATGGTGTCCCTGGCGGCGGTGTGGCGCGCCCACGGTGTGCACCCCGCCGCCGTCATCGGCCACTCCCAGGGGGAGATCGCCGCGGCCTGCGTCGCGGGTGCGCTGACCCTGTCCGACGGAGCCCGCGTGGTGGCCCTGCGCAGCCGGGCCATCGCCGAGGGCCTGTCCGGCCGCGGCGGCATGATGTCGGTGGCACTGCCCGAGTCCCGCGCACGCGAACTCGTCGCCGCCTACGACGGACGCGTCGCCGTGGCCGCGGTCAACGGCACGTCCTCGGTCGTGCTCTCCGGCGACGCCGACGCCCTCGACGCCCTGCGCGAGACCGTCGTGGCCGACGGCGGACGCGCCAAGCGGCTGCCCGTGGACTACGCCTCGCACAGCGCCCACGTCGAGTCGCTGCGCGAGCGCCTGCACACGGACCTCAAGGACGTACACGCCCGCGCGGCCGAGGTGCCGTTCTACTCCACCGTCACCGGCGGCCCGCTGGACACCACCACGCTGGACGCCGGCTACTGGTACACCAACCTGCGGCAGAGCGTGCTGTTCGAGCCGGCCACCCGGTCCCTGCTGGACGCGGGCTACGGCGTGTTCGTCGAATGCAGCCCGCATCCGGTGCTGCTGAACAGCGTCGAGGAGACCGCCGACGCGGCCGGCACGACCATCACCGGCGTGGGCTCCCTGCGTCGCGACGACGGGGGCGCCGACCGGCTGCTCACCTCGTTGGGCGAGGCGTTCGTCGCGGGACTCCCGGTCGACTGGTCGCAGGCCTTCGCGGGGATCCCGGTCCGGGCGGCCGACCTGCCCACCTACCCCTTCCAGCGGGAGCGCTACTGGCTCGGCCGGTCCGCCGCCACCGGGGACCTGACCGCCGCGGGACTGGAGAACGCGGGTCACCCCCTGCTGGGCGCGGCCGTACCGGTCGCGGAGGGCGGCACCCTGTTCACCGGGCGGCTCTCCGTGACCACCACGCCCTGGCTCCTCGACCACGCCGTGTCCGGCACCACCCTGCTGCCCGGCACCGCTCTGGTGGAGCTGGCGCTGAGCGCCGGTCACGGACTCGGGTGCGGCCACGTCAGTGAACTCACCCTGCACGCGCCTGTGGTGGTGCCCGAGCGCGGTGCGGTCCAGCTTCAACTGCTCGTGGCCGCCACCGACGAGGCCGGGCACCGTGCGCTGACCGTTCACTCCCGCTCCGAAGGCGCGGACGACGACACCTGGACACTGCACGCTTCCGGGCTGCTCGCCCCGCAGACGACCGACCCCGACTTCGACCTGGCGGCCTGGCCGCCCCGGGGAGCCGAGCCCGTCCCGACGGACGAGGCCTACGCCGAACTGTCCGGCCTCGGCTACGACTACGGGCCCGTCTTCCAGGGGCTGCGCGCGGTCTGGCGGCGCGGGGACGAGACCTACGCCGAGGTGGAACTGCCCGCCGAAGCCGACGACTTCGGGCTCCATCCGGCGCTGTTCGACGCCGCCCTGCACGCCGACGGCCTGGTGGCGGACGGCGAGTCCACGGCTCGGCTGCCGTTCGTCTTCACGGGCGTGTCGCTGTACGCGGCCGGGGCCACCGCCCTGCGCGTGCGCATCCGAGGAGGCGACACACTGTCGCTGGAGCTGGCCGATCCCACCGGCGCTCCGGTGGCGGCCGTCCAGGCCCTGGCCTCCCGGCCCGTCGACCCGGGCACACTGGTCTCGCGGTGTGGGGGAGAGGACCTGTACCGCTTGGACTGGCCGGTACTGCCCGTCGCGGAGAGTGCCACCCCCGAGCACGTCGTGCTGGACGAACGGGGCGTGCACACCCTGGACACAGTTCCGGCATGGGTGGTCCTGCCCGTCTCCGGAGGCGACGATCCGCTGCGCGGGGTGCGCACAGAGACCGAGCGAGTGCTGGCCGTCGTTCAGGAGTGGCTGGCCGACGACCGTACGGCCGAGGCGCGGCTGGTCGTGCTCACCGAGGGCGCGGTCGCCGTCGAAGGAGAGGACGTCACCGACCTGCCGGGCGGAGCCGTCTGGGGTCTGGTCCGCGCCGCCCAGGGCGAGCACCCCGGGCGCTTCGTCCTCGTGGACGCCGCCCCGGACGGAGCGGACACCGACCGGATCGCCGCCGCGGTGCGGGGGGCCGCCGGCAGCGGTGAGCCGGAACTGGCCCTGCGCGACGGCGCCGTCCACACGCCCCGCCTGGCGCACGCGTCCGCCCGCGGGACGGCCCCCTCGTTCGACGCCGACGGCACGGTGCTGATCACCGGCGGCACCGGTGTGCTCGGTGCCGTGGTCGCCCGGCACCTGGCCACCGAGCACGGCGTGGGCCGCCTGGTCCTCGCCGGGCGCAGCGGTGTCGCGGCGGACGACTTCGACGACCTCCGGGCGCAGGGTACGGAGGTGGTCGTCGCCCGCTGCGACGCCGCGGATCGCGAGGACCTGGCCGCGCTGCTGGCGCGGACACCCGAGGCGCACCCCCTGACCGCGGTCATCCATCTCGCCGGGGTCCTGGACGACGGTCTGGTCACCGATCAGACACCCGAGCGCCTGGACGCCGTCCTGCGTCCCAAGGCGGACGCCGCGTGGAACCTGCACGAGCTGACCGACGGCCTCGGCCTCGCGGCGTTCGTGCTCTTCTCGTCGGCCGCGGGCACCGTCGACGGCGCGGGCCAGTCCGGCTACGCCGCCGCGAACGCCTTCCTCGACGCCCTGGCCGGGCACCGTGCCGCGCGCGGTCTGCCGGCGCTGTCCCTCGCCTGGGGCTTCTGGGAGCAGCGCACCGGCATGACCGCGCACCTCACGGACGCCGAGGTGGAGCGCATGACGCGGGCCGGTGTCCGGCCGCTGCCCACCGGGGAGGCGCTGGGTCTGCTGGACGCCGCACTCGCCAGTGACGCGTCGTTCCTGCTGCCCGTCGGCCTGGACCGGCGGGCCCTGCGTGGCAGCGACGGCCTCCCCGCGGTCCTGCGCGGCCTCGTGCCCGCGCCCGCCCGACGCATGGCGGCGACCCGCGCCACCGTCTCCTCGGTCGCGGACCGGCTCGCGGCCCTGGGCCCCGTCGAGCGGGACAGCGCGCTGATGGAGCTGGTGCGCACGAACGTCGCGGCCGTCCTCGGACACGACGCCGACATGACGCTGGACCCGCGTCGCTCCTTCCGCGAGGCCGGCTTCGACTCGTTGACGGCCGTCGAACTGCGCAACCGTCTCGGCACCGCCGTGGGCCTGCGCCTTCCCGCGACCCTCGTCTTCGACCATCCGGACGCCGACGCCCTGGTGAGGTATCTGCGGGCGGAGCTCTTCGGACCGGACGCCGAGGAGACCGCGACAGCCGCGGCGACGACGTCCACGGTCGTCCAGCGGACGGACGAGCCCGTGGCGATCGTCGGGATGGCGTGCCGCTACCCGGGCGGTGTCCGCACGCCCGAGGACTTCTGGCGCCTGCTCGCCGACGGCCGCGAGGGCATCGGTGACTTCCCCGACGACCGGGGCTGGGACCTCGACGCCCTCTACGACCCCGAACCAGGCAAGCCCGGCCACTGCAGCACCCGCGCGGGCGGATTCCTCTACGACGCCGCCGACTTCGACCACGACTTCTTCGGTATCGGTCCCCGCGAAGCCCTCGCCATGGACCCGCAGCAGCGGCTGCTGCTGGAGATCTCCTGGGAGGCGCTGGAACGCGCCGGAATCGACCCGCATGCCGTACGTGGCACCCGCGCGGGAGTCTTCGCCGGCATCATGTACCACGACTACGGCAGCCGGCTGCGCGACGTCCCAGAGGCCGTCCGTGACTACCTCGGGAACGGAAGCCTGGGCAGCGTCGCCTCGGGACGGGTCGCCTACACCCTGGGGCTGGAAGGGCCCACGCTCAGCGTCGACACGGCGTGCTCGTCGTCCCTGGTGGCCCTGCACCTCGCCGCGCAGGCGCTGCGTCAGGGGGAGTGCACGCTCGCGCTGGCCGGCGGAGTGTCCGTCATGTCGACCCCCGACACCTTCGTGGACTTCAGCAGGCAGCGCAATCTCGCCGCGGACGGCCGCGCCAAGTCCTTCGCGGACGGGGCGGACGGCACGGCGCTGTCGGAGGGCGCCGGAATGCTGGTGTTGGAGCGGTTGTCGGATGCGCGTCGGTTGGGGCATCGGGTGTTGGCGGTGGTGCGGGGTTCGGCGGTGAATCAGGATGGTGCGTCGAATGGGCTGACGGCGCCGAATGGTCCGTCGCAGCGGCGGGTGATCGGGCAGGCGTTGGCGGCTGCGGGGGTGTTGGCGTCTGAGGTGGATGTGGTGGAGGGGCATGGTACGGGGACGGCGTTGGGTGATCCGATTGAGGCGCAGGCGTTGTTGGGGGTGTATGGGCAGGGGCGTGGGGTGCCGTTGTGGTTGGGGTCGGTGAAGTCGAATGTGGGGCATACGCAGGCGGCTGCTGGTGTGGCGGGTGTGATGAAGATGGTGTTGGCGTTGGGGGAGGGGTGGTTGCCGCGGACGTTGCATGTGGGGGTGGGGTCGCGGCAGGTGGATTGGGGTGCGGGGCGGGTGGAGTTGTTGTCGGAGGGGCGTTCGTGGGTGCGGGGTGGCCGGGTGCGTCGGGCGGGGGTGTCGTCGTTCGGGATCAGTGGGACGAACGCGCATGTGATTCTGGAGGAGGCACCGGCCGACGACATCGACACCGATGCTCAGCACGAGCCGGATGATTCAGGCCCTGTGCTGCCCCTCGTCCTCTCCGCGGCCACGCCGCAGGCGCTTGCCGCCCAGGCCGAGCGGCTGCGTACGGTGGCCGACCGGCGGATCACCGACCTCGCCCACTCCCTGCTCACCGGGCGCGCCGCCCTCACGCACCGGGCCGCCGTCGTCGCCCGAGACCAGGACGAACTTCTCGCCGCGCTGACCACGCTGTCCGAAGGGGGCACCGCCGAGACCGTCGTGCGGGGCCGTCCCGTCGCCGGCCGCACCGCGTTCCTGTTCAGCGGGCAGGGCGCGCAGCTGCCCGGGATGGGGCGCGGCCTGTACGACGCCCATCCCGTCTTCCGGCTGGCGCTGGACGAGGTGTGCGCGGCACTGGACGCTCACCTGGACCGCCCGCTGCGCGAGGTGATGTGGGCGCGACCCGGCACCGACGACGCGGCATCGCTCGACGACACCCTCTACACGCAGAGCGCCCTCTTCGCCGTCGAGACGGCTCTGTACCGGCTGCTGACCGCTTGCGGCCTTCGCCCGGACCGGCTGGCCGGGCACTCCGTCGGAGAGCTCACGGCAGCCCACGTGGCCGGAGTCTGGGACCTGGCCGACGCGGCCCGCCTGGTGACCGCCCGCGGCCGGCTCATGCGGGCCCTGCCCGCCGGAGGAGCCATGCTCGCGCTGGACGCGACGGAGGACGAGGTGCTGCCCCACCTCGGGTCCGACGTGTCCCTGGCAGCCGTCAACGGCCCGCGCGCCGTGGTCGTCTCCGGTGCCCGGGCCGCGGTGGACGCCGTCGCCGCGGCCTTCCCGAAACGCCGTCGCAAGGCCCTGCGGGTCAGCCACGCGTTCCACTCACCGCTGGTGGAGCCCATGCTGGCCGAGTTCGAGAAGACGGCCCGCGAACTGCGGTACAGCCCGCCCACCCTCCCTGTGATCTCCAACGTCACCGGCACGCACGCCACCGAGGACGACCTGTGCTCGCCCGAGTACTGGGTGCGTCACGTCCGTGAGACGGTCCGGTTCGGCGACGCGGTCCGCACCCTGGAGGCGGACGGCGTGCGCACCTTCCTCGAACTCGGTCCCGACGCGGTCCTGACCGCCATGGGCGCACACGCCGTCACCGATCCGGAGCGGTCGGCGTTCGTACCGGCACTGCGCAGGGGCCGCGACGAGCAGGTGACTCTCGCCGCCCTTCTCGGAACCGCCCATGTCCGAGGCTTGAGCGTCGACTTCGGCCCGCTCCCCGCCGGCACCGGCGTCAGCCGGGTCGACCTGCCGACCTATCCGTTCCAGCGGCAACGACTGTGGCTGACGGACGGTCCGGGCGCGGCCACCGACGCCGGCGCGCTGGGCCAGTCGCCGGTCCGGCACCCCCTGCTCGGCGCCGCCCTCGGGCTGGCAGACGCGGACACCGTCGCGCTCACCGGCCGGCTCTCCCTGGCCACCCACCCGTGGCTCGTCGACCACGCCGTGGCGGGAGTCGTCCTGGTCCCCGGCAGTGCCTTCGTGGAACTCGCCCTGGAGGCCGGCCAGCACGCCCAGTGCCCGCACGTCGAGGAACTCATGCTGGAGCGGCCCCTGGTGCTGCCCCGCCACGGATTCGTCCAGCTCCAGGTGGCGGTCGCGGAGGCCGACCCCGACGGGCGCAGGCGGCTGACGCTGCATGCGCGCGCTGAGGGCACGGACACATGGACACGGCACGCGGCCGGCGTCCTGGCCCCCCGGACCCCGCTCGAACCGGAGGCGATGACGGCCTGGCCGCCGGCCGGCGCCGTACCCGTCGACGTGACCGGCACCTACGACGACCTCGCCGCACAGGGCTACGACTACGGTCCGCTGTTCCGCTGCCTGACCGCCGCATGGCGCGTCGGCCACGAGATCTGCGCCGAACTGGTCCTGCCGCACCAGGACGCGGCCGACGGGTACGGCCTGCACCCCGCGTTGCTCGACTCGGCCCTGCACGCCATCACCCTGCTCGACGGCCAGGATCCGACCGTCATGACACTCCCCTTCGCCTGGGAGGGCGTCACTCTGTACGCGACCGGTGCCACCGCCCTGCGGCTGCGACTGACCCCGCGGGGCACCGACCACATGACCGCGAGCCTGCACGACACCACCGGCGCTCCGGTCGCCGAGGTCGCGTCGCTGCGCCTGCGCCAGGTCTCGGCCGCGCAGCTGAACGCCGCCTCGTCCGAACCCGGCGACCTGTTCGCGCTGCGCTGGAATTCCTTGCCCGTGTCCCTGGACGGCCCGGTGCCCGAGCCGCACATCCTCACGGTGGAGAGCGATCCGGCGGAGGACCTGCCTGTACGCGCGCGTCAGACGGCCGTACGGGCGCTCGCCGAGCTCCAGAAGCACCTCGCGGGCCCCGCCGACGACGCTCCGTTGGTGGTCGTCACCCGTTCCGCGGTCACCGTCGGTGCGGACGGGCCGCCCGACCCGGCCCAGGCCGTGATCTGGGGGCTGGTGCGATCCGCCGCGGTCGAACACCCGGGCCGCTTCGTGCTGGTGGACACCGACGGTGATCCCGCGTCCGCAGGCCTCCTGCCCGCCGCCGTCGCGACCGGCGCACCAGAGCTGGCCCTGCGCGGCGGCGAGGTCCACACACCGGAACTCGCCCGCACCGACGCGTCCGGCGACGCGTCCGGGATCCCGTTCGACCCGGAAGGCACCGTCCTCATCACCGGCGGCACCGGCAGCCTCGGCCGCCGGCTGGCCCGGCACCTCGCCGAACGCCACGGCGCCCGCCATCTGCTCCTGGTCGGACGCACCGGTAGGACCCCGGACCCGGAGGTGGACGACGACTCCCTCGCTCCGGGCGCACAGGTGACGGTCGCCGCCTGCGACACCACGGACCGGGCCGCGTTGGCCGAACTCCTGGCCGCCGTACCGAAGGCGCGTCCGCTCACCGCCGTCGTACACGCGGCCGGCGTCCTGGACGACGGACTGCTCACCGACCTCACCGCGTCCCGCACAGAGGACGTGATGCGCCCGAAGACCGATGCTGCGTGGAACCTGCACGAGCTGACCCGCGAGCAGGGCCTGGACGCCTTCGTGCTCTTCTCCTCCGCCGCCGCCACCCTGGGGGCGGCCGGGCAGGCCAACTACGCGGCCGGCAACGCCTTCATGGACGCTCTGGCGGC
Source organism: Streptomyces sp. NPDC056128 (assembly GCF_042263835.1). Classification (NCBI taxonomy): domain Bacteria; kingdom Bacillati; phylum Actinomycetota; class Actinomycetes; order Kitasatosporales; family Streptomycetaceae; genus Streptomyces; species Streptomyces sp. NPDC056128. The sequence goes on along the minus strand of NZ_JBHJVQ010000004.1, from coordinate 94,022 downwards.
GGTGCGGACGGCCGAGGGGCTGCCCGCCCTGTCACTGGGCTGGGGCCTGTGGGACACCGGCGAGGGCATGACGGCCGGCCTCGACGAGACCGGGATGCGCCGGCTGGCCCGCGAAGGCATCCTCCCGCTCTCCGCCGACCGGGCACTGTCGCTCTTCGACCGTGCGGTGAACATGGCTGGCCCGCTTCTGCTTCCGGTACGTGTGCAGGTCACCGATGAGGCTCCCGCACTCGTCCGGGCCCTTGAAACCGCACCGGCCCGTCGGGTGGCGGGGACCGGGGCCGCCGGTCCCTCGCCGCAGACCGTGGAGCCGCTGCTCAGCGGGCTCTCCCAGCTCGGCGCCGCCGAGGGCCGGCAGCTGTTGGTGGCCACGGTGTGCCGCCACGTGGCCGACGTCCTCGGGCACGGATCCGGCACCGTCATCGACGCCGAACGCTCCCTGGGCGACCTCGGCGTGGACTCGCTCGCCGCCCTGGAGCTGCGCAACCGACTGGCAGACGACACCGGGCTCCGGCTGTCGAGCACGCTCACCTTCGACTACCCGACCTCCGACGCCCTCGCGCAGCACCTGTTCGACGAACTGGGGGGAGGCGCGGCCGACGAAGACCTCGTGGACGTCGAGGCCGAGGTGGTGCGCCTGGAGGAGATACTGAGCGCCGCCCTGGAGTCCGCTGGGCTCGATGAGGAGCGGCATGCCCGGGTCGCGGCCCGCCTGCGGGTGCTCAACGCCCGCTGGGACGGTTCGGCGCGGTGGCAGACCGACGAGAACCACGCCGCCGATGAGAAGGGACTGGAATCGGCCACGGCCGATGAGCTGTTCGACATCCTCGACGGCGAACTCGGCCCCCTCGACTGAGGCCGCCACTCGACTGACCGGCCATTTCGACTCAGGCCGCCGTCGGAACGCCGCCCGGCGACAGCACTGGACGCCGGGCGGCGCTGACCGCGGGTTCAGCCCGCTGTGGAGTGCGTGGCGGCCCAGTGGTCGGACAGCTTGGGAATGCGCTGTTCGAGCACCTTCGACGGCAGGTCGGACCGGCTGGCCACGTTGAGCTTGCGGTAGACCCGGGTGAGGTGCTGTTCCACCGTGCTGATCGTGACGTGCAGCCGGCCGCTGATCTCCCGGTTCGTGTAGCCCAGGGCGGCCAGCCCGGCGACGCGGCACTCCGCGTCGCTGAGGATGGCGGGACCGCTCCCGTCCTCGGATCCCTCGGACTGCGCGGGATCCTCCAGCAGGTGGGCGTCCACCGGTGACTCGACGTGGCACGTCCGCGCCTCCTCGGCGGCCTGGCGGGCGATGAGCCGGGCGCGCGAGTACTGACCGAGTTCGAAGTAGGCCGCGGACAGGTCGGCGTAGGCCTGGGCCAGCGTGTGGTGGTCGCCGCAGCGCGTGAGGAGGTCGACGGCCTCACGCAGCAGTGAGGCCCTGCGGTGCGGCTTGCTGGTGGCAGCCAGCCGGCACAACGCCATCGCCCTGGCCCGGGAACTGTGCCCGCCCGGCAGGCGCAGCTGCTCCTCGGCCCACTCCCGGGCCGTCCGGGTCTTGCCGATGCGCAGGTTGGCCAGCGCGAGGTCCGACCGCCAGGGAATGCCCTTCTGCAGGCTGGAGTTGCCGCTCCGCATCAGCCGGCTGCATGTCTCGAAATCGTTCAGGGCGGCGAAGGGCTGGTCGGCGACGAGGTAGTAGTGTCCTCGGGCCCGCAGGTACTGGATGCCGAAGACCGTGCCGAACATGGCCTTCGGAACGTCTCGGTTGAGCAGCGCCCCGGCCTCCTGGAGGGATCCCATGGCGGTGTGCGCGAAGATCGCTGTGGCCAGCGGGAGCCCGACGAGTACCCCCCAGCTCCGGTCGTGCAGGCTGCCGAGCGCGGAGCCTGCCGCCTCGGCCGCCGTGGCCATGTCGCCCTGCAGCAGGGCGATCTCCGCCCGTACGCTGCCGAGCAGCGCCTGCCATGTCGTGGCCCGGCGTTCCACCGCGCACTTCAACAGGGTGTCGCAGGTCGTGGTGGCGGTCTCGGGCCGGTCGGCGTGGGCGATCGCGAGCAGGGCCATCGCGACCAGCTCCAGGTTCAGATGGTCGAGTCGATGTCCCTGGAGGGCTTGGGCGACCGCCGCCGCGGACTCGTCCGTGGCGGTGCCGCCGACCAGGACGGTCAGGTGGGCGGCGAGCGCGCCGTGCCCGTCCGCGGAATTGAGCCGACGCGGATCGGTGCCGGCCGACTGCGCGCTTCTGGCGGGCAGCGCGATGCCGTAGAACCACTGCCGCACGAGCTCGACCTCGGTGAGGAGGCGGGTGTCAGCAGGGGAGCGTGCGGGGACCAGCGTCGCCACGGCCTCCGCTGCCAGCTCGGTGTCACCCTTCCACAGCATGTGGCGCAGCACGGTAGCGGTGTCGCGCATGCTCAGTTCGCCGTCCAGGGCCGCTTGGCGCAGCGGTTCCAGGTGGGCGCCGGCCGCGGCCGGATTCGTGCGCCACTGAGCTCTGGCGAGGGTGGCCGACAGCGCGTTGCGCCTCCCTTCGTCTGTGCAGTCGTGGAGCAGCAGGTGCAGGTAGGAGCTGCACAACTCCACGTCGTCCGCCGCCAGCGCCTCCTCGGCGGCGCCTCGCAGGACGTCCGCCCCCCACGGGCGAGGGATCCGCCCCGAGGCACGGACGTGACGGCCGATGTCGCCGGCCGGGGCGCCGCCGCGGTACAGCAGGTCGGCGATGCGGCCGTGCAGCTTCGCCCGCGCGTCGGGCTCCATGTCATCGAGCACCGCGTTCACGGCGGTCGGGTGCCGGAAGGCGTGACCGTCCAGCAGCCCGACCGAGTTGAGGGCTTCCACGGCCTGTTCCGCGCCGATGGGCGTGGTGCCGGCGAGTTCGGCGATCTGGACGATCGACGCGGGGACCGAGAGCGCGGCGAGGGTACGTACCACCCGCACATGACTCGGCTCGCTGCGGCGAACGAGGGAGAGGACCGCCTGTCGGTAGCCGACGCTGCCGGCCGGACGGTCGATCACCGAGCTGAGGCGGGTGCTGTCGTCCAGCAGGGCGTGCAGCAGCAGAGGGCTGCCGCCGCTCGCCCGGTGGAAGGCCCGGCGAGCCTCGGCCGAACTGGGAGCGTCCGTCTGCGCGGCGATCAGTTCACCCACGCCACGCTCCGACAGCGGAGCGAGGCGGGCCCGGTAGTGCGGCAGACGAATCAACTCGGTGTAGGCGGCCGAGCGTACGGTGTCGGGCTGGCCGCATGTGGCGCACACCACGAGCACCCGTCGGAAGCGGCTCGCCCGGAGCAGGACCAGGACGGCCTGCAAGGAGTCCGTGTCCATGAACTGGGCGTCGTCCACGGCCAGTACCAGCGGGCGCTCGTCGTCGACGAGCCGCAGGAGTGATTCCGTCGTCTCCCGCGCTCCCACCTCTTGCTGCCCGGTGCCCGGTGTCGTGCGGAGCGCCTCTCCGTTGTGCGACAGCTGTCGCACGACACCCATCGGCCGGTCCCGCTCGGCCTGGAGCGCCGTGCCCTGCAGTACTCGGGCACCCGATATGGCCGAGCCGGTCAGGAATTCGTGCAGGAGCTGTGTCTTCCCCGCGCCGGGTCCGCCTGTGATGAGCACCAGTCGGCCGTTTCCACGAGCGCACTCCGTATAGGCTTCGTTAAGCGTATGCAATTCTTTGGAACGGTTGAAAAGGCGCATGGTGGTAATTTCCCCTTGTGTCCAATGACGCCCACAGGTATGCACCGGTCTGGGTGATTCTCTTGTCGTGCGGGACCGACTCGGGTCCCCCGTTTTGCTGGTCTTTTGCGACGCGTTGACTTTCGCCTTAATGGGCGCCGCGAAAATCTGTCCGCGTTTGGTCAGAAATCGAGAATTGAATGGATAGTAGCAGGCAGGTGGGGCTTTAAGGTTGCCGCAAAGTGAAGATCGGCTCGATCGGACGGTCCGGAGTCGTGGTCGAATAATTTACCGACGAGTAAACAAGGAAAACGGGCCGCGCTCAGCGTGAAGCCGGTCACATACACCGCTTCCGATGCCCGTTCGGGCGTGCCGTGTCCGCGATTCGCTCGTCCCGCCCCCACCCCTGCCTCCTGGGGGCCGTAGGGGTATCAGGCCCTGTCGCTCGCTGCCTAGCCTCCGTGAACGGAGAGGGAAGCGGACCGGGATCCCGTCCGGAGACGGTCCGCGCGACCGAGGCCCACATTCGATCCCGATCGGACGGCTTGGTGAACAACGAAGAGCAGCTACTTGGCTACCTCAGGCGGACGACGGCCGACCTGCGGGAGGCGCGACGCCGCCTGCGTGAGAACGAACAGCGCGCGCACGCCCCCGTCGCCATCGTCGGCATCGGCTGCCGCTATCCGGGCGGCGTGACCTCACCCGAGGAGCTGTGGGACCTGGTGGCGACGGGAACCGACGCGGTGTCGGACTTTCCCGACGACCGGGGCTGGGACGTGGACGCCCTGTACGACCCCGACCCGGCACGACCGGGAACCACCTACGCCCGCACCGGCGGCTTCCTGTACGACGCCTCCGACTTCGACTACGACTTCTTCGGCATCAGCCCGCGCGAGGCCCTGGCGATGGACCCCCAGCAGCGGCTGCTGCTCGAGTGCTCCTTCGAGGCGTTCGAGCGCGCCGGCATCGTCCCGTCCTCGCTGCGCGGCAGCCGTACCGGTGTCTTCACCGGGATCATGTACAACGACTACGCCTCCCGCCTCGACACCGTCCCCGAGGAGCTGGACGGCTACCTCGCCAACGGCAGCGCGGCGAGCATCGCGTCCGGGCGCGTCGCCTACACCTTCGGTCTCGAAGGCCCGGCCGTCACCGTCGACACCGCGTGCTCCTCCTCCTTGGTCGCCCTGCACTGGGCGGTACGCGCCCTGCAGTCGGACGAGTGCTCGCTCGCCCTGGCCGGCGGGGTCACCGTGATGTCCACCCCCGAGACCTTCGTCGACTTCAGCCGGCAGCGCGGCCTCGCCCCCGACGGCCGCTGCAAGGCCTTCGCCGCCTCCGCGGACGGCACCGGCTGGGGAGAAGGCGTGGGCATGCTCCTTGTGGAGCGCCTGGCCGACGCAGAGCGCAACGGCCATTCGGTGCTCGCCGTCGTCCGCGGCAGCGCCGTCAACTCCGACGGCGCCAGCAGCCGGCTCACCGCCCCCAACGGGCCCTCGCAGCAACGGGTCATCCGCCAGGCCCTGGCCGGTGCCGGACTCTCCCCGGCGGACGTGGACGTCGTCGAGGCGCACGGCACCGGTACCTCACTCGGTGACCCGATCGAGGCGCAGGCCCTGCTGGCGACCTACGGACGGGAACGCCCCGCCGGACGGCCGCTGCTCCTGGGGTCGGTCAAGTCCAACCTGGGGCACACCCAGGCCGCCGCGGGCGTCGCCGGAGTCATCAAGATGGCGATGGCCATGCGCCACGGGGAAGTGCCCCCCACGCTGCATGTCGACGCCCCCACGGACCAGGTGGACTGGGACACGGGAGCCGTCGAGCTGGTCCGCGAGCGCGGCGAGTGGCCCGACACCGGCCGCCCCCGCCGCGCCGCGGTCTCCTCCTTCGGCATCAGCGGGACCAACACCCACGTCGTACTGGAACAGGCGCCCGTCGACGAGGAGGAGAGTGAGCCCAGGGCGGGCACGTCCACCGTCACGCCCGTGCCCTGGATCGTCACGGGCCGCACACCGGAGGCGGTGACAGGACAGATCAGCCGGCTGCGCGACCACCTCGCCGGACGCGAGGACGCGGGCCCCGCCGACATCGGACTGTCCTTGGCCACCACCCGCTCGTCCTTCGAGCACCGGGCCGTCGCCGTGGGCCACAGCGTGGCCGAACTGCTGGACGCGCTCGCGACCTCGACCCCGGTCACCGGCGTCGGCGGCGGGACCGGCTTCCTGTTCACGGGCCAGGGATCGCAGCGTCTAGGCATGGGTCTCGGCCTCTACCACGCCTACCCGGCCTTCGCGGAGGCCTTCGACGCGGTGTGCGAACTGGTCGATCCCGAGATGGAGCTGCCCCTCAGCGAGGTGATCGACCGCGAGGGCGCGCTGCTGACGCGGACCGACTACGCGCAGATCGCCATCTTCGCCACCGAAGTGGCCCTGTACCGTCTGCTGGAGTCCTGGGGGGCCGCCCCCGACTATCTGGCCGGCCACTCGGTCGGCGAACTGGCCGCCGCGCATGTCGCCGGGGTGCTGTCCCTGCCCGACGCCGTCGCCCTGGTACTGGCCCGCGGGCGCCTGATGTCTGAGCTGCCCGCGGGCGGAGCCATGGCCGCGCTGCGGGCGGCCGAGGAGGACGTCGCCCCCTATCTGAACGACGAGGTTGCCCTCGCCGCCGTCAACGGTCCCCGCTCGGTGGTGATTTCGGGGACCGGGGAAGCCGTCGACGCCCTCGCCGCCCGCTTCGAGCGGAGCAAGCGGCTGAAGGTGTCCCACGCCTTCCACTCACCGCTGATGGACCCCATGCTGGACGCCTTCGGCGAGGTCGCCGCCCGGTGCGTGTTCCACCCGCCGCGCATCCCGATCGTCTCCAGTCTCACCGGGGCCCTCGCCGACCCGGACCACCTCGCCACCCCCGGCTACTGGGTGGACCACGTCCGCAGTCCCGTCCGCTTCGACCGGGCCCTCGCCACCCTGCACGACCTGGGTGTACGCAGGTTCCTCGAAGTGGGACCAGACAGGGCGCTGGCCTCCTCGGCCGGGGAGTGCCTTCCCTCGGACGCGGTGTGCGTCGCCGGTCTGCGCCGCGACGGCGACGAACCGCGCGACCTCGTCACGGCGGTGGCCCGGCTGCACACGGCCGGCGCCTCCCTCGACTGGGCGGCGTTCTACGCCCCGCACGGCGCCCGGCCCACCGATCTGCCCACCTACGCCTTCCAGCGGACCCGACTGTGGCTGGAGGCCACCTCCGCGGGCACCGGTGACGCCGAACGGTTCGGGCAGAGCGCCACCGGCCATCCGCTGCTCTCCGCCGCGACCGAACTGCCCGGGAACGGGGGCGCGGTCCTCACCGGGCGGCTGTCCCCGTCATCCCAGCCCTGGCTCGCCGACCACAGCGTCCACGGCACCGTCCTGCTGCCCGGCACCGCCTTCGTCGAAATGGCCCTGCAGGCCGCGGAACGGACCGGCTGCGCCTCGGTCGGAGAACTGACCCTGCACGCTCCCCTCACCCTCCCCGAGCACGGCGCCGTGGCCGTACAGGTCACCGTCGACGGCGAGGAGGACGGGGTCCGCGCGCTGACCGTCTTCTCCCGCCGCGCCGACACCCCCGACGCCCCGTGGACCCGCAACGCCGACGGCTTCCTGACCCTCGCGGCGGACGCCGGGGCCCCCGCCGTCGAGCAGCCCGCCCCCTGGCCTCCCCCCGACGCCGAGGCCGTGGACCTGACGGGCGTCTACACGGAACTCGCCGGCACCGGATACGGATACGGCGAGACCTTCCAGGGGCTGCGTGCCATGTGGCGCCGAGGAGACGAGGTGTACGCCGAGGCGGCCCTGGCGGACGGGGCACGTGCCACCGCCGGTGCCTTCGCCGTCCACCCGGCGCTCCTCGACGCCGTCCTGCACGTGAACCTGCTGAACCTGCCGGACGGACAGGCCGTGATGCCGTTCGCCTGGAGCGGTGTCACCCCGCACCGGTTGGGCGCCGACCGCCTGCGCCTGCGGCTGTCACCCGCCGGCACCGACGCGGTACGCCTCGACCTCGCCGACGCCGACGGCGTACCGGTCGCCACGGTCCGCGCTCTCGTCGCGAGGCCCGTCTCCGCTGATCAGCTCGCCGCCGACGACACGGACCCGCTGTACACGGTCGACCTGGTCCCGGCCCCCGGGACGGCGAACCCGCCCGTCCCCGACCTGGCCGTGTGCGGCGCCGACACCGGTCTCGACGCCCCGCACCACCCCGATCTGGCCGCGCTCGCCGACGCGGGAGCCGTGACGGACCCGGTCCTGCTGGCCGTACCGTCCGCCCTCGGCACCGGCCCGGATCTGCCGGACCAGGCACGGGATCTCGTCGGTGCCACCCTGGACTCCCTGCGCGCCTGGCTGGCCGACGAGCGGTGGGATGGCCGCCGGCTCGCCGTGCTGCTGCGCCACGACCATCTCGCCCACGCCCCACTGTTCGGCCTGGTGCGCGCTGCGGCGGCGGAGAACCCCGGCCGCTTTCTGCTGATCGGCAGCGACGGCAGCGCGCCTCCGGACACCGCCCTCGCGGTCGCCCTCGTCTCGGGAGAACCGGAAGTGGCGGTGCGCGACGGCGAGGTGCGGGTACCGCGCCTGACGCGCGCCGAGTCCGCCAAGCCCCGCACCTGGGACCCGGACGGCACCGTCCTGATCACCGGAGGGACCGGCGGACTGGGTGCGCTGATCGCCCGCCATCTGGTCACCGAGCACGGCGTACGCCGCCTGCTCCTGGTCGGACGCCGCGGCGCGGACGCCCCCGGCGCCACCGAGCTGCGCGACGACCTCACCGCCGGCGGTGCCGAGGTGATCCTGGACCGGTGCGACGTCGCCGACCGCGCCGATCTCGCCGCCCTCCTGGGCCGGCACACGGTGCGGGCCGTGGTGCACGCCGCCGGTGTCGTCGACAACGGCCTCCTGGCCGGCCTCGATGCCGGCAAGGTCGCACGGGTCCTGCGGCCGAAGGTGGACGCCGCCTGGCACCTGCACGATCTGACCCGTGAGACAGACCTGTCGGCGTTCGTCCTGCTGTCCTCCACCGCCGGACTGCTCGTCGGCGGCGGACAGGCCAACTACGCGGCGGCCAACACCTTCCTGGACGGACTCGCCGCGCACCGCCGCGCCCTCGGTCTGCCCGCCGTCTCCCTGGCGTACGGCCTGTGGTCGTCCGGGGCGGGCATGAGCGGCGCCGTCGACGCCGCCGACCTGGAGCGTCTGCGCAGGCTCGGCCTGCCGCCGCTGACCCCGGCCCAAGGGCTGCGCATGTTCGACGCCGGTGTCGGCGGTGAGGACGCGGTCGTGGTCCCCGTACGGCTGGACGCCGCGGCGGTCCGGGCACGGCCGGACGGCGTACCGGCCCTGCTGCGCGGCCTGGTCCGCCCCGCCATCCGCCGGGACGGTGCCGGAACACCCGGCGGCGCTTCGGGCAGCCCCTGGCGCGAGCGGCTTGCGGCGCTGCCCGACACCGAACGGGACCGTGCCCTGCTGGAGTTGATCCGCACGCACACCGCCGCCGTGCTGGGCCATCCGACGCCGCAGGCCGTGGACCCCGGGCGCGCCTTCCACGAGATGGGCTTCGACTCGCTCGCCGCGGTCGAACTGCGCAACCTCCTCGCGGGCGCCACCGGCCTCACTCTGCCGGCGACGCTGGTCTTCGACCAGCCCTCGCCGCGCACACTCGCCGCTCATCTCAAGTCCGAACTCGTGCCCGGACCGGCCGACCTCGCCCGGTCCGTCCTGGCCGACGTGGACCGGCTGGAGAAGACGCTGCTCGTCCTCCCCGACCTGGACGGCAGCCACACCCGCGTCAGGGCGCGCCTGGAGGCGCTGCTACGCGGCTGGCAGGACGACTCGGGCCGCGTAACCGCGCCCGAGGAGCCGCAGGACGTCGAGAAGGCCAGCGACGAAGAACTCTTCGCGAGGATCGACAACGAACTGGGAGCCCTGTGATGGAAGCCCCGGCCACGGCCGAGAAGCTCCGTGACTACCTCAAGCGAGCCACGTCGGAGCTCGAGCGCAGTCGCCGCCGCGTGCGGGAGCTCGAGGAGCGGGACCACGAGCCCGTCGCGATCATCGGCATGGGCTGCCGCTACCCCGGTGGGATACGCACCCCCGAGGACCTGTGGCGTGTCGTCGACGAGGGCGCCGACGTCGTCTCCGACTTCCCCACCGACCGGGGCTGGGACACCGAAGCCATCTACGACCCCGAGCCCGGAGCCCCCGGCCGGACCTACGTCCGCCACGGCGGCTTCCTGTACGACGCCGCCGAATGCGATCCCGCCTTCTTCGGCATCAGCCCCAAGGACGCGCCCGGCACGGACCCGCAGCAGCGGCTGCTGCTGGAGGTCAGCTGGGAGGCCTTCGAGCGGGCCGGCATCGATCCCGCCGCGATGCGGGGCACCCCGACCGGTGTCTTCGCGGGCCTGATGCACCACGACTACGTCGGCGGCACCATCTCCGGGAGCATCCTGTCGGGCCGAATCGCCTACACCCTCGGTCTGGAGGGTCCCGCGATCACCATGGACACCGCGTGCTCGTCCTCCCTGGTCGCGCTGCACTCGGCGATCCAGTCCCTGCGCAGGGGCGAGTGCTCCCTGGCACTGGCGGGCGGTGCCGCCGTCATGGCCAGCCCCGAGATGTTCATCGAGTTCAGCGAGCGCAGGGCCCTGTCACCCGACGGCCGCTGCCACTCCTTCTCCGACGACGCCGCCGGCGCCGCCTGGGCCGAGGGAGCCGGCATGCTGCTGGTGGAGCGGCTGTCGGACGCGCGGCGCAACGGCCACAAGGTGCTCGCCGTGGTCCGCGGCAGCGCGGTCAACCAGGACGGTGCCTCGAACGGGCTCACCGCTCCCAGCGGACCGGCCCAGATCCGTGTCATACGACAGGCCCTCGCCGACGCGCAACTGTCCCCGCACCACATCGACGCGGTGGAGGCGCACGGCACCGGCACCACCCTCGGCGACCCCATCGAGGCCCAGGCCGTCATCGCCGCCTACGGACAGGACCGTCCCGAGGGGCGACCGCTGCTGCTGGGATCCATCAAGTCCAACATGGGCCATGCCCAGGCCGCCGCCGGAGTCGGTGCCGTCATCAAGATGGTCATGGCCATGCGCCACGGCACCCTGCCCCGGACGCTGCACGCCAAGACCCCCACCACCGCGGTCGACTGGACGGCCGGCGACGTCGAACTCCTCACCGAACCCCGCCCCTGGGGCGGCGACGGGCGCCCTCGCCGCGCCGGCGTCTCCTCGTTCGGCATCTCCGGCACCAACGCGCACACCATCCTCGAAGAGGCGCCGCCGCCCGCCGGGACCGACGACGGAGCGCCGCCCCGGGCCGCCCTCCCCGTCGTACCGTGGCTGCTCTCGGGCAAGGGCGCCGACGCGGTACAGCGGCAGGCGCGGCAACTGCTCGCGGCCGCCGACGGCCTCGACCCGTACGACGTCGGATACTCCCTGACCACCACCCGCTCCCAGTTCACGCATCGCGCGGCCGTCACCGGACGCGACCGCGACGAACTGCTGGCCGCCCTGCGGGAGGTCGCCGACGGCACCCGCGAGCCGGTCGTCGCTCCCGAACCCGGACGCCTCGCCGTGCTCTTCTCCGGACAGGGCTCGCAACGCATCGGCATGGGCCGCGTCCTGCGGGACAGCTTCCCCGTGTTCGCCGCGGCCTTCGACGAGACGTGCGCCGCGTTCGACCAGCATCTCGACCGGCCGCTGCGCGACGTGATGCTCGACGAGGACGCCGGCGCCGGGGACGCGGACGCGCCACTGCACCGGACCATGTACACCCAGGCCGCCCTGTTCACCTTCGAGACCGCCCTCTACCGGCTGCTGGAACACTGGGGGGTGCGCCCCGACCTGCTCAGCGGGCACTCCATCGGCGAGATCGTCGCCGCTCACGTCGCCGGTGTGCTGGACCTCAAGGACGCGGTCGCCCTGGTCGCCGCCCGGGGCCGTCTCATGCAGGACCTGGCGGCCGGCGGCGCCATGGTGTCCCTGCTGGCCACCGAGGCCGAGGTCACCGGACTCCTCACCGACGGCGTCGACATCGCGGCCGTCAACGGTGAACGCTCGGTCGTGGTGTCCGGCGACGAGGAGGCGGTCCTGGCCGTCGCGGCGAAGGTCGACAAGAGCACCCGGCTGAAGGTCTCGCACGCCTTCCACTCGGGACGCATGGACCCGATGCTCGCGCCCTTCCGCGAGGTGCTGGAGGGTCTCACCTTCCACGAACCCGCGCTGCCGGTGGTCTCCAACGTCACCGGACGCGTCGCCGACGACCTCACCTCGGTGGACTACTGGGTGCGGCACGTGCGCGAGGCCGTCCGGTTCCACGACGGGCTGCTCACCCTCGCCGCCGAGGGCGCCACCCGCTTCCTTGAGGTGGGCCCCGACTCGGTCCTCAGCAACATGGCGCAGGACGTCGCCGCCGAGGCCATCGGCACCCAGCGGCGCGACCGCCCGGAGGACACCGCACTGGTCGACGCCCTGTGCCGGCTCCACCTCACCGGCGCCGGCCCCGACTGGCGGGCCGTCTTCGTCGGTGGCAGGTCCCTCGACCTGCCCACCTACCCCTTCCGCCGCGACCGGCACTGGGAGGACGCACCCATCCTCCAGGCCGAGCGCTCGGCGGCAGGCCGCGCGGACGGCGACGCCGGCGACCCCTTCTGGGACCTGGTGCGCGAACAGGACGTGTCCGCCGTCGCCGCCACCCTCGACCTGGACGACGAGAACTCCGTGGCCGCGGTCGTCCCGGCCCTCGCGGCCTGGCACGGCCGGCGCCGGGCGCACGCCGCCGCGGACGGACTGCGGCACCGCGTCACCTGGGAACCGCTCGCGCCCGCCGCCACCCCGGTCCTCGGCGGCAGCTGGCTCGTCATCGTCCCCGAGTCCGCCGCAACCGACCCCTGGACCGGTCAGGTTGCCGGTGCTCTCGCGGACCACGGCCTGAGCGTCGACACCCTGACGGTGCCGGACACCGCCGATCGCGCGGAACTGGCAGCCCTGCTCACCGGCCGCGCCGGCGTCGACGGGGTGCTCTCCCTGCTGGCCCCCGCGACCCCACTGGCGACGACCGCCGCCCTCGTACAGGCCCTCGGAGACGTCGGTGCCGACGCCCCGCTGTGGTGCGTCACCCGTGACGCCGTGTACCGGGAGACGGCCGACGAGGTCACGGGTCACGCCCAGGCCGGAGTGTGGGGCCTCGGCCGGGTCGCGGCTCTGGAGCATCCGGACCGCTGGGGCGGGCTGATCGACCTGCCCGCCGAGATCGGTCCGCGCACCGCGGCACGGCTGGCCGAACTGCTCGGTGACGCCGGGGGCGAGGACCAGATCGTGGTCCGCGAGTCCGGCGCCCACGGACGGCGGCTGGAGCACGCCCCGGCCCGCGCCGGCGCCCCCTGGAAGCCGTCCGGCACCGTGCTGGTCACCGGGGCCACCGGCGCCGTCGGCGGCGCGGTCGCCCGCTGGCTCGCCACCGAGGGCGCCGACCACCTCCTGCTCACCTCACGCCGGGGCGCCGAGGCCCCCGGTGCCGTGGACCTGGCCCGCGACATCACCGCCATCGGTGCCACCGTCACCATGGCCGCCTGCGACGTCGCCGACCGCTCCGCACTGGCCGAACTGCTCGACTCCGTACCGGCGGAGCACCCCCTGACCGCGGTCGTCCACCTCGCGGGCGTCCTCGACGACGGCGTCCTGGACGCCCTCACCCCCGACCGGTTCGCCCACGTCCTGGCCCCCAAGGCCGAAGCCGCCCAGCACCTGCACGAGTTGACCAAGGACCACGACCTCTCCGCCTTCGTGCTGTTCTCGTCCCTCACCGCGACCGTCGGCGGGGCCGGGCAGGCCAACTACGCCGCCGCCAACGCCCGCCTCGACGCCCTGGCCGAGCACCGGCACGCGGCGGGAATGCCCGCCACCTCGGTGGCCTGGGGACCGTGGGGCGGCGACGGCATGGCCGCACACGGCACGGTGCGCTCGGCGGCCCGCGCGATGGGTATGACCCTCCTCGATCCGGACCTCGCGCTGACGGCGCTGCGCCGGACGCTGGACGGCGGCGACACCACCGTCACCGTCGCGGACGTCGACTGGTCCGTCTTCGCCCCGGCCTTCACCGCCAGCCGCCCCAGTGCCCTGCTGGCCACGCTGCCCGGCGCGACGCCCTCCACGAGTGGGCCGGAAGCGGTGAACGCCGCCCACGGATTCACCCAGAAGCTGGCCGGCCTGACCGGCGGAGAGCGCGAGCGGGCCCTGCTGGACCTGGTCTGCGGCCAGGCCGCCGGTGTCCTCGGCTACGCCGACGCGTCCGCCGTCGAGCCGACCACCGCCTTCCGCGACCTGGGCTTCGACTCGCTCACCTCGGTCGACCTGCGCAACCGGCTCAGCAGCGCCGCCGAGGTGCCGCTGCCCGCCACGCTCATCTTCGACTACGCCACACCCGCGGCCCTCGCCAAGCACCTGGGCACCGAACTCGCGGGAGTGGACGCCACCGTGGACACCCTGGCCGCCGAACTGGACCGCTTCGCCACCCGCCTGGCCGGCCTCACAGCGGACGACATCGAGCAGGGCCGGGTCACCACCCGGCTCCAGAACCTGCTCAACGACCTGAACAAGACCGTCGGCCAGGACGCCGACCTCGTCACCGGGCGCCTCGAGGAAGCCTCCGCCGACGATGTCTTCGCCTTCATCGACAACGAACTCGGCTCGGCGTGACCCCGTACTCCCGCGACACCTGGGCCCACCCGCAGTCCACCTCTTCGCACAGGAGTGGCGACATCCGATGACCAACGACGAAAAGCTGCTCTCCTACCTCAAGCGGGTCTCCGCCGATCTGCACCAGACCCGCCAGAGGCTGCGCGAGGTGGAAGGCCAGGACCAGGAACCCATCGCCATCGTCGGAATGAGCTGCCGCTTCCCCGGTGGTGTCACCAGCCCCGAGGAGTTCTGGCGGCTCATCCACGACGGCACCGACGCGATCGGGGACTTCCCCGACGACCGCGGCTGGGACGTCGACGCGCTGTACGACCCCGACCCGGACGCCACCGGCAGGACGTACTCCACCCGAGGCGGCTTCCTGCGCGACGCGGCGGGATTCGAACCCGACTTCTTCGGCATCAGCCCGCGGGAGGCCCTGGCGATGGACCCCCAGCAGCGCCTGCTGCTGGAGGTGTCGTGGGAGGCGCTGGAACACGCCCGTATCGCCCCCGACTCGGTGCACGGCGACCGGGTCGGGGTGTTCGCCGGCACCAACGGACAGGACTACCGGGACCTGCTGGCCAGGATGCCCGAGGACAGCGAGGCCGCTCTCGGCACGGGCGCCCTGGCCGCCGTGATCTCCGGCCGGATCTCCTACACCCTCGGTCTTGAGGGCCCGGCGGTCACCGTCGACACCGCCTGCTCCTCCGCGCTCGTCGCCGTCCACCTGGCCGTCCAGGCCCTGCGCGGCAAGGAGTGCACCCTCGCCCTGGCGGGCGGCGCCACGGTCATGGCCACCCCCAATTCCTTCGTCGCCTTCAGCCGCCAGCGTGGCCTCGCTCAGGACGGCCGCTGCAAGTCCTTCGCGGACACCGCCGACGGCACCGGCTGGGGCGAGGGCGCCGGCATGCTGCTCCTGGAACGGTTGAGCGACGCCCGCCGCAACGGTCACGAGGTGCTCGCCGTCGTCCGGGGCTCCGCCGTCAACCAGGACGGGGCCTCCAACGGTCTGACGGCACCCAACGGCCCCTCCCAGCAGCGGGTCGTCCGGGCCGCGCTGGCCGGCGCGCGCCTCGCCCCGGCCGACGTCGACCTGCTGGAGGCGCACGGCACCGGCACGACGCTCGGGGATCCGATCGAGGCACAGGCCCTGCTGGCCACCTACGGTCAGGACCGGCCCGAGGACGCCCCGCTGTGGCTGGGGTCGGTGAAGTCCAACATCGGGCACACGCAGGCCGCCGCGGGCGTCGCGGGAATCATCAAGGCCGTGATGGCGATGCGGCACGGCGTCCTGCCGCGGACGCTGCACGCCGACGATCCGTCGACGAAGATCGACTGGAGCCGCGGCCAGGTCCGCCTGCTCACCGAGAACCGTCCCTGGCCCGGCCACGGACGCCCCCGCCGTGCCGCGGTCTCCTCCTTCGGCGCCAGCGGGACCAACGCGCACACCATCCTCGAAGAGCCGCCGGCCGAGGAAGCGCCTCTGGCGGATCCCGCGCCGCGCACGGCGCCGCCGTTGGTGCCCTGGGTGCTCTCGGGGCGGACGGAAGAGGCGCTGCGCGAGCAGGCCGCCCGCCTGGCGTCGGCCGCCGCGGACGCCGACCCGGTGGACGTGGCCCACTCCCTCGCGGTCTCCCGTACCGCCCACCCCTACCGTGCCGTCGTCCTCGGCGCAGACCGCGACGCGCTGCTCGCCGCGGTGACGCGGGTCGCCGACCACGGACGGCCGACCGCGCTGGGCCGCGTACGCAGGGGCCAGACCGCCTTCCTCTTCACCGGCCAGGGCTCCCAGCGCCCCGGCATGGGCCGCGGGCTGTACGAGCACTTCCCGGTGTTCGCGCGCGAGTTCGACCGGATCTGCGACCTGTTCGGCGACGACCTGAGGGGACTGGTCCTCGGCGACGACCCCGAACCGCTCCATCGGACAGAGCGCACCCAGAGCGCGCTGTTCGCCTTCGAGGTCGCCCTCTACCGGCTGGTGGAGTCCTGGGGCCTCAGCCCCGACTACCTCGCGGGACACTCCATCGGCGAGATCGCCGCGGCGCACGTGGCGGGTGTGCTCGATCTGGAGGACGCCTGCACCCTGGTGTCCGCGCGTGGACGCCTCATGCAGGCGCTGCCCGAGGGCGGCGCCATGATCTCCCTGCGCGCGACGGAGGACGAGGTCCGGCCCCTGCTCACCGAACGGGTCGGCATCGCCGCCGTCAACGGGCCGCACTCCGTGGTGATCTCCGGTGACGCCGCCGAAGCCGAGAGCATCGCCGCCCGCTTCGCCAAGTCCCGCCGGCTGAAGGTGTCGCACGCCTTCCACTCGCCGCTCATGGAACCCATGCTGGACGAGTTCCGGGCAGTGGTCCGGTCCCTGGCGTTCCGCCCGGCCGCCATCCCGGTGGTCTCCAACGTCACCGGCGCGCTCGCCGGCCAGGACATCGCCGGCCCCGACTACTGGGTGCGGCACGTGCGTGAGGCCGTCCGATTCCAGGACGGTATCCGCGCCCTCTCCCGGGAAGGGGTCACCCGTTTCCTGGAGATCGGCCCCGACGCGGTGCTGACCGCCATGGCCCGCGAATGCCTCGGCGCCGACGAGGACGGCGGTCAGGACTCCGTCCTCGCGGCCGCCACCCGCCGGGACCGGGATGAACCCGAGACCCTGTTCACCGCCCTGGCCCAGCTGTGGGTGGGCGGCGCGGGACCGCGCTGGGAAACGCTGTTCACCGGCGCCCGCGTGGTCGACCTGCCCTTGACGGCCTTCCAGCGCACACGCTTCTGGCCCGAGACGGCGGCGCTCGTGGGAGACATCGGCTCGGCCGGACTGGACTCCGCCGACCATCCGCTGCTGGGTGCCGCCACGGTGCTCGCCGGATCGGAAGGAGCGGTGCTCACCGGGCGTCTGTCCGTGCGCACCCACCCGTGGCTGGCCGACCACGTGGTCGGCGGCGCCGTGCTGGTGCCCGGCACCGCCATGGTGGAGATCGCGGTGCGGGCCGGTGACCAGGTCGGCTGTGGCCGGCTGGAGGAACTGGCCCTGGAGATCCCGCTGGTTCTGCCACCCGACGACGGCGTCCGCGTCCAGGTGGCCGTCGGCGCGCTCGACGCGGCAGGAGTCCGTACGGTCCAGATCTACGCGCGCCTTGAGGGAGCAGGGCCCGACGCGGTCTGGACCCTGCACGCCTCGGGCCTGCTCGCCGACGGCCCGGCAGCTGCGGGGGTCCGGCTGGAGGAATGGCCGCCGTCCCGGGCGGAGGAACTGGATCTCACCGGCCTGTACGAGCGGCACGCGGCCGCCGGACTCGCGTACGGGCCCGCCTTCCGAGCACTCACCGGAGCCTGGCGGGACGGCGACGACCTCTACGCCGAGGCACGGCTGCCGGAGCGCCAGGCCACCGACGCGCCGCGGTTCGGGCTGCATCCGGCCGCCTTCGACGCGGTCCTGCACGCGCTGGCCCTGCTCGGCGAGGGCGCGGGCGCGGGCAAGGGCGGGGGTGACGGCGACCGCTCCGGTGACGACACCGCCCGGCTGCCGTTCATGTTCGCGGGAGTCACCCTGCACGCCGCGGGCGCCTCGGTCCTGCGGGCCCGCATGACGCCCACCGACGACCACACCTTCACCGTGGACCTGGCCGACGCCACCGGCGCCCCCGTCGCCACCGTCACCTCGCTGGCCTCCCGGCCGCTCACCGGGCTGCGGCGCGAGCACGACGCCACCGACGATGCCCTGTACGCCGTCGACTGGCAGCCCGTGGTCCTGGAGACCGACGCCCCCGACCACGGTCACCGGTTGTTGCGGATCGAGCCCGGCCACAACGGGGACACCGTGCGCGCGGCACTGCACACCGCCCTCGCCGCCCTCCAGGACGACGACCCCCGTCCGCTGGCCGTCATCACCCGGGGCGCCGTCTCCGTCGCGGGGGAGGACGTGCCGGACCTGGCCGGCGCGGCGGTGTGGGGGCTGGTGCGCACCGCACAGTCGGAGAACCCCGGCCGCTGTGTGCTCCTCGACCTCGACGAGGCCGGCCGGCACGGCGACGAGGTCCTGGCCGCCGTCGTGGCCACGGGCGAACCCCAGGTCGCGGTCCGTTCCGGCACCGCGCACGCGGCCCGGCTGACGCGCGCCGACGTCCCCGACGAAGCGACAGCGCTCTCCCTCGACCCCGACGGCACCGTGCTGCTGACCGGTGCCACCGGGGGACTGGGACCCGTACTCGCCCGGCACCTCATCACCACGCACGGGGTGCGCCACCTGGCGCTGGTCAGCCGAGGCGGTGCCTCCGAGGAACTGGTCGCCGAACTCGCCGCGCTCGGCGCGACCGTGACCGCGTACGCCTGCGACGTCGCCGACCGCGACGCCCTGGCCGCTGTCGTCGAGGAAGCCGGGCGGCAGCGTCCGCTCACCGCGGTCGTGCACGCCGCCGGTGTCCTCGACGACGGTGTGGTGTCCTCGCTGACGCCGGAGCGGATGGACGCCGTACTCGCCCCGAAGGCGCTCGGCGCACTCCACCTGCACGAGCTGACCCGCGAGCACGACCTGTCGGCCTTCGTGCTGTTCTCCTCCGTCGCCGGTACCGTCGGCGCCCCGGGCCAGGGCAACTACGCCGCCGCCAACGCGCTCCTGGACGCGCTCGCCACCCACCGCCACGCACACGGCTCGCCCTCCCTGGCCCTCGCCTGGGGCCCGTGGATCCCGGCCGGCGGCATGACCGGCGCCCTCGACGAAGCCGACCTCGCCCGCATGTCCCGCGGCGGCATGACGCCCCTCACGCCCGACGAGGGCACCGCGCTGTTCGACCGCGCGCTCCGCGCCGCGCGTCCCTCGCTGGTGCCGGTACGGCTGAACACCTCCGCGCTGCGCGCGCAGGGCGGAGGCCTCGCCCCGATCCTGCGCACCCTGGTCGGAGGCCACACCATCCGCCGTGAGGCGGCCACCCAGGAGGCGGGGCCGACCTTCGCCGACCGCATGGCGGCCCTCGGCGAGACGGAGCGGGCCGAGGCTCTGCTGCGTACCGTCCGCACCCACGTGGCCGTCGTCCTCGGACACACCGGGCCGGACACCGTGGACAGCGACCGGGCCTTCAAGGAGCTCGGCTTCGACTCGCTCGCCGCGATCGAACTGCGCAACTCCCTGTCCGCCGAGACGGGCCGGCGGCTCCCCGCCACCCTGATCTTCGACCACCCCTCGCCCCTCGCCCTCGCCACGCACCTCGGCACCCTGGTCGCCGGTTCCGGTACCGTCGCGCACCGGACCCGCGGTACAGCTCCCAGCCGCACCGACGAGCCACTGGCGATCGTGGGCATGGCCTGCCGCTACCCGGGCGGAGTCCGTTCCCCGGGAGACCTGTGGCGCGTGGTCGCCGACGGCACCGACGCGATCGCCCCCTTCCCCGCCAACCGCGGCTGGGACGTGGACCGTGTCGTCGACCCCTCGGGGCAGCGGCCCGACACGTCCTACGTGGGCGAGGGCGGCTTCCTCTACGAGGCGGGCGAGTTCGACGCCGCGTTCTTCGGTATCAGCCCCAAGGAGGCGCTGGTGGCCGACCCCCAGCAGCGGCTGCTGCTGGAGACTTCCTGGGAGGCCCTGGAGAACGCGGGCATCGACCCCCTCACCCTCAAGGGCAGCCCGACCGGTGTGTTCGCGGGAGTCCAGTACCACGACTACTTCGGCAGTTTCGGCTCCGGCAGCATCATCTCCGGCCGCGTCGCCTACACCCTCGGCCTGGAAGGGCCCTCACTGTCCGTCGACACCGCCTGCTCCTCCTCGCTGGTGGCGCTTCACCTGGCCGCGCAGTCACTGCGCCAGGGCGAGTCCTCCCTGGCGCTCGTCGGCGGTGTCGCCGTCATGGCCACTCCGGAGACGTTCGTCGAATTCAGCCGCCAGGGCGCGCTCGCCCCCGACGCCCGCACCCGCGCGTTCGCGGACGCGGCCGGCGGTACGGTGTGGGGTGAGGGAGTCGGCGTCCTGGTGGTCGAGCGCCTCGCCGACGCCCGCCGCAACGGCCATCCCGTCCTCGCCGTCGTGCGGGGCACCGCCGTCAACCAGGACGGCGCCTCCAACGGACTGACCGCGCCGCACGGCCCCTCGCAGGAACGCGTCATCCGTCAGGCCCTGGAGAACGCCCGCCTCACCACCGCCGACGTCGACGTGGTGGAGGCGCACGGCACCGGCACGACGCTCGGGGATCCGATCGAGGCACAGGCCCTGCTGGCCACCTACGGTCAGGACCGGCCCGAGGACGCCCCGCTGTGGCTGGGCTCGGTGAAGTCCAACATCGGGCACACCCAGGCCGCGGCCGGGGTCGCCGGCGTCATCAAGATGGTCATGGCGATGCACCACGACACCCTGCCGAGGACGCTGCACGTCGACCTGCCGTCCACCAAGGTCGACTGGGACGCGGGACGGGTGCGCCTGCTGACGGAGGAGCACCCCTGGCCGGGCACGGGGCGGCCGCACCGGGCCGGGGTGTCCTCGTTCGGAATCAGCGGCACCAACGCCCACGTCATCCTCGAACAGGCTCCGTCCGTCCCTGCCGAGCCCGCGCCCGACGCGGCCGAGGGCCCGGCCGCACCGTGGCTGCTGACGGCGAAGTCGCCCGCGGCCCTGGCCGGTCAGGCCGCCGCGCTGCTCGACCATCTCGACACCCATCCCGGCCTGGACCCGTCCGACATCGGCTGGTCGCTCGCGACCACCCGCGCCCGCTTCCCCCACCGGGCCGCCCTCACCGGCGACGACCCCGCCGAACTCCGCCACGCACTGCACCAGTTGGTCATCGGCGGCACCGCCCGCAATCTCATCGAGGGCAGTGCCACCGGCCGCGCCCGGCCCGTCTTCGTCTTCCCCGGCCAGGGCTCCCAGTGGTCCGGCATGGCCACCGAACTGCTGGACCAGTCACCGGTGTTCGCGGCCCGGATGGCCGAGTGCGCCGCCGCTCTGCGGCCGCACATCGACTGGGACTTCCACGCGGAACTGAGCGGCGCTCTCGACCGGGTCGACGTCGTCCAGCCGCTCCTGTGGGCGGTCATGGTGTCGCTCGCCCACACCTGGAGCAGCTACGGCATCGGTCCGTCCGCCGTCATCGGCCACTCCCAGGGGGAGATCGCCGCGGCGTGCGCGGTGGGCGCGCTGTCCTTGCAGGACGGCGCCCGAGTGGTCGCGCTGCGTTCCCAGGCCATCGCCGAACTGCTCTCCGGCTCCGGCGGCATGATGTCCGTCGGCGAGGGCGCCGAAGCCGTCCGCGAGCGGATCGCGGCGTGGGACGGCCGACTGTCGGTCGCCGCCGTCAACGGCACGGTCTCCACCGTCGTCTCCGGTGACTCCGACGCCCTCGACGAACTCCGCGCCCAGCTGCGCGCCGAAACGGTCCGCGCCAAGCGGCTGCCGGTGGACTACGCCTCCCACAGCGCCCACGTCGAGTCACTCCGCGAACGCCTCGCCGAGGTCCTGGCCGGCATCGAACCACGCCGCGTCGAGGTGCCGTTCTACTCGACCGTCACCGGCACCCTGATCGACACCTCCGAACTCGGAGCCGACTACTGGTACACGAACCTGCGCGGCACGGTCCTCTTCGAGGCGGCCGTGCGCGCGGCCGTCACCGACGGCCACACCCTCTTCGTGGAGTCCAGCCCCCACCCCGTGCTGACCGTCGGCATCCAGGAGACCGACGACGCGGTGGCCGCGGTCGGCTCGCTGCGCCGGGACGAGGGAGGCCGCGACCGGATGCTCGTCGTCCTGGGGGAGGCCGCGGTCCACGGCGCCGACCCGGACTGGTCGGCCGTCGCCGAAGGCCGCCCCACGCGCCAAGTGCCCCTGCCGTCCTACGCCTTCCAGCGTGAGTGGTACTGGCTGGACAGCACGGCCACCGGCGCCGACGTCACGTCCGCCGGTCTCGCCGCCACCGACCACGCCCTGCTCGGAGCCGCGATGGTGCGG
The DNA here is from genome assembly GCF_042263835.1 of Streptomyces sp. NPDC056128. Lineage (NCBI taxonomy): Bacteria > Bacillati > Actinomycetota > Actinomycetes > Kitasatosporales > Streptomycetaceae > Streptomyces > Streptomyces sp. NPDC056128. The sequence goes on along the minus strand of NZ_JBHJVQ010000004.1, from coordinate 71,742 downwards.
GCCGACAGTGGCGAAGCGGTGCTCACCGGCCGGCTCTCGGCGGGAACGCATTCCTGGCTGACCGACCACCGGGTCGGTGGCCGGCTGCTGTTCCCGGGCACCGGGCACCTCGAACTCGCGCTGCGAGCCGGCTCAGAGGCCGGCCACGGGGACGTGAGCGAACTGACCCTGCACGCCCCGCTGGTCGTGCCCGACCACGGTGCCGTCCAGGTCCAGGCGGTCGTCGGCCCGCCCGGGGACACGACCCGCTCGCTGACCATCTGGTCCCGCGTGGAGAGCGCCGACGAGGAACTGCCGTGGACCCGGCACGCGGACGGCCTGCTCGCCCCCACCGGCAGCCTCCCGGCCGCCGGTGAACCGCTCATCTCCTGGCCCCCGCAGGGCGCCGAGCCCATCGTCCTCGACGGGCTGTACGAGGATTTCGCCGGCCTCGGTCTCGAATACGGCCCCTCATTCCAGGGACTGGAGGCCGCCTGGCGGACGGAGGACGGCGTCTGCGCCGAGATCGCCACCCCGGCCCCCGTAGACGGCTTCGACCTGCACCCCGCCCTCTCCGACGCCGCGCTGCACACCGTCGGCCTCGCCGACCCGACCGCCGACGAGGCGCTGCTGCCCTTCGCCTGGTCCGGAGTACGGCTGCACGCCACCGGCGCGACCTCGCTGCGGGTACGGATCCGGAACACCGGCCAGGGCACGGTCTCCCTCACCCTCGCCGATCCCACGGGAGCCCCGGTCGCCACGGTCGACTCCCTCACCCTGCGTCCGCTGCGCACCGACGTGCTGGACGCCGCCGCACGGCCGGCCGGGGCAGGTGCGCTGCACCGAGTCGACTGGGTGCCGGCGCCGGCACCGGACGCGGCCCACGACTCGGGGAGCGTGCGCGTGCTCCGCGCCCCGACGGGTGTCACCGCCGCCGAGGCGCGAGCGGCCGTCGGTACCGTCCTGGACGAGCTGCGTGCTCGGCTCGCCGACGAGCGGGACGCCGAGAGCCCGCTCGTCGTCCTCACGGGCACCGACCCGGCCGGCGCCGCGGTCGGCGGCCTGGTCCGCTCGGCCCAGTCGGAGAACCCCGACCACGTCGTCCTGATCGAGACCGAGCCCGGTGCGGAACCCGACGCCGACCGCCTCGCCGAGGCCCTCGCCACGGGCGAACCGCACCTGGCCCTGCGCGAGGGCGGCTGGTACGTGCCGCGCCTCGCCCGTGTCACGGCCCCCGAGCCGGTACCGGACGAGTCGGCCCCGCCCGCTCCCGGGCTGGGCACCGGCACCGTCCTGCTGACCGGCGCGACCGGCGCCCTCGGCGGCGTCGTCGCGCGGCATCTCGCCGGCGAGCGGGGCGTCCGGCATCTGCTGCTGCTGAGCCGGAGCGGTGCCTCCGACGAACTGGTCGCCGAGCTGACCGCACTCGGCACCGAGGTCACCAGCGTCGCCTGCGACGTCTCCGACCGGGAAGCGCTCGCCGCCGCCCTGACGGCGATCCCCGCGCGGCGGCCGCTGACCGCCGTGATCCACGCGGCCGGTGTCCTGGCCGACGGCGTGCTCGACTCCCTCACCCCCGAGCGCGTCGACCTGGTCTTCCGTCCGAAGGCCGACGCGGCCTGGCACCTGCACGAACTCACCGCGGACCTCGGCCTGTCGGCGTTCGTCCTGTTCTCCTCCTCCGCGGCGACCCTCGGCTCGCCCGGCCAGGGCAACTACGCGGCCGCCAACGCCTACCTCGACGCACTGGCCGCGCACCGTAGGAGCCTGGGCCTGCCGGCCCACTCCATGGCCTGGGGCCTGTGGGACCGTTCGGGCGGCATGACCGGAACCCTCGACGAGACCGACCGGGCGCGCATCGCCCGCGGCGGCATCGCTCCGCTCGGGACCGAGGACGGGCTCGCGCTGTTCGACGCGGCCCTGCGCGAAGACGAGCCCGTCGTCCTGCCGCTGCGCCTCGACATCGCCGCGCTGCGGGCCGGTACCGAGACGGTGGCTCCGCTGTTCCGCGGTCTGGTGCCCGTCCGCCGGGCGACCGCCGCCGGTGCCGCTGCCGCGGGCGAGGACTCCCTTCGGGACCGGCTCGCCGGACTGCTGGAGCAGGAACGCGAGCCGTTCCTCATCGACCTGGTGCGCGGCCGCGTCGCCACCCTCCTCGGCTACCGCTCGGCCCAGGACGTGGGCCGCACCCTGGCCTTCCGGGAACTGGGCTTCGACTCGCTGGCCGCGGTCGAGCTGCGCAACGGCCTGGCCGCCGCGACCGGCCTGCGGCTGCCCGCCACCCTGGTCTTCGACCACCCGACCCCGGCCGAACTCGCCCGCTACCTGCTCGGCGAGCTGACGGACACCCTCGACCGCCCCGCGGCGGTGGTCACGGCGCGGACCGCGGCCGACGAACCCATCGCCATCGTCGGCATGGCCTGCCGCTTCCCCGGCGACATCGCCTCGCCGGAGCAGCTGTGGCGGCTGGTCGCCGAAGGCCGCGACGCCATCGGCGACTTCCCCACCGACCGTGGCTGGGACATCGACACGCTCCACGACCCGACCCTGGACCGCCCCGGGACCACCTACACCCGGCACGGTGCCTTCCTGCACAACGCCGCCGACTTCGATCCCGCCTTCTTCGGCATGGACGAGGAGGAGGCCCTGGTGACCGATCCCCAGCAGCGCCTGCTGCTGGAGACCTCCTGGGAGGCCCTGGAACGGGCGTCGATCGACCCCGCCTCCCTGCGCGGTTCCGACACCGGCGTCTTCGCCGGCGTCATGTACCACGACTACTTCGCCAGCTTCGGCTCCGGCAGCGTCGTGTCCGGACGGGTCGCCTACACCCTCGGTCTGGAGGGACCGACCCTGTCCGTCGACACCGCCTGCTCCTCCTCGCTGGTGGCGCTGCACCTGGCAGCACAGGCGCTGCGCCAGGGCGACTGCTCCCTCGCCCTGGCCGGGGGAGTGTCCGTGATGGCCACGCCGGGCACCTTCGTGGAGTTCAGCAGGCAACGGGGTCTGTCCCGCGACGGCCGCTGCAGGCCCTTCGCGGACGCCGCCGACGGCACGGGCTTCGGCGAGGGCGCCGGCGTCCTGCTGGTGGAGCGGCTCAGCGACGCACGGCGCAACGGCCGTACGGTCCTGGCCGTCCTGCGCGGCAGCGCGGTCAACCAGGACGGCGCCTCCAACGGCATCACGGCGCCCAACGGACCCGCCCAGCAACGCGTCATCCGCCGCGCCCTGGAGACCGCCGGCGTTCCCGCGGCGGACGTCGACGTCGTGGAGGCCCACGGCACCGGCACGACCCTCGGCGACCCCATCGAGGCACAGGCGCTGATCGCCACCTACGGCGCCGAGCACACCGACGAACGCCCGCTGTGGCTGGGCTCGGTCAAGTCCAATCTGGGCCACACCCAGGCGGCGGCCGGGGTGGCCGGAGTCATCAAGATGGTGCAGGCGATCCGCAACGAGACGCTGCCCGCCAGCCTCGGAATCGACACCCCGTCCCGGCACGTGGAATGGGAGGAGAGCCACGTCCGTCTGCTGACCGAGTCCCGGCCGTGGCCCGACGCCGGGCGACCGCGCCGCGCGGGCATCTCCTCCTTCGGCATCTCCGGGACCAACGCCCACGTCATCCTCGAAGCCGCGCCGGCCGAACCGGCGGCGCGCCCGCGGACACCCGAGCCCCACCCGGCTGCCGCCGTGCCCTGGCTGCTGTCCGGGCACACGGAACAGGCGCTGCGCGCCCAGGCCGTCCGGCTGCTGGACCACCTGACCGACGCACCGGACGCCGACGCCCGAGAGGTCGCCGGTGCCCTCGCCCACTCCCGCACGGCACTCGCGCACCGCGCCGCCGTAGCGGGACACACCCGGGAGGACCTGACCGAGGGCCTGCGCGCCCTGTCCCAGGGCCGCACACCGCCCTCGGGCGCGACCGGCACGGCCACCGACGGCAAGCTCGCCCTGCTCTTCTCCGGCCAGGGCTCCCAGACGCCCGGCATGGGCGCGGGGCTCGCCACCGCGTTCCCGGTCTTCGCGGACGCCTACGACGAGGTGAGCGGCCACCTGAACCCGCTCCTCGACCGGCCCCTGGCCGAAGTACTCGGCTCCGCGGAACTGCTCGAACGCACCGCATACACCCAGCCGGCCCTCTTCGCCTTCGAGGTCGCCCTGTACCGGCTGCTCGAGTCGTTCGGGGTCCGGCCCGACGTGCTGGCCGGCCACTCCGTCGGCGAGTTCGCCGCCGCCCACGTGGCCGGCGTGCTCGGCCTCCAGGACGCGTGCCGGCTCGTCGCCGCACGGGGACGGCTGATGCAGGCCCTGCCCGAGGGCGGCGCCATGGTGGCCGTACGCGCCGCGGAGGACGAGGTCGCGCCCCTGCTCGGCGACGGGGTCGCGATCGCCGCCGTCAACGGACCCGACTCCGTGGTGATCTCCGGCCCCGCCGGCCCGGTCCGCGCGCTCGCGGCCCGGTTCGAACGCAGCAAGGAACTGGCCGTCAGCCACGCCTTCCACTCGGTCCTCATGGAACCGATGCTGGAGGAGTTCCGCGCGCTGGCCGAGTCCCTGTCGTACGGCACCCTGCGCATCCCGCTGGTGTCGACCCTCACCGGCGCCCAGGCCGCCCCGGACGAGCTGTCCACTCCCGAGTACTGGGTGCGCCATGCCCGCGAAGCCGTTCGTTTCGCCGATGCGGTCGCGGTGCTGCACGACGCGGGCGCGAGGCACTTCGCCGAGGTCGGCCCCGGCAGCGCGCTCACCACCGCGGCCGGTGACTGCCTGCCCGAACACATCGCCGTCGTTCCGCTCCAGCGCCGGGACCGGGAGGAGACCGAGTCCCTCGTCGCCGGACTCGCCACGCTGCACGTGCACGGCGCCCACATCGACTGGACGGACCTGCTGCCGCACCGCGGCGGCGCCGAGTTGCCCACCTACGCCTTCCAGCGAGGGCGGTACTGGATGACCGGCGACGCGAGTGCGACCGGGCCCGTCGCCGATCACCCCTTGCTGGGCGTCGCCGTGGAACGGGCCGACGCCGACGCGAGCCTGTACACCGCGCGGCTCTCGCTGTCCGCGCAGCCCTGGCTCGCCGACCACGCGGTGGGCGGCGTACCTCTGCTGCCCGGGACCGCGTTCGTCGAGATGGCCCTCGCCGCGGGGGCCCGCCTGGACTGCCCCGTCGTGGAGGAACTGACCGTCGCCGAACCGCTGGCACTGCCCGAGCACGGCACCGTCCGGCTCCAGTGCACGGTCGGCGAGCCGGACCCCGCCGGAGCACGCGACTTCCGCGTCTACTCCGCACAGTCCGACGGCGACCCCTGGACCACCCACGCGACCGGCACACTCCGCCCGGCGGACCCGGCTTCGGCGCCCCCGTACGACCTGACGTCCTGGCCGCCTCCCGGAGCCGAACCGGTCGGCCTGGACGACGTGTACGAACGGCTCGGCGCACTCGGCGCCGAGTACGGGCCCCGCTTCCAGGGCCTGCGGGCGGCCTGGCGCTCCGGCGACGAGGTGTACGCCGAGGTCTCCACGCGGCCCGACGGCGCTCCGTTCGCCCTGCATCCCGCACTGTTCGACTCCGCGCTGCACGCCATCGGCCTGCGTGACGGCGCCGCCGAACGGATGGCGCTGCCGTTCGCCTGGAGCGGTGTCGAACTGCACCGCGCCGGCGCGACGGCCCTGCGGGTGCGGATCGCGCCGCTCGACTCGGGCGCCGTGCGGATCGACACCGCCGACGCCACCGGCCGGCCCGTGGCCCGGGTCGCGTCACTGGCCCTGCGGGAGGTCGATCCCGCCCGGATCGCCGCCGCCGCGGCCGGCGGCCACGACGACCTGTTCACCCTCGACTGGGTGCCCGTGGCGGTGCCGGCCGTCCCGCAGGCGGACCGCTGGACCGTCCTGGGCCCCGGCCACGAGGCCCTGGCCACCACCCTGGCGGGTGAGGTCGCGGAGGTGCTCGCCGCCGCCGACCTGGACGAGGCCGCCGCCCAGCACCCGGTCACCCTCGTCGTCCCGCACGCGGGTGGAGAGGGTCCCGAACGGATCCGCGCCGCGACACGGCGGCTGCTGGCCATCGTGCAGGAGTGGCTGGCGGACGAGCGGTTCGCCGGCACCGGCCTCGTCGTCGTCACCTCCGGCGCCGTCGGCATCGTCGCCGGGGAAGTCGTCCACCCCGGCGCGGCCACCGCGTGGGGCCTGCTGCGTTCGGCTCAGTCCGAGCATCCCGAGCGGATCATCCTCGCCGAACTCGACGACTCCGACGCCTCGCGCCGGCTGCTGCCCTCCGCCGTCGCCTCCGGCGAACCCCAGCTGGTGCTCCGGGAGGGCGCGGCGCACGCCCCGCGGCTCGTGCGGGCCCCGCGACTGGAAGCCACGGACCCGGTCGACTGGTCGGGCGGCGTCCTCGTCACGGGGGGCACCGGCGCACTCGGCCGCCTGACGGCCCGGCACCTGATCACCACGCACTCCGTCACGCGGCTGGTCCTGCTCAGCCGCAGCGGGGCCGAAGCACCCGGCGCGAGGGAGCTGTGCGAGGAACTGACCTCCCTGGGCGCGCGGGTGACGCTCGTCGCAGGGGACGTCTCCGACCGCGCCGTCCTCGCCCGGGTCCTGGACGAACATCCGGTCACCGCCGTGGTCCACACGGCCGGGGTTCTCGCCGACGCCGTCATCACCTCGCTCACACCGGAGCAGCTGGACAGGGCGCTGCGACCGAAGCTGGACGCCGCGCTGCACCTGCACGACCTCACCGCCGACCGGCCCTTGACGGCGCTCGTGCTGTTCTCGTCCGCGGCGGGTCTGCTCGGCAGCCCGGGCCAGGCCGCCTACGCCGCCGGCAACGCCTTCCTCGACGCCCTCGCCACGCACCGCCGGTCCCAGGGACTGGCCGCCGTCTCCCTCGCCTGGGGCGCCTGGGCGGGCAGCGGCGGCATGGCGGACCGGCTGGGCGACACCGACGCCCGCCGCATGACCTCCGGAGGGGTACTGCCCCTCGACGCGGACGCGGCACTGGACCTGTTCGACACCGCGGTGGGACGTCCCGAAGCCGTCCTGCTTCCCGCGCGCCTCGAACTGAGCGCTCCCAGGGACGCCGCTCGGGTCGCCCCGCTGCTGCGCGGCTTGATCCGTGTGCCACGCCGCACGGGCGGGTCCGGGTCGGCCGCCTCGGCCGCGCTCCGGGGAGAACTGGCCGCCTCGACACCCGAGAAGCGGACCGCAAGGCTGCTGGACCTGGTGCGCGAGGAGGCCCGGCACGTCCTCGGGACCGAGGAGTTCGAGGCGGACCTGCCCTTCAAGGACCTCGGTTTCGACTCACTGACGGCGGTCGAGTTCCGCAACCGGCTCAACGAGGCCACCGGCTTGAGGCTGTCCGCCACGCTGGTCTTCGACCACCCCAGTCCCACCGCCCTCACCGACCACCTGGCGGCCGAACTGGCCCCGTCGGCGAACGACGGTTCCCACACTCAGGACGACGGCGTCCGCGCGGCCTTGGCCGCCATCCCGCTGGACAAACTCCGTGCGTCGGGACTGCTGGACAGCCTGCTCGAACTCGCCGGCGTACGACCCGCGCGAGACGAGGCAGGCGACGCGGCGTCCGGCCGCCCTTCGATCGACGCGATGGACGCGATGGACGCCGAGAGCCTGATCAACCTGGCCCTCGACGGTTTCGTCGGCGACGACGACGCTCTGTGACAAGGAAGAGAATGATGGCCGAGTCCGAGAAGCCGGACACCAGGATCGTCGAGGCGCTGCGCGCCTCGATGAAGGAGATCGAGCGGCTGCGCGAACGCAACGGAGCGCTCACCGCCGCCGCCCGGGAACCGATCGCGATCGTCGGCATGGCGTGCCGCTACCCGGGCGGGGTCCGCTCGCCCGAGGACCTGTGGCGCCTGCTCACCGACGAACGCGAAGGCATCGGCGTCTTCCCCGACGACCGCGGGTGGGACCCCGACCTGTACGACGCGCAACCGGGCGTACCCGGGCGTTCCTACACCCGTGAAGGCGGCTTCCTCTACGACGCGGGTGACTTCGACGCCTCGTTCTTCGGCATCAGTCCTCATGAAGCGCTGGTCATGGACCCGCAGCAGCGGCTCCTCCTCGAGGGTTCGTGGGAGGCGCTGGAGAACGCGGGCATCGACCCGCTGTCGCTGCGCGGCAGCCGCACCGGCGTCTACGCCGGCGTGATGTACCACGACTATTTCGGCAGCTTCGGCTCCGGCAGTGTGGTCTCGGGCCGGGTCGCCTACACCCTCGGTCTGGAGGGACCGGCGCTCACCATCGACACGGCGTGCTCGTCGTCCCTGGTGGCCCTGCACCTCGCCGCGCACGCCCTGCGTCAGGGCGAGTGCACGCTCGCCCTGGCCGGCGGAGTGTCCGTGATGGCCTCGCCCGGAACCTTCGTCGAGTTCAGCCGGCAGGGAGCGCTCTCCCCGGACGGCCGCTGCCGGTCCTATTCCGACGACGCCGACGGCACCGGGTTCTCCGAAGGACTCGGGGTGCTGGTGTTGGAGCGGTTGTCGGATGCGCGTCGGTTGGGGCATCGGGTGTTGGCGGTGGTGCGGGGTTCGGCGGTGAATCAGGATGGTGCGTCGAATGGGCTGACGGCGCCGAATGGTCCGTCGCAGCGGCGGGTGATCGGTCAGGCGTTGGCGGCTGCGGGGGTGTTGGCGTCTGAGGTGGATGTGGTGGAGGGGCATGGTACGGGGACGGCGTTGGGTGATCCGATTGAGGCGCAGGCGTTGTTGGGGGTGTATGGGCAGGGGCGTGGGGTGCCGTTGTGGTTGGGGTCGGTGAAGTCGAATGTGGGGCATACGCAGGCGGCTGCGGGTGTGGCGGGTGTGATGAAGATGGTGTTGGCGTTGGGGGAGGGGTGGTTGCCGCGGACGTTGCATGTGGGGGTGGGGTCGCGGCAGGTGGATTGGGGTGTGGGGCGGGTGGAGTTGTTGTCGGAGGGGCGTTCGTGGGTGCGGGGTGGCCGGGTGCGTCGGGCGGGGGTGTCGTCGTTCGGGATCAGTGGGACGAACGCGCATGTGATTCTGGAGGAGGCACCGGCCGACGACATCGACACCCCCACCGAGCCCGAACCCGATGCGGCCGGTGTGATCCTGCCCCTGTCCGCCCGTTCCGCGACCGCCCTCGCGGCGCAGGCCGAGCGGCTGCGGACGTTCCTCGTGGACCGCCCCGAGCTGCCGCTGCCCGCCGTGGCCCGAGCCCTGGGCACACGACGCGCGGCGCTCCCGCATCGGGCGGCCGTCGTCGGGAGCGACCGGCGACAGCTCCTGGCGGGCCTGAGCGCCCTCACCGAGGGTGCTCCTTCCGTCACGGTGCTGACCGGCCGGGCCCGCACCGGTGGACGCACGGCGTTCCTGTTCACGGGTCAGGGCGCGCAGCGCCTGGGCATGGGCCTCGAACTACGCGCCCACTACCCGGTGTTCGCCGAGGCGTTCGACGAGATCGCCGCCCACATGAAAATGGACCTCCTGGGTGTCCTCGCCGGAGACGACGAGGAGGCCGTCCACCGGACCGAGTACGCGCAGACCGCCCTGTTCGCCTACGAGGTGGCCCTGTTCCGGCTGCTGAGCTCGTTCGGCGTCCGTCCCGACGTACTGGCGGGGCATTCCGTCGGGGAGATCGCCGCAGCCCATGTCGCGGGCGTCCTGGACCTCCCCGACGCGTGCGCCCTCGTCGCCGCCCGCGGCCGGCTCATGCAGGCGCTGCCCGGGGGCGGCGCCATGGTCGCCGTACAGGCGAGCGAGACCGAGGCGCAGCCTCTGCTGAACGACCGGGTCGAACTGGCCGCGGTCAACGGACCGGAGGCGGTGGTGCTGTCCGGAGACCGGGAGGCGGTCCTGGCCGCCGCGGCGAACTTCGCGAAGACCAAGCGGCTCCGCGTCTCGCACGCGTTCCACTCCTTCCTGATGGACGACATGCTCGACGACTTCCGGGCCGTCGCCGAGCGGCTCACCTATCACGAACCGAGCATCGACCTGGTGTCCGCGCTCTCGGGACGCCCCGCCACCGGGGAGCAGTTGAGGGACCCGGGGTATTGGGTACGGCACGTCCGCCAGACGGTGCGCTTCGCCGACGCGGTGGCCTCCCTCGCCGCATCCGGTACCACCCGCTACGTCGAGATCGGTCCCGATGCCGTCCTGACCGCGCTCGCCCGGGACATCGCCGGCGAGAGCGGGGCCGTCTTCGTCGCCCTCGGCCGACGCCACGTCACTGAGCCGACGGCCCTCCTGTCCGGCCTCGGCCGGCTGCACACCGACGGCCTGCCGCTGGACTGGCCGGCCCTCTTCCCCGGTACGCTCCGAGCCGAACTCCCCACGTACGCGTTCCGGCACGAGCGCTACTGGCTGAACACCGACGTCCCCATCACCGCGGATCCGACCGCCGGCCACCGGACCACCGAGCCCCCCGAAAGCGAGCGGACGGAGTCCCTGCGGCAACGGCTGACAGCGGCCACTCCCGAGCGACGGGAGGCCCTGCTCACCGACCTCATCCGCGCCCGAGCCGCGGCGATCCTCGGACACGACGGGCCGGAGGCCGTCGAGGCCGAGGCCCCCTTCCTGGAGGTCGGCATGGACTCGGTGTCCGCCTCCGAACTGCGCAGTGCCCTCGGCGACACCCTGGGCCTCATCATCCCCGCCGGCGCCGTCTTCGACCACCGCACGCCCGCCGCGCTCGCCGCCCACCTGCGCGAGACCTTCGACGAGCGCGGTGACGCGCGGCCCGCTGCCGAAGACGACATCGAGTCCGTCGGCGGCCTGGTACGGCGAGCGGCCGCCGACGGGGTGTGGGAGCGAGCCATCACCCTGCTGCACAGCGCCGCCGACATCCTCCCGGCCTTCTCCTCGGTGGCCGAGTTCGGTCAGGTCCGGGACCCCGTCCGGCTGTCCTCCGGGACCGCGGGACCGCGGCTCTTCTGCCTGCCCTCACCGATGGCTCTGGGCGGCGCCCACCAGTACGCCCGCTTCGCCCGGCACTTCCACGGGCGCCGCGACGTCCTGGTGCCGGACGTGCCCGGCTTCGTTCCGGGCGAACCGCTGCCCAGCTCCGTGGACGCGGTCGTGGAGGTCGTGGCCGAAGGCATCCGTCGCGCCCGCGGGGACGGGCAACCGTACGTCCTCCTGGGGTACTCCTCCGGCGGACAGTTCGCCCACGCGGTGGCCGAGGTGATGGAGAAAGCCGGGGAACCCGCTTCCGGCGTCATCCTGCTGGACACCTACCTGCTGACCGAACAGGGCACCGAGGAGCTCCGGCGCGAGATGTTCAACGGCATGCTGGACCGTGAGTCGTCCGTGGGAGGATTCGGCACCGCGCGTCTGGCCGCGATGAGCCGCTACAGCGAGCTGATCCAGCACTGCCTGCCGGGCGGCCTGACCGCCCCGGTGCTCTTCATCCGGCCCGAAGACCCGTTCGCGCCGGGCCTCGTCGACTGGCGGGCGAGCTGGCAGGGCACCCACGAAATCGCCGAGGTACCCGGTACCCACTTCACGATTCTGGAGGATCGCGCGGCCACGACCGCCCAGGCCGTCGAGGCCTGGCTCACCGCAAACGAGACGGATTGAGGAAAAGAGGCGCGGGGCTTGTCCGAACCGCCCCGCGTTCTCTTCACCAGCTCGCCTCACGGAAATGCGACATCCAGGCCTCAATGTCACAGCGAATGATGTCGGGATCGACATCCAGTCGAACCGCGATTTCCTCGGCCGCCGACTCCGTGTGCCAATTACTGCGCTGCAGGGCAAGCCACATCGTCGTGCCACGCGGGCCGCACCGGTGGTGCTTTCCGGTCCTTGGTGAGAACAACTGCAGGTAACCGTCGGGCTGGACGCTCGCGATCAGCCCCAGGTCATGCCCCATGTCTTCCCGTCCCGTCCGTGCCATAGGGCACTGCCCCTCGTCCGTGAGAACGTCGACTGTCCTGGACACTGAGAATCCCATCGCTCGTCATTCCGGTGTACGCCTCGACGTTACCTGGTTCCCGACTCAGGGACACTGGCCGTGACCCCACCTTTCGAGGGGGTGAAAGATCCGGGCGGGGTGGTGCCAAGTCCCCCCGCCCTACGGCAGTTTTCTCGACCCGCCGGCTCCGTGAAGGTAGAGAAACCTCTACCTTCAATCGGCGAGTTAAGGCCAGTGCGCGGCGTTGGCCGACCGTCCTAATCTGATCCATAGAAACCGCGTGGGAACGCGACACCTCATAGGGGAGCCCCAGTGCAAACATCACACGACCTTCGGACGACGGAGGCGGTACGGCTGGATGCCGTGTCGAAGACCTACGGAGGCGCGGACAGCAGTGTGATCGCGCTCCGGGATTTCTCCATGAGCTTCGCCGGCGCCACCTTCACCGCGGTGATGGGCCCGTCCGGCTCCGGCAAGAGCACCTTCCTGCACTGCGCCGCGGGGCTCGTCCGGCCCACCTCGGGCACGGTCACCGTGGGCGGCACCGATCTCGCCGGCCTGGACGACACCCAGCTGACCGAACTGCGCCGCGACCGGATCGGCTTCATCTTCCAGTCGTTCAACCTGCTGCCTGCCCTGACGGTGCGACAGAACATCACGCTCCCGCTGCAACTCGCCGGCCAGCGCCCCGACAAGGACCTCATCCGCAAGGTGGTGCACCGTGTCGGCCTCGGTGACCGCCTCGGCCATCTCCCCTCCGAGCTGTCCGGCGGTCAGCAGCAGCGCGTCGCCATCGCGCGTGCCCTGGTCACCCGCCCGGCCGTGGTCTTCGCCGACGAGCCCACCGGCGCCCTCGACACCCGGACCGCGGCCTCCGTACTCGGCCTCCTGCGCGAATCCGTCGACACCGCCGGTCAGACCCTGGTCATGGTCACCCACGACCCGGTGGCCGCCTCCTACGCGGACCGGGTGGTCTTCCTCGCCGACGGCAGCTTCGCGGGCGAGCTCTACCGTCCGACGGCCGACGCGGTCGCCGCGCGAATGACCCGGCTCGGCGCCTGGGACGACGAGACGACGCGGCAGACGACGCCGGTGACCACCGGAGGACTGCACTGATGTGGCGCCTCGCCCTGCGCACCCTGAAGTTCCGGCGCGCCAGCTTCGTCGCGACCTTCCTCGCCATGTTCCTCGGCGCCGCGATCGTCATCGGCTGCGGCGGTCTGATGGAGACCGGCGTCCGGATGGCGGCGGAGCCGCAGCGCCTCGACGGCGCGCCCATCGTGGTCACCGGTGAACAGTCCTACGACGGCGCCGCGCTCTCCGAGCGCCACCGCATCGATCCGGACCTCCTCGGAGAGGTCGCCCGGACCGAAGGCGTCCGCGAAGCGGTCGCGGACGTGTCCTTCCCCGCCACCGTCCTCAAGGACGGCAAGCCGCTGACCGACGAGGACGCCTCCCTCGGGCAGGGCTGGGCCAGCGCCCGGCTCACCCCCTATACCCTCGCCGCCGGTGGATCCCCCGCCGCCGGCGGCGAGGTCGTCCTCGACGCGGGACTCGCCGACCGCGCGGGCGTCCGCGCCGGATCGTCGGTCGACATCGTCGTACGCGGCGCCACCGAGCGCTTCACCGTCAGCGGCGTCGCCGAACAAGACGGCGACCGCAACCCCGACGCGGCGGTGTTCTTCAGCGACGACACGGCCCGAAGCCTGGCCGGCGGGCAGATCGACTCCATCGGCGTCCTCCCGCAGAGCGGAGCCGGCACCGCCGCGGTCGCCGACGCGGTCCGGTCCGCCGTCGGAGATCGGGCCGAGGTGCTCACCGGCGAGCAGCGGGGCCTGGCAGAACTGCCGGGCACCCTCGCCAGCCAGCGCACCGTCGTCATCCTCGCGGCCATCTTCGGCTCCTCCGTCGTGCTGATCGTGATGTTCGGCGTCGCCTCCACCCTCGGGCTCTCACTCCAGCAGCGTGCCCGCGAGATGGCCCTGCTGCGCGCGGTGGGCTCCACCCCCCGCCAGCTGAGCCGCATGATCCTGAGCGAGACGGCGGTCCTGTCCGTGGCCTCGGTGCTGCTGGCCCTCTGGCCGGGCTATCTCCTGGGCCGGCTGCTGTTCGCCGTGCTCACGTCGAGCGGAGTCGTGTCGTCGGAGATCGAGTACCACGCGGGCTGGATCCCGATGGCCGTCGGCGCTGTCGTCACGGTACTCGCCGCGGCCGGTGCCACCCGGTTCGCCGGCCGCCGTGCGGCCCGCACCGAGCCGGTCGCCGCCCTGGCCGAAGGCGCCGTGGCCACCCAGTGGTTCAGCCGCACCCGTCTGCTGGTCGCGTTGTTCTTCCTCGCCAACGGCATCGGCCTCGCCATCGCCACCGCCACGGTGATGGAGGACGGCCCCACCCTCGCCAGCACCGCGGGACCCGCCTCGGTCCTGTTCTGCATCGGCCTGGCGCTGCTCGCCCCCGGCATCACCAAGGTGATGGTCGCCCTGCTGCGACCGCTGGTGCGCGCCTTCTCGGGCATCTCCGGACAACTGGCCCTGCGCAACGCGAGCACGGCCGGCGTCCGTATGGCGGGTGCCGTCGCCCCCATCCTGCTGCTCGTCGGCATCGCCACGGGCACCCTGTACATGCAGTCGACCGAGAACGAGGTGTCCAGGAGCTCGTACGACCAGAACGTCCTGGCCGACCACGTCCTCGACTCCTCCACCGGCGGATTCGCTCCCGGCGTGGTCGACAGGGTGCGCGAGACGCCCGGGGTGCGCGCGGCCTCCGAGTTCGTCACCAGCCGCGGCTTCGTCGACGCCCCGGACGGGCGGGTCGATGCCGACCTCCGGGGTGTGTCCGCCGACGGAGTGCGGCAGATCCTCGACCTGCGCCCTGTGGCGGGTTCGCTGGACGACCTGCGCGACGACACCGTCGCACTCTCCGACAAACAGGCGGAGGAGTACGGCGTGAGCGTCGGCGACCGGCTGCCGATGCACCTCGGCGACGGCACCGCGGTACGCCCCACAGTCGTGGCTCTCTATGCCGACAACCCCAAGCAGCCGTACCTGACTCTGCCTTCGGAGACCCTCGCCCCGCACACCGGCGACGGGCTCGCGGACCAGATCCTGGTGCGTGCGGATCCGGGTGCCTCGGAGCGAGCCCAGACCGAGCTGGCCTCGCTGACCCGGACACTGCCCGGCACCGAGCTGGACGACGCGTCCTCACTGGCCGGCCGGAACAACCAGATCCAGCAGATCCTGGTCGCGGCCAACTACACCATCGTCGCGATGATCGTCGGCTACGCCGCCATCACCGTCGTCAACACACTCGTCGCCGTCACCCGCAAACGGCGCGCCGAGTTCGGCCTTCAGCAGCTCACCGGCGCCACACAACGCCAAGTACTCGACATGCTGACCGTCGAGGGCGTGCTCATCGCGGTCATCGCCATCGTCCTCGGCACGATCGCCTCGGCGACCACCATCGTGCCCTACAGCATGGTCAAGGCCGACTCCTACCTCCCCTCCGGCTCCATCGGCACCTACCTCGCCATTGTCGGCGGTTCCCTGATCCTGGTCTTCGGGGCCACCCTGCTGCCCGCCATGCGGGGCATGCGTACCCCCGCCATCGAGACGGTGAAGGCCGCGTGAGTCACATCAGTGCCGGGCCGCCCTCGACATCCCCCGCCGAGGGCGGCCCTCTCTCCACCCTGCTCCTGGCCTTCACCCAGGGACGGCGGCCTGTACGGGACCGACTGCGCCACGCTGCCGGCCAGACACTGATCGGGGCACTGATCGCTTCGGCGGCCCTGGCGTCGGTCGCCCTGCTCGTCACCACCGCGTACTTCGTCATTCTCTGCGTCATCGGGATCGGCTTCCTCACCCTGCCGTACCTGACCACCGCGGTGCGGTGGGTCTGCGACCTCAACCGCCGCGCCGCGGGCCGCTGCGGAGTCCCGATGGAACGGCCCTACCTGCCCGAACCGGAGGAGATCGAACACGACATCGTCGGGTGGATGCGTCGCTGCAAGTGGATCCTGGCGGATCCCGCGACCTGGCGGGACCTGCTGTGGCTGCTCCTGAACAGCGTCGTGGGCACCGTACTCGGCTTCATTCCCTGCGCGATGCTGTACTACGTGGGTGAGGGCCTCGCCCTGGCCGGCGGACTGTGGCAGCGGTTCGCCGCCGACGGTGAGGGCCGGTGGTATCTGCTGATCGAGGTCGACAGCTGGGCCGACGCCCTCCCGGTCACCCTCGCCGCCGGGGCGGTCTTCGTGGCTTGGCTGTACCTCACGCCCTGGGCGCTGCGCGCTCACGCCCTCTTCGCCCACCTCCTGCTGGGGCCCACCGAACGCACCCGCCTCGCCTACCGTGTGCGGCACCTGGCGGAGACCCGGTCCGGGGTGCTGGACATCCAGGCCGCGGAACTGCGCCGTATCGAACGTGACCTGCACGACGGCGCACAGGCGAGGCTGATCGGTCTCGGGCTCCAGCTCGGTGCGGTGGAGCGGCAGCTGGACCTGGACACCGCCGAGGCGAGGCGACTGCTGAAGGAGGCCCGCGACTCCTCGGTGCAGGCGCTGCGTGAACTACGCGACCTGGTCCGCGGCATTCACCCGCCCGTGCTCGCGGAGCGCGGTCTCGCCGACGCCCTGCGCGCGCTCGGGCTGGCCTCCCCGCTGCCCGTCACGGTGGTCGCGGACCTGCACGGCCCCTTGCCCGATCCGGTGGAGAGCTCCTTCTACTTCTCGGTGTCGGAACTGCTCGCCAACGCGCTGAAGCACGCCGAGGCCGGCCGGATCGAAGTGGTCGCCTGGTACACCGACGGCATCCTGCACGGGCGTGTCACCGACGACGGCCACGGAGGTGCCGGCATTTCGGCCGGGACCGGCCTGGCAGGCATCCGTCGCCGGCTGGCATCCTTCGACGGGACCCTGGAGATCAACAGTCCCCCGGGCGGTCCCACCGTGATCAAGATGGAGTTGCCGTGCGCGTTGTCCTCGCCGAAGACCTCTTCCTCCTGAGGCAGGGAATCATCCAACTGCTGGAGGCGTACGACTGCCAGGTGGTCGCCGCCGTGGACAACGGAGCGGATCTGAGGGACGCCATCACCCTGCACAGCCCCGACCTGGCCGTGGTGGACGTGCGCTTGCCGCCCACGTTCACCACCGAGGGTCTGGAGGCGGCCCTGCGCGCTCGCCGCGACCGGCCCGGGCTGCCCATCCTCGTCCTCTCCCAGCACGTCGAGCAGATGTACGCCCGCGAACTGCTCGCGGACGGCACCGGCGGGATCGGCTATCTCCTCAAGGACAGCGTCCTCGACGACGTCCAGTTCATCGAGGCCGTACGCCGGGTCGCGGCCGGCGGTACGGCGATGGACCCCGCCGTGGTCGCCCAGCTGATGACTTCCAACGCCCGGGACCAGCCGCTCGCGGCGCTCAGCGCCCGTGAGCGCGAGGTGCTGGAGCTCATGGCCGAGGGGTGCTCCAACACCGCCATCGCACAACGCCTCACCGTCACCGAGGGAGCGGCGGCGAAGCACATCTCAGGCATCTTCACCAAGCTGATGCTGCCCCCGTCCAGCGACAGCAACCGCCGGGTCCTGGCAGTGCTCGCCTATCTCAACGCCTGAGCGGGTGCCCTGTGCGCTGATGGGGGTGGTAGGGGTGTCCCACGGGGCGGGGGCCCGGTGAGACTTCTCAGGCATGCACAGCCGCCTCTACGAAGGGAACACCCGCCCCATGACCATGCTCGCCGAACGGGACCGCCTGTGGATCCGCCGGTACCACCCCCGTCCGGACGCCGCCGTCAGGGTGGTGTGCCTGCCACACGCGGGCGGCTCCGCGAGCTTCTACCGGCAGCTGTCCGGGGGGCTGCCCGAGGACATGGACGTCCTGGCCGTGCAGTACCCGGGGCGTCAGGACCGGCGCGCGGAGCCCTGCGCAGAGACCATCGGAGAACTCGCCGACGAGGTGACCTCCGTACTCCTGTCCTGGACGGACCGTCCGCTGGTCCTCTTCGGGCACAGCATGGGCGCGACCCTGGGTTTCGAGATCGCACGGCGGCTGGAACGCGATCACGATGTCGTGCCCCGCGCCCTGTTCGCCTCGGCGCGCCGCGCTCCCGCCACGCAGCGGGCGGAGACCGTCCATCTCCGTGACGACGACGGGGTCATCGCCGAGATACGGCAGTTGAGCGGCACGGACTCCGCCATCCTCGACGACGAGGAGCTGATCCGGATGGCCCTGCCGGCCATCCGTGCCGACTACCGCGCGGTCGAGACCTACGTCTACGAGCCCGGTCCCAGGCTTCGCTGTCCCGTGTGGAGTCTCGTGGGCGAGAGTGACCCCAAGGTGCGTCTCGAAGAGGCGCGTGCCTGGTCCGAGCACACCGAGGGCGGCTTCGAGTTCCGTGTCTTCGGCGGAGGGCACTTCTACCTGACGGAGCACCAGCCGGAGATACTCCGCCTGGTCCGCGACGCAGCCTCCGGGGCGGAGGCCTAGAGCCAGCGCTTGTGCTTGAAAATGCCCCAGAGACATACCCCGAGGCCGACCATGAGCGCGACCGCGAAGGGGTATCCGAAGGTCCAGTGCAACTCGGGCATGTGGTCGAAGTTCATGCCGTACGTGGACGCCACCAGTGTCGGTGTGAAGAGGATGGCGGCCCACGAGGAGATCTTCTTGACCTCCTCGCCCTGCTCCATGGTCTCGTAGGCGAGCCGGCGGCTCTCCTCGCCCTGAGCGAGGCTCGCGCTGGACATGCGGCGCATCGCCTCGTTCTGCTCCAGGGAGACGAGTGTGGCGTGCACGGTGAGGGCGCTGTCCAGCATGGTCCGCATCGTCGCGACGCGTTCGGTCACACGAATCGTGTGGTCGAGCACGTTGCGCAACTGGTTCTCCACCTCGCCCCGGGTGCCGTACTTCGTCGTCCCGCGGAGCAGGGCGTTGAGCATGGCGCCGAGGGGGTTGAGGGCGTGCTGGAAACCGATCACCTGGGACAGCAGCTGGTAGATGCGTTTGGAGAGGTTGGGGTCGACGTCTCCGGTGAACAGCTGTGCCTCGACCTCGTCGACATCCTCCTCGAGTCCGGCCACGACGGGAGCGTATCCATCGACGACGTCGTCGAAGATCGAGGTGAGCACGGCCTCCGGACCCATGGCCAGGAACTCCGGCTCCGCCTCCAGCCGTTGTCTGACCACCGCGAGGTCGGGGCGCTGGGCGTGCCGGACGGTCACGGCGAATCCGCTCCCGGTGAAGACATGGATCTCGCCGAACTCGACCTGCTCTCTCTCGTCGTCGTACCACGCCGGGCGGAGCACGACGAAGAGAGTGTCACCGTAGCGTTCGAGCTTGGCCCGCTGATGGCCCTTCTGCGCGTCCTCCACCGCGAGGGGGTGCAGATCGAATTCCTCCGCCACGGAGGCGAGCTCCGCGGTGCTGGGGAGGTACAGCCCGATCCAGGCCATGCCGTCGGACTGTTCGAGTGCCTGGTAGGTGCGGTGGAGAGTGGGCGGGCTCGCCACCCGGACGCCGTCGACGTAAATGCCGTTGTCAACGAGTGTCATTGCCCTCCTTCTGGGCGGCCGTCCCGGCGGACCGCACCTTGTCGCGCAAGCCGCCGACCGCCGATTATGCCGATCGGCGCCGACCGTGGCAGTCCGACGCGCGCACGGGCCGAGCCATGGACGCCGGTGCGTCACCGGACCCGGGTGGGACCGCCCCGGCCGCGAGGCAGGGCACCTCGGACAGGTGCGGCCGGGGCGGGGTATGAGGTACCTCGAATCCGAGGTCGCCGGGGAAGACGGGTCGACGCCCATCCGCCGGCCCGGTGGCTGTCCAGGGACACCGGACCGGCGGACGACGATCCGAACTGGTCCCCATCATCACAACTCATCCGCAAAGTGTCAACATTTACTGCGCCTTGGTCTGTAGCTCCTCAAAGGCGCCGGAGGCCATGGAGTACCTTTTCCAGGAGGGTGGTATCCGGGAGCGAGGCGCCAGCCCGGGGCGCGCGGGGGTGGCGCGGGGTGATCCGGCCTGCGTCGCGCAGGTCGCCGAGAAGAATGCGGACCGCTGTGACCGGCAGCTTAAGCTCCGCCGAGATCTCGACCACGGCTGTCGGGTGCCTGCACAGCTCCAGAATCCGGCGGTGTTCCGACGGCATCCACGCGGTTGGCCGGCACTCGCTGACGATGAGTGTCACCACGTCGAAGAACTCGCTCGGATGACTGCGTCCGCCCAGGACTGTGAACAGCCGGTCGGGGGTTCCGGTGTCCACCGGCCCACGCATCACGACGCGGAAATCCCTGGGACGGAGTTCCGGGGGGCCGCACGGAGGTGCTCACCTATCTGCTCGACCAGCTCCGCCATATGGTGCCCGACGACGCCCGGATCCGCGCTCTCCTGGCCCAGAACCGCCAGATGCGCCCCGATGCCGGCCCCCACGATGAACAGCTGCCCGCCTGGGTACTCGGTCATGAAGTGCCGGACACCCCCCGAGCCGTCGCCGAACTCCACGGACGCGCCCTGGGAGAGGGCTTGAATGCCCGAACAGATGGCTGCCAGCTGATCGGCTTCGTCGAGCGATAACTCCTCGGTCCAGCACAGCTTCAGGCCGTCCCTGGACAGGACCAGAGCGTGTTGGGCCCCAGGGGCCCGCTTCAGCAGGCTCTCCAGGAGCCAGATGAGACTGTTGTCCGTGGTGCGCATAGGGGTGATGGGACGGTGGAACCGAGCTGGCGGCCACCGGTCCAGCCTCCAAACTTTCCAACTCGGTTGTGCGCAGGGGCGGATGACCGGCCACTGCGGTGGGGGGAGTGCTGCTTGATCAGGCGTCGGGGCGCTTGTGGAAGGCTTCGAGGATGTGCTCGGCGGCCAGGGTCGCGGTCAGTTCGCCGTCACGGACCCGGCGTTCCAGCGCCGGCGCACGGGACCGCACCTCGGGAGCGGCGTGCAGGCGGCCGAGCAGCTCCTCGCGGACCATGGTCCAGGTCCAGTCGACCTGCTGGTCCCGGCGGCGGTCGGCCAGTCGTCCGGTGGACTCCAGCAGGGTGCGATGCTGCTCAAGTCTCTCCCATACGGTGTCGAGGCCTGCCGACTCCCGTGCGCTGCAACTGAGCACCGGCGGAGTCCAGAAGGCGTCCTTGCCGTGCATCAGCCGCAGGGCACCCGCCAGTTCCCGTGCCGCGGAGCGGGCGTCCCGCTCGTGCGGGCCGTCCGCCTTGTTGACGGCGATCACGTCGGCCAGCTCCAGGACGCCCTTCTTGATGCCCTGCAGCTGGTCGCCGGTGCGGGCCAGGGTGAGCAGCAGGAAGGAGTCGACCATGTTCGCCACGGCCGTCTCGGACTGGCCGACGCCGACGGTTTCGACGAGCACGACGTCGTAGCCGGCGGCCTCCATCACGAGGATCGACTCGCGGGTGGCCTTCGCGACACCGCCGAGAGTGCCGGCCGTGGGGGAGGGGCGGACAAAGGCCGCCGGGTCGACGGCCAGCCGCTCCATGCGTGTCTTGTCCCCGAGGATCGAGCCACCGGTCCGGCTGGAGGACGGGTCGACCGCCAGGACCGCGACCCGGTGTCCCTGCTCGGTGAGCATCGTGCCGAAGGCGTCGATGAACGTCGACTTGCCCACTCCCGGCACTCCGCTGATCCCGATACGCCGCGCCCTGCCACTGTGCGGCAACAGGTCGGTCAGCAGCCGCTGTGCCAGTGAGCGGTGTTGTGGCCGGGTGGACTCGACGAGCGTGATGGCCCGTGCCACGATCGCACGCTTGCCGTCGAGCACTCCCTTGACGTAAGTGTCCAGATCGATCACCATCGCGGTCGCGGCCTCACAGAGCGTCGTGCCCGAGATCGGCGGCGAGCCGGGTCACGAGGTCGTGGGCGGCGTCCGGGATCACCGTCCCGGGCGGGAAGACGGCCGCCGCCCCCATCTCCAGCAGGGTGGGAACGTCCGCGGGCGGGATCACCCCGCCGACGACGACCATGATGTCCTCGCGTCCCTCCTCGGCGAGCTGCTCGCGCAGTGCCGGTACGAGGGTGAGGTGCCCGGCGGCCAGCGAGGAGACGCCGACGACGTGCGCGTCCGCCTCGACGGCCTGGCGGGCCACTTCGGCGGGGGTCTGGAACAGCGGGCCGACGTCCACGTCGAAGCCGAGGTCGGCGAAGGCGGTGGCGATGACCTTCTGGCCGCGGTCGTGGCCGTCCTGGCCCATCTTGGCGACCAGGATGCGGGGACGACGGCCCTCGGCCTTGGCGAATCGGTCCACTAGGTCGCGGGTACGGTCCACGGAGGGTGACTCACCTGCTTCGTTGCGGTACACACCGGAGATCGTACGGATCTGGCTCGCGTGCCGCCCGTACACCTTCTCCAGGGCGTCCGAGATCTCCCCGACGGTCGCCTTCGCGCGGGCCGCGTCGACCGCGAGCGCCAGCAGGTTGCCCTCGCCCCCGGCGGCACGGGTGAGCGCCGCCAGCGCGTCCTGGCAGGCCGACTCGTCCCGCTCCTCCCGCAGGCGCCGCAGCTTGGCGATCTGCTGGGAGCGCACCGAGGAGTTGTCGACCTTGAGCACGTCGATCTGCTCGTCGGTCTCGACGCGGTACTTGTTGACACCGATGACCGGCTGCCGGCCCGAGTCGATGCGGGCCTGTGTGCGGGCCGCCGCCTCCTCGACCCGCAGCTTGGGGATGCCCGCGTCGATCGCCTGGGCCATGCCGCCCGCCTGTTCCACCTCCTGGATGTGCTGCCAGGCGCGGCGGGCGAGGTCGAACGTCAGACGTTCGACGTAGGCGCTGCCGCCCCACGGGTCGATCACGCGGGTCGTGCCGGACTCCTGCTGGAGCAGCAGCTGGGTGTTGCGGGCGATGCGCGCGGAGAAGTCGGTGGGCAGCGCGAGCGCCTCGTCGAGGGCGTTGGTGTGCAGCGACTGGGTGTGGCCCTGGGTGGCGGCCATCGCCTCCACGCAGGTGCGCGTGACGTTGTTGAACACGTCCTGCGCGGTCAGCGACCAGCCCGAGGTCTGGGAATGCGTGCGCAGCGACAGTGACTTGAAGTTCTTCGGGTCGAACTGCTTGACCAGCTTCGCCCACAGCAGGCGAGCCGCACGCAGCTTGGCGACCTCCATGAAGAAGTTCATGCCGATCGCCCAGAAGAAGGACAGCCGGGGCGCGAAAGCGTCCACGTCCAGACCCGCCTCCCGCCCGGCCCGGATGTACTCCACCCCGTCGGCGAGGGTGTAGGCCAGCTCCAGGTCGGCCGTCGCGCCGGCCTCCTGGATGTGGTAGCCGGAGATGGAGATGGAGTTGTAGCGGGGCATCCGCTGGGACGTGTACGCGAAGATGTCGGAGATGATCCGCATCGACGGCTTCGGCGGGTAGATGTAGGTGTTGCGGACCATGAACTCCTTGAGGATGTCGTTCTGGATGGTCCCGGCCAGCTTCTCGGGCGGCACGCCCTGTTCCTCCGCCGCCACGATGTACAGCGCGAGCACCGGCAGCACGGCGCCGTTCATCGTCATCGACACCGTCATGCGGTCCAGCGGGATGCCGTCGAACAACTGCCGCATGTCGTAGATCGAGTCGATCGCCACGCCCGCCATGCCGACGTCACCCGTCACCCGGGGGTGGTCGCTGTCGTAGCCGCGGTGGGTGGGCAGGTCGAAGGCGACCGACAGGCCCTTCTGCCCTGCCGCCAGGTTGCGGCGGTAGAACGCGTTCGACTCCTCGGCGGTCGAGAAGCCGGCGTACTGGCGGATGGTCCAGGGCTGGTTGACGTACATCGTCGGATACGGGCCGCGCAGGTACGGCGCGATGCCCGGGCGGGTGTCCAGGAAGTCCAGGTCCTCGAGGTCTTGCCCGGTGTACAGCGGCTTGACGGCGATGCCCTCCGGCGTCTCCCACAGAGGCTCATCCCCGCCGGTAGCCCGCTTGACGGCGGTGCTCCACTCGGAGGCGCCACAGGCGGATGCCTGGCTCCCCAGCTCGATCCCGGAGAAGTCGGGGATGGACATCAGGACACTCCCATGCGGTCGAGGGTGGCGGACAGCACAGCGACCGTGTCACAGCCCGCGAAGATGTAGGCGTCGATGCCGGCCTGGTCACGCGGGCCGGCGAGGAAGATGTACGACGCCCCGGCGGCCCTCAGCTCCGAGGCCACGGTCGTGGCCTGCTCCTCGTAGACCGCGTCACTGGAGCACAGGCACACCTCCCGCGCCCCGCTCTCCTCGAAGGCGCCTTCGGTGACGGGCTCGATGCCTCCCGCCTGGAAGAGGTTCGAGGCGAAGGTGAGCCGCGCGGTGTGCGCGGCGGCCGGACCGAGCGCGGCCAGAAAGATCCGGGGCCGGGAGCCGGTGGCGGCGAGATGGGCGTCGGAACGAGCCCGCAGTGCTTCGAAGGCGTCGTCCCGCCGCACCCGCGGCAGACCTCCCGAGGGTGGCGTGGGTGCGGGCTCGCGGACGACCGGCTTCTCGGCCAGGAACGGGAACTCGCTGACGCCGGTGATGGGTTCGCGGCGCTTGGCGAGCTTGTTGCTCCGGGCCTCCCATGTGCTGGCGAGGTCCTGTCCGAGGCGTCCCGAGCGCAGAGCGGCCGCCTGCCCGCCGAGCTGCTCCAGCCACTGGAAGAACTCCCAGCCGGCATGGGCCAGTTCGTCCGTCAGCCGCTCCACGTACCAGGAGCCGCCCGCCGGGTCGATCACACGGGACAGGTGCGACTCCTCGATGAGAATGCTCGACGTGTTGCGGGCGATGCGCCGGGAGAACGCGTCCGGCAGACCGAGCGCGTGGTCGAAGGGCAGTACGGTCACCGCGTCGGCGCCGCCCACACCCGCGGCCAGGGTGGCGAGTGTCGTGCGCAGCATGTTCACCCAGGGGTCCCGGCCGGTCATCATCACCGGCGAGGTGACGGCGTGCTGCACCTGAGCGCTGGGCGCCCCGCAAGCCTCGGTCACCCGCGCCCACAGCCGGCGCGCGGCCCGTAGCTTGGCGATGGTGAGGAACTGGTCGGCGGTGGCCGCATAGCGGAACTCCAGCTGTGCACAGGCCTCTTCGGCCGTCAGCCCGGCCTCGGTGAGCTCGCGCAGATAGGCGACGCCCGTCGCAAGAGAAGACCCCAGTTCCTGGGCGGCCGAGCCGCCGGCCTCGTGGTACGGCAGCGCGTCCACGGTCAGCGCACGCAGCCCCGGATACTGCTCGGTGCACAGCCGCGCCAGTGAGGCGATCGGAGCGAACGCCGAGGACGTGCCCGTACGGGCCTCGTGGCCGAGGGGGTCGGCACCGAGGTTGCCGCGCGCCGCCTCCTTGGCGACGCCCCGGTCCTCGTACTGCCGCAGCAGTTCCCGCGCGGCGGGCTCCACGTCGGCTCCGGCGTCCAGGATGACGGGGGCCAGGTCGAGATAGACGCCGTCCAGGACCCGGCCGAGCGCGGACAACGGAATGCCGTGGTCGCCGACGCCCAGCCACAGTGACGTGACACCGTTCTCCAGGTCGGACAGGACCGCGTCGCCGTCCGGCGCCGCATGCCACTGCCGTACGTCCCAGCCGCCGACGGTGTTCCCCTCGGCCCTGCCCCCGCGTACGAACGGCGCGAAGCCCGGCAGGCCGGGGTCGGGGGCGGTGTCGCTGCCCGTATAGAGGGGCCGCGTGACGAGCCCGTCCTCCAGCGAGGTGGACAGCGCTTCTTCCGCCGCGCTTCCGGAGGCCTCCTTGCCGGACTTGCGCAGGACGCTCTCCACGAGAGCCTGCCACTGCTCGTGTGAGGCGTTGGGGAACTCGCCGGCGAGCGAGAGCCCGTCGTCAGGTAGGACGGTCATGGAGGCCTTACCAAAGTCGTCGGACGTTGCTGAGTGTGCGGCCGGCCGCGTCATCAGGACATGGTGCTGCCACCGGCCCAACAGCAGTTGATCAACGCGGGACCGTGGGGTGTACACGGCCCGGCTCTTGGCCGTCTCGATGGAAGCACCTGGTCATGACGAGCATAGGAAGCCCCGCCAAATAGTGTCAACAGTTTGGCTTGGTTCCACCAGCGTCAGATGTGATCAGGGGTATTTTGCGCACAAACGTGGAATGCACAGCCGAAAAAATGTTGACAGATTTGGTTGCGGCCCCGCTATGGTGCTGGAGGGTCGCACCTTGCGCACGAGTCCGGCGTCGAAGCCGTGTGCCGCGCCGCCGGCGCCGTCCGCGAGAGGCGCACCGGCCCAGGCAGGCCGGTAAGTCCCGACCGACTCATCCCGTGCGCTGTCACATGCGCCTGGACCCGCACGCCCAGTCAGAATCGAGTACTCCATCGTGCCGATAGACATCAATCGCCTCGCGCAGGCCGAACGCTTCCAGCCTCCCGGCCACCACAATGTCGGACCCGTCCATCTCTTCGGTGGTGAGCAGTACGACGGAGCCGTCACGGTGGCCCTGTCGCACTACCTCCCCGGTGGCCGCGCGGACATGTCACCCGTGCCGGTGGAGACGCTCTACCTCGTGCTGACCGGCTCACTCACCCTCGCCGACTCCGACGGCGGAGTCCATGTCCTGGACGCCATGGACTCGGCACGCCTCACGGCCGGGACCTACCGCAGCGTCGAGAACCGCACGAACCTCGCCGCGAGCATGCTGGTGATCCGGCCGAACCCGGCGAGTCCGTCGTTCCACACGTCCGAGGCCCGGTCATGACGGGGCCGCTCGGCGAACTGCTCGTCGTCGACCTGACCCGGGCCCTGGCCGGACCGCAGGCGGCCATGATGCTCGGTGATCTCGGCGCCCGCGTGATCAAGGTCGAGAGCCCCGCAGGGGACGACACGAGGTCCTGGGGGCCGCCGTTCGTCCACGGGGACGACGGCACCCCGGAGGCGACCTACTTCCTGGCCTGCAACCGGAACAAGGAGTCGATCACGCTCAATCTGAAGGACGCCGAGGACAAGCAGGTGCTGGCCCGGCTCATCCGCCGGGCGGACGTCCTGATGGAGAACTACAAACCGGGCGCTCTGGAGCGCCTCGGATTCGGGACCGAGCGCCTGATGGAACTGAATCCGCGCCTGGTCGTGCTGTCGATCAGCGGGTTCGGCCACGACGGCCCGGAGGCGAGCCGTGCCGGGTACGACCAGATCGCCCAGGGCGAGGCGGGGCTGATGTCGCTGACGGGACCGGACGCCGATCACCCCCAGCGCGTCGGTGTGCCGATCGCCGACCTGCTGGCGGGCATGAACGGCGCCTTCGGCGTGCTCGCGGCGCTGCGTGAACGCGACCGCACCGGCCGGGGGCAGATCGTCCGCACCTCGCTGCTGGCCTCCGTCGTCGCGGCGCACGCGTTCCAGGGGACCCGTTGGACCGTGGCCGGCGAGGTCGGCCGGGCACAGGGCAACCACCATCCGACCATCGCTCCGTACGGACTGTTCCGCTGCGCCGGCGGCAGTGTGCAGATCGCCTGCGGGAACGACGCCATGTGGCAGCGCCTGTGCGCCGCGTTCCAGATCACGGCCGACGATCCGCAGCGCTACGCCACCAACGCCGACCGCATCGCCAACCGGGACAGTCTCACCGAACTGCTCGAGGGCGTCTTCGCTCACCACGAGCCGGACGACCTCCTGCGCCGGCTCGCCGCCTTGGACATCCCCGCCGGCCGGGTCCGCACCCTGGACGAGGTCTACGAGTGGGAGCAGACCCGCTCACAGCATCTTCTCCTCGACATCGAGCACCCCAACCTGGGGAAGATCACGCTGCCGGGCTCGGCCCTGCGCACCTTCGCCGTCGACGACGCCGGGACGGAGACGGAGACCACTCGTCTCGGTCACCGCCCGCCGCCGGTCCTCGACGGCGACGCCGCCGCCATCCGGGAGTGGCTGAACACCTCGCCGAGCTAGTACCGGTGCTGATGAGCTCAGCCGAACTGTGCACATTAGACGGTCTCTGTGCTGTCCATTGCCTCGCTAGATGCGATCGACAGCACAAAGTGTTGACATTTACCCAAAGAAGATTAGGGTCGCGAGCAAGTCTGCGCCCGAGTCACCAGCATCTGACGACACCCATGCACAAGACGTCCGTGCCGGCTGGGACGAGCCGGGCGCGGATCGAGAAGGAGGTTCCGGTGAGAGGTATCGAGCCGGTGACGGCGGCTACGCAGCTGCGGCAGGCTTTCGGATGCTTTCCGTCCGGGGTCACCGCTCTGTGCGCCTACCGCGACGGCGAGCCCGTGGGCCTGGCCGCGAGTTCGTTCACGTCCGTATCGATGGAGCCGCCCCTGGTATCGGTGTGTATCCAGCACACCTCCTCCACGTGGCCGAAGCTTCGTGATCTGCCGCGACTGGGGCTGAGCGTGCTGGCCGAAGGCCAGGACGAGATCTGCGCGCGGCTGGCGAGCAAGGCGGGAGACCGTTTCGCCGGAGTGGAGTGGTTCGCGTCCGCGGACGGCAGCGTTTTCGTGGACGGCGCCACGCTGTGGCTCGACTGCACGATTCGCGAGGAGGTCACCTGCGGGGATCACGACATCGTCCTACTCGAGATCAGCGGTCTCAGTGTGGCTCCGGACGCCTCACCCCTGGTTTTCCACGGCAGCCGATTCCGCCGCCTGGCCAGTATCTGACCAGGCAGGACGCCGTCCTTCCCGGGCGGGCGAAGCGGACCGGCACCGGCGATGTGTGTCGGACGACGGTTGTGAGGAAGTGAGGCTTGACGATGGACAACACGCATGCGCCGGACAGCGCCGGCCGGGGAGCCGATCGCACGGACGGCATCGAGTTCCAAGGCCGCGATCCAAGGAGCGCCGCCCAACACGACGCCGACGGAACTGCCGCCGGGGAGACCCTGGCAGCGATCGTCGACGCCCCCGGCAGTGAACCGCGTCTGGGCCCGGTCGTCCTGCCGCCGCGCACACCCGGCACCACGCTCATCGCCGTCGTCGCGGCACCGCTGAACCCGCTGGACCTCCTGATCGCCTCCGGCACGTTCCACTCCGCCCGGCACGAGGAACCCTACGTCCCCGGCCGTGAGTGCGTGGGCATCGTTCTGGCCTCCGACCGGTACCCGCTAGGTGCCTGGGTCTACGGCGAGAGCGAGGCGTCGCCGGGCAGCCCGGGTGCCTTCGCCACGCAGGCACTCATCGCCGACGAGGACCTCCTCCTGCTCCCCAACGGTCTCGACCCGGTGCGGGCCGCGGCGGTCGGTAATTCCGGCATCGCCGCGTACATGCCCCTGATGGAGGAAGCCGGGCTGCGTCCCGGAGAAACCGTGCTGGTGCTCGGTGCCACCGGCGCCGTGGGGCAGATCGCCATCCAGGTGGCACGCGGCTGCGGAGCGGGCCGGGTGATCGGCGTAGCGCGCGATCGAGCGGCGCTGAGCGGACTTCTCGAGCTCGGCGCGGACGCCGTCGTCGACCTGCGTGCGGACGAGGACGCCGAGGAGCTGGCGGCGCGGCTGCTGGCGGCGGCCGGCTCCGTGGACGTCGTACTGGACGGCGTGTACGGAATGCCGCTGGAGGCGGCGCTCCGGGTGTGCGCGCCTCGGGCACGGGTGGTCAACATCGGCAATCCGGCCGGGGCGACCGCCCAGGTGCCGGCCGGGCTGCTCCGCGGCAAGCAGCTGACCCTCTCCGGTTTCGCTGGCCTGCACATCCCGCTGCGGGACAAACGTGCGGCACTGACCTGGCTGTGGACCGCCCTCGTCCGAGGCGAGCTGAAGGTCGATGTGCGTACCGTCGAGCTGGGGGAGCTTCCGCAGGCATGGCGGGCCCAGGCGGCCTCGCCGCATCACAAGTGCGTCGTCCTGCCCTCCGGTGCGGAGCGTCGGCACACGAAGCAGCCGGAGCCGGGCGCATGACGACGAGACAGGACACCAACCCCGCCGTGCCTCTGCGGCCGGTCGTCGACTGCGTGGTCATCGGTGGTGGCCCCGTCGGTCTGCTGAGCGCCCTCCTGCTCGGCCGGGCCGGCCTCCAGGTGTCCGTCGTGGAGCGCTGGCCCGAGCGGTATCCGCTGCCCCGTGCCTGCACCATCGACCACGAAGCGCTGCGTATCCTCCAGGCGGCCGGGCTCATGGCCGACTACGCCCACCTCTTCGAACCCTCTCAAGGGGAGCGGGGTGGCTACGAGTTCCGCAACGGTGAGGGCGAGCTCCTGCAGGCCATCGACTGGAACCGAGCCGCGGAGTCGGGGTGGGCCAACACCAACGGCTTCTACCAGCCCGACCTGGAAGCGGCCCTGGAGGACCTGGCGGTCGCGACGCCCGGAGTGCGCGTGCACCGTGGGTGGACCTTCCACGGACTGACCCAGGACCACGAAGGCGTGTCCATCCAGGTCGCCCCCACCGAGAGCCCCGACGAAGGTGTCGAACTCCGGTCGCGATGGGTCATCGGGGCGGACGGAGCCAACAGCGCCGTTCGCTCCGTACTCGGCCTCGAAGTCGGTGACTCGGGGTTCGAGGCCGACTGGCTCGTAGCGGACTACCAGCCACTGGTGGAGGAGCAGTGGAGCGCCTTCGTCACGCAGTACTGCGATCCGGCACAGCCGGCCACCGCGGTCAACAGCGGCCCTGGACGGCGGCGTTTCGAGTTCATGCGCCCCGTGGACATGACCGTCGAAGAGCTCGGCCAGGACAGCACGGCCTGGCGGCTCATGGCGCCTTGGGGAGTGACCCCGGAGACCGCCCGGCTGGAGAGGCATGCCGTCTACACCTTCCGCGGCCGCTGGGCCCACACCTGGCGTGAGGACAACGTCTTCCTGGCAGGGGACGCGGCTCACCTCATGCCCCCCTTCCTCGGGCAAGGACTCTGCTCGGGCCTCCGCGACGCCCGAGCGCTGACCTGGCGGCTCGCGATGGTCCACCGCCGACTGGCATCGCCGGCAGTGCTCGACACGTACGGTCCCGAACGCGTGGGACACGTCCGGGAGATTATTGATGAAGCGGTGGCGGCAGGCCGTGTCATCTGCGAAGTCGACGTCGACCGGGCGGCTGCCCGGGACGCCGCGTTGAGGGAGCGCTCACGCGACCCCGAGGCCGCCACCCGCAAGCCGCCGCACCCCCGACTGGGTGAGCCTTCACTGACGCTGGCGAGCATGGGCACGGACGGACAGCTGGCTCCCCAGGGGCGGATCGAGGTCGACGGCTGGACGGGCCTGTTCGACGACGTCCTTGGCGGCAACTGGCAGCTGATCAGCCGTGCCGGGAACCCCTCAGGCCTGCTGAGCGAGGAAGCCACCGCATGGTTGCGCCGGGTGGGCGGCGTCACCGCTGACGTCTCGGGCCGAGGCTCCGTCCGGGATCTCGACGGTGCCTATGAGCAGTGGTTCACCGAGCACGGGTGCGAAGCCCTCCTCGCCCGGCCCGACTTCTATGTGTTCGCGGCCGGTGCGCACACCGACATCCCGTCCTTCGTCGCAGAGCTGCGCCGGGCGCTGGACCCGGCGTCCGCGCAGGAGCGGCCGGAGTCCGAACGGCGGAGGGTTCCAGATGGACACGCATGAGGCCGTGACGCTCACCAAGGCGACGGAAGAGGAGTCACCCGACAGCGCGGCGGCGGGGTGGCGGACGGCGGCCGCGTCCGCGCTGGGTCTCGCGTGCGGCCCGAGCGTGCTCACAGTGATGGCGTTCGGCGCGTTCATCAAACCGCTCGACCGGGAGTTCGGCTGGGGGGTGCCCGCCATCGCCCTGGCCGCTTCCTTCCTGAGCATCACGATCATGGTCATCTCGCCGGTTCAGGGCCTCTTGGTCGACCGGTTCGGCGGCAGGCGGGTCATCCTGTACAGCTCTCCGGTCTTCGCGCTGTCCCTGATGGCGATGTACTTCCTGCCCGACAGCCTGACGGTCTTCTACCTGGCCTGGATCCTGATCCCGGTGTGCGGCCTGGGCCTGTGGCCGGTCTCCTATCTCCGGCTCACCGCGGGCTGGTTCGAGCGCAAGCTCGGATTCGCGCTGGGAGTCGCCAACTCCGGCATCGGGGTGGGCACCGTACTCGTCCCCATCCTCACCGCCTTCCTGATCGGCGCCTTCGGCTGGCGCACCGCGTTCTTCGGGCTCGGAGCCTTCGCGCTCATCGCCTATCCCGTCGCGTACTTCCTGCTCGCCGAGCCGAGCGCGCGCAGGACGGCGGCGCAGGCCGGCGGCGACACGCTTCGGGTCGCGGCGACGAAGCGTGTCTTCTGGCTCGTGCTCGGCGCGTTCCTGCTGCTGGGGCTGATCGGTTCCAGCATCATCGTTCACCAGATCCCCCTGCTCCAGGACGCCGGTGTCTCCGAAGACGTCGCCAATCTCGTGCCGGTCGCGCTCGGGGTCGCGCTCATCGTGGCGAGGATCGCGACCGGATGGCTGCTGGACCGCATCAGGGTCTCGCTCGTGATGGCCATCTACCTGGTGGGCGGCATCGTCGCACTGCTGCTGTTCGCCGCGGGCCCCAACGTGGTGACGGGCATTCTTGCCGCTTCGCTGGCCGGGCTGCTGATCGGCGCCGAGTTCGACGTCCTCAGCTACCTCATCCCGCGCTACTTCGGCCGGCTGGCCTTCGGCAAGATCTACGGGATCGCCTTCTCGGTGTTCCAGATCGGCTCCGCGATCGCCGCCTCGGCGGTCAGTGTCAGCCGCGACGCCTACGGCTCCTACACGCCGGCGATGCTCACACTGTCCGTCGTCTGCGTGGTCTGCATGGGGCTGTTCCTCAACCTCGGTCCGTACCGCGACGAAGGTGCCGCGGAGCACCGTGCCGAACCACCGTCCGTCCCACTCGGACCCGAGAACGCGATCAGCCCACGTGGAAGGTACGGAACGTCATGACGGCACTGTCACACTCGCATCCGAGCACCGAACTCCCGCAGGCCCACCGACCGCGGCCGGGCGGCTCGTTCGACGCGACGGCGGTCACTTTCGCGGCGATGGGGCTGTTCGACGCGCTGACGGGCGACCAGCGTGCGCGCGTACTGCTGCCCCATGAGGACCCCGGCCGTACGCACTGGAACTTCCTCCCGGAGTCCGGTCGCGCCGGCCTGCCCCTCGGAGAGCTGGACCGTCACCAGGAGGCGCTGGCGCACCGGCTGATCGCCGAGTCGATGTCGATCCCCGCCTACGCCCGAGTGGTCCAGGTCATGACCAACGAGCACGTGCTTCGGGAACTCAATCTTCCCGTCTTCGGGCACATCGCGCCCACCTTCCGCGACGCGCGCGGCTACTTCTTCACGTTCTTCGGCCAGCCGCAGCCGGACACCACCTGGGGCTGGCGACTGGTGGGACACCATCTGTCGGTCAACGTGACGGTGGTCGGCGGCGACCTGGTCAACGTCACGCCGTTTCTCCTCGGAGCCGAACCGGCACGGTTCGGCCCCTTCCGGATTCTCGGCGAGGAGGAGGACGCCGCCTTCACGCTCCTGGACAGCCTCACCGGCTCCCAGACGCAGCGGACTGTCATCCACTCCAAGCCGCCGGCGGACTTCGTGACCCGTACGGTCACGTCCATCGGAGAGGTGGAGTACCCCGCATATCATGGTGTCGGCCGCCGCGACGCGATGATCACCGACGAGGACCGAAAGGCCCTGGCCTACTTCAGGGCTCACCCCCGTGGTTGTCGGGCGGGTGACCTCTCACCCACCCAGCGTGCGCACTTCGACGCCCTTCTGGCTCTGTTCGTCGAGCGTGCGCGTCCTGGGCTGGTGGGATACGAGATGGACCGCATCGCGGCCGCCGGAGGCGTCGAGGACCTGCACTTCGCCTGGGCGGGCGGCACCTCCATCGAGCAGCCGCACTATTTCCGCATCCAGGGCCCGGTCACCCTCGTGGAGTTCGACAACGCCGAGGACAACGCCAATCACGTGCACAGCGTCTGGCGCGACCCCTCGAACGACTTCGGTGCCGACCTGCTGATCCAGCACCACCTCGAGCACGACCACACCGGGTCACACGAGGACCGAGAAGAAGCCCCGGGGTCACAATCCGGGGAACGAGAAGGGGAAGCCACATGAGAATCGTAGGTGTCAAGCGACCGCACACCGACTCGGGCGTGGAGGTCGCAAGCCTCGCCGAGGAAGGCGATGTCGTCACTGTCATAGCCTCTCTGGCGGACTTCTGGGCCGACCCGGCGGGGCATCTGTCCCGGCCGCCCGCCGGCCCGGTGCTCGCCGCGGACTCGGTCGAATTGGTGCCCCCGGTACGTCCCGACGCCCGCGTCTTCTGCATCGGGCTCAACTACATGCAGCACGCCGCTGAGGGATCCTTCCGGGACCAGGAACTGCCCCCTTATCCCACGCTTTTCGCTCGGTGGACCCAGTCCCTGACCGTGGACGGAGCCGAGGTCCCCGTGCCCTCCAACGAAGAGGGCCTCGACTGGGAGGGCGAAGTCGTTGCCTGGGTGGGCACACCGCTCGTCGACGCCACCCCCGAGGAGGCCCTGGAATCCGTCATCGGCTACTCCACTTTCAACGATCTGACCTCGCGCAAGGCCCAGAAGCTCACCTCGCAGTGGATTCTGGGGAAGAACGGGGACCGGTCCGGGCCGATCGGTCCGATGATCCCCGCGGCGGAGGTCGGCGATCTCAGCCAGGGCCTGAGGCTGCAGACCCGGGTCAATGGGGTGACGGTGCAGGACGCTCATACCGATCAGATGATCTACACGGTAGGGGACACGCTGTCCTTGATCTCCCACACTCTGTCCCTGCGTCCCGGCGACATTCTCGCCACCGGCACACCGGCCGGAGTCGGCTACGCCCGGAAGCCCCCGCAACTGCTTCAGCCGGGGGACACCGTCGAGGTCGAAGTGGACCGGCTGGGAGTACTGCGCAACACGGTGGTGGGCAATGAGCGTCGGTCCGCTGATGACGTTCCCTCCGAGCGTCGTTCCTTCGACGGCATAGGCGCCTGAGTACTCCGAGCAGGAGATTTCGAACGACGTGGCGCAACCCGCCGACGGGCGTACTGGCTGCCCGTCGGCGGTTCCTTACTGACCGCATCCATTGAGTGTCGACACCTCCGGCCAAGGATCACCGAAAGTGTCGGCAGCTTGATGTCCGATGTCGGCTACGGTTGTGTGTGCGGCTCAACCGAGCGGCCCTGAGGAAACCGAACATCACCTGGGAACGCACGAAAGGTCGGCGACGTATGACGGCACAGCCAGCCGAGGTGGAGAACGGCCTCGCCCACCCCGACGAGGTGAGCAGAGCCCACCACACGCTGCGGCGTGCGATCATGCACGGCGATCTGCGACCGGGCGACCCGCTGTCACAGGTCGCGCTGGCAAAGCAGATGGGGGTGAGCCGCGGTCCCCTGCGCGAAGCGCTCCGGATCCTGCAGCGTGAAGGCTTCGTGCAGCAGGAGTCGCAGCACCGCGCCCGTGTGACGACGTTCAGCAACGAGGATCTCGACGAGCTGTACGCGATGCGCATCAGTCTCGAAGCGCTCGCGATCGGCATCGCGGTTCCCCGGATGGGCGAGGAAGATTTCCAGCAGCTGGACCAGCTGCTCAAGGAGATGGACGAGACAGCGCGCACGGGAGACGTCGAGCAGTGGGAATGCCCGCACGAGCAGTTCCACCGCGCACTGGTGCACCCGTCCGGCCCGCGCCTCGAACGCGAACTCACCCTGCTCTCGGACCACGCCACGCGCTATCGGCTGGCCTTCGTGTCCTGGAATCCGCTCGAGTGGCAGGCGGAGACGAGCACGCAGCACCGCACGATCGCCGAGGCGGTGAAGGCGGGTGACGCGACCGCAGCCTCGCACGCTCTGGCGGCCCATCTCGCCCGCACCGCTCTCGTCGTCCTCTCGATCTCCGCACCCTCCTACGAGCCCGTTCGCATCCGCAGGGCCCTGGCCGCGGCCGGCGTGCGGTAGCCGCGACCGTGGCCCTGCTACGAAGACCGGTCAGTCCTCGCTGGGTGCCGCGGGCAGCTTGGTCTGGATGAGGTCCATGACGGTGGAGTCGGTCAGGGTGGTGACGTCTCCGAGCCGGCGGTTCTCCGCCACGTCGCGCAGCAGGCGGCGCATGATCTTGCCGGAGCGGGTCTTGGGCAGTTCGGCCACCGGCAGGATCCGCTTGGGCTTGGCGATCGGGCCGAGCGCGGTGCCGACGTGGGTGCGCAGTTCGGCGACCAGGTCGTCGGACTCCGCCGCTGTGCCGCGCAGGATCACGAAGGCCACGATGGCCTGTCCGGTCGTCTCGTCGGCCGCGCCGACCACGGCCGCCTCGGCGACCGACGGGTGGGAGACGAGGGCCGACTCGACCTCGGTGGTGGAGATGTTGTGGCCGGAGACGAGCATCACGTCGTCGACCCGGCCGAGGAGCCAGATGTCGCCGTCGTCGTCCTTCTTGGCGCCGTCGCCCGCGAAGTACTTGCCCTCGAAACGGGACCAGTAGGTGTCGATGAACCGCTGGTCGTCGCCCCAGATGGTGCGCAGCATCGACGGCCACGGCTCGGTGAGGACCAGGTAGCCGCCCCCGCCGTTCGGCACCTCGTTCGCCTCGTCGTCGACGACGGTGGCACAGATGCCGGGCAGCGCGCGCTGGGCGGAGCCGGGCTTGGCCTCGGTGACGCCGGGCAGCGGTGTGATCATCATCGCGCCGGTCTCGGTCTGCCACCAGGTGTCCACGACCGGGGTCGCGTCCGCGCCGATGTTCTTGCGGTACCAGATCCACGCCTCGGGGTTGATCGGCTCGCCGACCGAGCCGAGGACGCGCAGCGAGGACAGGTCGAACTTCGCGGGGATGTCGTCGCCCCACTTCATGAACGTCCGGATCGCGGTGGGCGCGGTGTAGAGGATCGTCACGCCGTACTTCTGCACGATCTCCCAGAACCGGCCCTGGTGCGGGGTGTCCGGGGTGCCCTCGTACATGACCTGCGTGGCGCCGTTGGCGAGCGGGCCGTAGACGATGTAGGAGTGGCCGGTGACCCAGCCGACGTCGGCGGTGCACCAGTAGACGTCGGTGGCCGGCTTGAGGTCGAAGACCGCCCAGTGCGTGTACGCCGTCTGGGTGAGGTAGCCGCCGGAGGTGTGCAGGATGCCCTTGGGTTTGCCCGTCGTACCGGAGGTGTAGAGGATGAACAGCGGGTGCTCGGCGTCGAACGCCTCCGGCGTGTGCTCGGCGGACTGCCGGTCGACGGTCTCGTGCCACCACTTGTCGCGGGAGTCGTCCCAGGCGACGTCCTGTCCGGTGCGGCGGACGACGAGCACGTGCTCGACGGTGCCGGCCCGCTCGGCGGCCTCGTCGACGGCCGGCTTGAGCGCGGACGGCTTGCCGCGCCGGTAGCCGCCGTCGGAGGTGATGACGACACGCGCGTCGGCGTCCTGGATGCGGGTGGCGAGGGCGTCGGAGGAGAAGCCGCCGAAGACCACCGAGTGGGCGGCGCCGATCCGGGCGCAGGCCAGCATCGCGATCGCCGTCTCCGGGATCATCGGCATGTAGACGGCGACCCGGTCGCCCTTCTGCACGCCGAGTTCCAGCAGGGCGTTGGCGGCCTTGGAGACCTCGTCCTTGAGCTCGGCGTAGGTGACGGCGCGGCTGTCGCCGGGCTCGCCCTCGAAGTGGATGGCGACGCGGTCGCCGTGCCCGGCCTCCACGTGCCGGTCGACGCAGTTGTAGGCGACGTTGAGCTTGCCGTCCTTGAACCACTTGGCGAACGGCGGGTTCGACCAGTCGAGCGTCTCGGTCGGCTCCTCGGCCCAGGTCAGCCGGCGGGCCTGCTCGGCCCAGAAGCCGAGCCTGTCTGCCTTGGCCCGTTCGTACGCCTCTGCCGTGACGTTGGCGTTCGCGGCCAGGTCGGCAGGGGGTGCGAACCTGCGTTCTTCCTTCGCGAGGCTGGCGATCGCCGTACCGTCGACTGCTGCTTCGGCGTCCCTTGATGCCGACATGTCTGCTCTCTTTCTGCCCTGCGAGGGCCCGCAGATCTTCTTGCGCGCACGAGGGGATCCCCGATCACTGCCTCGCCGCGTGACACTTTGCTGAATGTAGCGTGTAACCGAGTTCTGGTCCAGGCGCGATGAGACGGTGAGCGGCCCGACCCGGCGCCTCAAGGGCCCCTAGGCATATGCGATGTAACAGCTTGCTCGTAATCACCACACGGGTATTGGCACTGACACCTGGTAACCGGCATGCTGCACACAGGGCACCGCTGAAAGAAGGCGTGACCCTTCCTTGTGCCCTTGGCAATGTGCGTGTAGTGCCGCCCGATCCCGCGGACCGCGCCGCTTCCAGCCGCATTCACCGACCGCAGCCGATCGCTGTCACGTTCGACACCGATCGTCCGCCGTCGCTCGCCCCGGCCGGCGCATCCCCGGCCGGTTCTCCCCTGCGCACGATCAGGAGACATGATGGAACCATCCGGGCACTCATTCTTCGAGGTGAGGCCTGCTTATGCGCCATCACCCCGTCCGATCCAGGACGACCACTCCTTCGCCGTCCTGCGCGCCGCCGTCGCACGCTCGCGCAAGCGCTTCGTCATCGTCAACGCCTCGGCGTGGGTGTTGGCCGTAGGAGCTCCGACTCTTGCCGGACTGCCGGTGGACACCGAGGTCTTGGGTGAACTGACGGTCGGCATGGTGCTGTTCGCGGCACAGGCCGGTCTGCTGCTCGCCTCCTCGGGGCGACTCGACCGCGGTCAGCGCGAGGCCCAGCAGCACTGGACCGCCGCCCAGGCCTCGGTTTCGTTCTCAGCGGGCGGAGAGTACCGATGAGATACCGAGCCGAGCAGTTCCACGCCGCGGAGACCTTGGGCGCCGCACCACTGGTGGCATTCCTCCTGGTCGTCTGCCTGGCCGTACTTCTGTATCTGCTCTTTGGAGCGGGGGACGCCGACGACACCACCGACGTCTACGTGGCCGGCAGGTCACTGCGGCCCGTGCGTAACGCCCTCGCCCTGACCGGGGACTACATCTCCGTGATCACCCTGCTGAGCGTCACCGGCCTGGTGGCACTCGCCGCGCACGACGGCATGGCGATGGCCGTCAGTGGCGTCGCGGCTCTCGGAGTTCTGCTGCTCCTCGCCCAACCACTGCGGAACGTCGGCCGATTCACGCTCGGCGACACATGGAACGAGCGCTTCCCCGGTACGCGGGCGCGGGTCGCCGGAACAGTGGCGACGCTCTGCTTCTGCCTGCCCCTCATGGTCGTACAACTGGTAGTGGCGGGCGCGGCCGTGTCCTTCCTGCTGGGACTCTCCGATCTCGGCGCGGCGGCACAGCTCTGCACCGCGCTCATCGGAGGCATCATGATCTGCGCCTCCTCCCTCAACGGGATGCGGGGCAACAGCATTCTCCAGGCGATCAAGACGGTCGTGCTGCTCCTCGCGATGTCCGTGCTGGCCGGCCAGGTGCTGGACAAGTTCGGTTGGAGCCCCAACCGACTGATCGACGCGGCCGGCCGCGGGTCCGCGGGTACCGACGAAGTCGGTCCACTGCACCATGGCGGTGCCTCGGGCACTCTGTCCCAGCTCTCGGCGCAGATCACCGTGGTGCTCGGAGCGGGAGTGGCCCCGCACATACTGATGCGGCTCAAGGCCTCCGAGCGGGGCGATTCGGC
Organism: Streptomyces sp. NPDC056128; assembly: GCF_042263835.1. NCBI lineage: Bacteria > Bacillati > Actinomycetota > Actinomycetes > Kitasatosporales > Streptomycetaceae > Streptomyces > Streptomyces sp. NPDC056128. Next base: position 32,429 of record NZ_JBHJVQ010000004.1, on the reverse strand, counting down.
GCGGCGCACGGTGAAGTACACCATCGGTCTGGTCACGGTCTTCTCCGGACTGGCCGTGCTGATGGGCCTGGGCGCGGCGGCACTGGTGGGAGCGCAGAGCATCGCGGCGGCCGACCCCGAAGGCCTGGCCGCGGTTCCGCTGCTGGCCTTGCAGCTGGCCGCCGACGGCTCCAGCGGTGGCGCCATACTCGCTCTGACGGTGTCCATGATCTTCCTCACCAGTCTGACCGTGGTGGCCTCGCTGACCTTGTCGTCGGCCGCGGCACTCGCGCACGACATCTATGCTCCGACCGCCGGCCGCAAGCGGTCCATGACGAGCGAGATCTGGGCGATGCGCTGGTCCAGCGGGGCCGTTGGAGCGCTTGCCGTGGTGCTCGCGGTGGCACTGCAGGGCAAGAGCGTCACCTTCCTCTCGTACTTTGCCGTGGGGGCAGCGGCGGCCGCCATCTTCCCCGCGCTCGTCCTCGCGCTGTTCTGGCCGGGCTACACACGCACCGGCATGCTCTGGAGTGTCTACGGAGGCCTCGGCTGCTGCGTGGTGCTGCAACTCTTCGGACCGGCCGTCTCGGGAACGCCCGCGTCGATACTGCCCGGCGTCGACTTCGCCTGGTTCCCACTGGAGACGACCGGGCTGGTGTCCGTCCCGGTGGGGTTCCTTCTCGGATGGGTGGCGAGCCGGACATCGGCGTCACCGCCAACTCGTGCTGGACACAGGCAATTTGAGAAGCAGGCCCTGACAGGCACCAGCAGGCCGTGATGGGAAGAAGTACGGTCCTGACCTTGTCTCCGCGGCCGGGTCAGGACCGCAGGGTCCACGGTCGTGGTCCTGCCCATGAAGGAGGCGTTACCGGCCGCGGGGCTGCCGCGGGGGCGTTCGTCGTCCTGTTGACGCCCGGTGGCAGTGGTGCCTGTCTCACTCTGGGCGCGCTGACCGGTGCCGGACTGACCGCCCAAGCTCGACCAGGGACTGGGACGTACGATCGTCCTCGTCCTGCACGATCTGATAGCGATGCGTTCCGGCCTCGCGCACGGCACCCCGGCAGCATCGATCCCGTTGCCGGTACGTCGCTCGTCGTGCCCCATTCCGTACCACTCGGGAGCACTCTTTTCTCCGGCCTGGGATGAGGTGCCGGGCCACCGCCGTCATGTGCTGGTGCGCCATGGGCCTCGATGCACCGCGCGGGACGCCGCCGCAACAGTGGGGGCCCTGACGTGGCCCCGGAGGACCAGTGGTAGGGGCCGGTCACCCCCGAGGGCGCCCGGGCGCTCGTCGACGCCTGGGCCGACGAGCCGAGGCACGGCGTCCGACGTCGAGTGAACCGGCCTGCGGGCCGGCACCGACGCCCCGTGTGCCAAGGGTTCGGCTCATTCTCCTTCCCCGGGTCAGGGGAGGGCGACGACCCGGAGGAAGGCCTGGGTGAAGGTCTCGATCGCTTCGTCCGTCGTAGGCAGGTCGATGTCGTGGACCAGGCCCGTCACGGGGCGCAGCAGGAAGTGCAGGAAGATGGGGCTGGTCATCTGCTGCGTGAGCAGGAGAAGGGGCATCTCACGAATACGGCCTGCTGCGGCCTCCTCAGCCAGCCACGATCCCACGCCCGCCAGCAGACGAGGGGTGACGGACTGGAAGACCATCTGTACATTCGCGTCACCGGGTCGCGCGAAGACTTCCGCCAGGAGGGCCGGCAGGACGCGCGGCTCTCGCTGCAAAGCGTTCACGAGCAGCTGGTAGAACCGACGAACGGTGTCCTCCAGATCGCCGCGCGGCCCGGCCAGGAGCGCCTCCACGTCGACGATGGGGCTATAGCGCTCGAACACGGCGCGCAGGAGCTCGTCTCGCCCTCCGAAGGTCACGTAGAGACTCGGCACGGAGCACGCGGCTGATGCTGCCACGCGCTCGAAGGTGACCGTTCCCAGTCCCTGTGTGCTGATCAAGTCCGCTGTGGCCTCGATGGCGCGCTCTCTCACCGGCTTTCGCGCCCCCGAGGCGATGCCGGCGGCCTCCAGGGCCTTGTCCAGGGTGTGCCGGGTGCCACCCAGTCGACGCAGCAGTGTGCTGCGGGAGACTCCGGCTTCCAGGGCGATGTCGCGCAAGGTCACATCTGCTGCTGGCACACCTTGTGCGGCCGCGGCTCGGAGTGTGGCGTCGATGACTTCCTGGGGAACGTCGGATGACTCGTTGGTCTGCGATCCATTGGTACGTGGCATGTGATTTAATGTACTATCTAATCGAGTCTCAGTCCAGGATGTGCAAGCGTCTGCGCACGCCGAGCCCTTCCTGTAGCGCGTGGTGCTCAGAAAGACTCCTCATGACCAAGCACTCTGTCACTTCTACCTTCGGGCGCAAGCTTGCTCAGGTGGTCCTGGGTCTGACCGCCCTGGTCACCTTGACACTGTGTGCGTTCGCCCTGCCCCCGATTCACAGCGGTCCGCATCACGTCCCGATCGAGGTGACGGGTCCTCCGAAGTTCACCGAGGCATTCCAGGAGAACCTCGACCGACAGGCGTGGGATGTGCGCCAGTACGAGACCTTCGCTGCCGTGAAGTCCGCGGTCGAATCGCGCGACATCGACGGCGGGCTCGCCATCACTGCTCAGGGAGTCGACGTATACACGGCGACCGCCGGTGGCCCCTCAGCCACGGGTGCGATCACCGAACTGGGAAACCGCGTCGCCGCGGAGCAAGGGGCCCGAGCCGACGTTCATGACCTGGTGCCGTTCACGGAGGACGACCCGCGTGGCGCGGGACTGACCGCCGCGCTCCTGCCCATGATCTTCGGCGGCATGTTCCCGGCACTGTTCCTGAATGCCGTATTTCCGGGGCACCGCGGTCTGCGGACCCGTCTGGCAGGGGCGCTGTTGTTCTCGCTACCGACGGGGGCCGCCGTGGCCGCCTTCCTCCAGTTCGTCACGGAGTCCGTCGACGGTGACTACGTGCTGACCGCCCTTGGGCTCGTGCTCGGCCTGACCGCGCTGTCCACGACGCTGATCGGGCTGCAAGCCTGCCTCGGAGTCGCCGGCCTCGCTCTCGGTGGGGCACTCGTGATGCTTCTCGGTAATCCGCTCTCCGGCCTGGCCACCGGACCTCACTGGCTCCCGAGCGGCTGGTCCACGCTCGGTCAGCTGCTGCCGCCGGGCGCCGCCGGCAGTCTCCTGCGCGCCAACGCATTCTTCGACGGCCAAGGGGGCGGCCTGCCCGCCCTCGTCCTCACTGCCTGGGTCGTCGCTGGAGTCTCCATGGTCCTCGTCGCCGACCGGCAGGGACGCACCAAGCCTTCCCACGCCGCCGGTGGCCGCTATGTACCGGCCTTGCCGTAGGGGGCGAGGTCATGTTGATCAGCTGGCCCCGAAAGTCATCGCTCCGCGCGGTTGAGCTCTGCGGCGAAGAGAGCGGACGCACTCTTCAGGATCGCGTTCGCCTGGCGCAGCTCCTCGTTCTCGCGCCGAAGGAGCGAGATCCGCTCCTCGTCGTCCACAGCAACGGCGGAACCGGAGCCCCCGACGCCGGCGTGAGCCGCTGTGCGTGGCTGGTCCGTGCCGACAGGGCCCAGCCCAGAACAGCCGTCCAGCAAGCCGGACTCCGCCCCGCCCCGGTGCGCCTCCACGGCCGCTCTCGTACGGTCCTCGTCGCCGAGCGTGATCGCCGCCACCAGCTCCTCGTGAACGGCCAGGCGTCGGTCCAGGTAGTCGTTCGGAGTCGAATCCGCCTCACGGTCCGCGCGGACCGACAGTTCCGCGATGCACTGCATCGTGCCCAGATACATGGCACGGGCGAGGTGGTTGCGGGTGATCGCGGCGATGCGTTCGTGCAGTGCCCAGTTGGCCTGGAGGAAGCGCTCCAGATCGTTTCGGGCGTCGCGCAGCGCGCCGAGGCACGCTTCGAGGGCCTCGGCGTCCCGATCCGTCCGCCCTCGAGCCGCTTCGAGCGCGATGAGTTCCTCCAGCGAGTCGCGCACGGCGATCGCGTCCGCCACCGTCGTAGCCCCCTGCGGCACCCTCAGCAGCGTCTGACGCAACCGGACCACTGGACTGACCTGTGCGACGAAAAGCCCGCCTCCGCGTCCTGGGCGCACCTCCGCGCTCCCGCGTTCGGTGAGCAGCCGCACCGTCTCGCCGATGGTCGCCCGGCCGTACCCGGTCTGCTCCCGCAGTTCCTCCATGGTGGCTATGCGCTCACCAGGGCGCAGACCCCGGTTGTCGATCATCTGCTCGATGTCCGAGGCGAGGCTCTTGGCCAAGCCAGGTGGTCGCGAATACATGCGAAGGATTCTAGCTCTTGACATGGAGACGGAGGCCTAGCAGGCTCAGAAGTACTCGAAACATACGGGTGGTTAAATCCAGATCTCGTGGGTGGTGTGGCCCCACGATGGATCAAGACAAGACGGCGCAATCCGTAGCAGGACCGCCACCGTCATGACGCAGTCCCTCGGCACGAGGCCCGTGGCGTTGAGCGATCAAGGCCCGCGGCTCCTGTGCACGACTCCGAAAGCAGGACTCCATGCTGTGTAAGGGAAGGTTCGCGGGACCGGTCGCCGGCCTGCGGTTCGAGACTCCCACGTGCTCGGGCTTCACGGATGAGAAGGGCACCTTCGAGTACCGGGACGGCGAGACCATCGTCTTCTTCGTCGGTGCCGTCCTGCTTGGTGCGGCACGCGGAGCTGAACGTCTCACCGTCGCCGACATCGTCGCGAGGGTCGACGGCAACCTGGACAAACTGGCCGACCCGGGGCTGACGAACATCGCCCGGTTCCTCCAGACCCTGGACCGGGACGGCAACCTCGACGACGGGATCACGCTGACGCCGGAGATCCACACGCTGGTAGGCGACCGCGTCATCAACTTCCGCAATCAGACGACGCTGGCGCCCGGGCCGGCCGACCTCATCCAGGCGTTCACCGACGACCCGGCGGTCACGGTCCTGCTCGACGAGCTGAACCAGGCGAAGGTCTTCACCGGTGCCACACCGCGCAAGCTGAGGTCGGCCGCCGCCGCCCGCAATGAGGTCCGGCGCAATGTGCTCGGCATCCGGCGCTACCGCGACGTGAAGATCCCTACACGGAACGGATCGTTCGTCTACGCCGACGTCTACCGTCCCGATCACGATGGCCCTGTCCCCGTGATCATGAACTGCGGCGTCTACGGCAGGGCCTTCGTCCACCACTCCATCGGCGGCGAAGAGGATGCCGAGAAGCACGATCAGATGGAGGAGCGGTACTTCCTGGGCAACCCCAACGGGTACGAGTACGAGAACCACGAGACAGTCAACACGGTCACCTGGGTCCCCCGGGACTACGCCGTCGTACGCGTCGACGGGCCAGGCGCCGGCAAGAGCCCGGGAACCCTGGGAATCTGGGGTATCGACGAGGCGGAGGCCTTCTACGACGCCATCGAGTGGGCTGGGGTGCAGCAGTGGTCCAACGGGAACGTCGGGCTGTGGGGCATGTCGTACTACGCGGTCAACCAGCACGCGGTGGCGAGCCTTCGGCCGCCGCACCTCAAGGCGATGATCGCCATCGGGACGGACGCCGACCTCTACGAGGAGGTCGTCTACACAGGAGGCATCCTCAACGAGGAGTTCTTCCCCATGTGGTTCCAGAAGGGCATCGCGCCCGCGATCATCGGTGAGGTCAACGCCAAGGACTTCCTGGCGATGGCCAAGGAGAATCCCTTCAAGGACTCCGACACCGCCCTGGTCTACGGCCCTCGGTCCGAAGTGCTGATGAATCCGGATCTCAGCGAGGTCTCGGTGCCGCTGTGGACCGTTGCCGTGACGACGCACCCCGCCAACTTCCACCAGCTCGGCAGTAGCGAGACGTACCTCAACACTCCCACGAAGAACAAGAAGATCGACTTCTGGGAGGACTGGTTCATGAAGTCCTACCAGGCCCCGACGGTCCAGGACCACGTGGCGTTCTTCGACCACTGGCTCAAGGGCGTCGACAACGGGATCATGGACAAGCCGCCCGTACGCCTCGAAATCCGGACCGGGCGCGGCGCTTCGTACCTGCAGGAAGAGCAGGAGTGGCCCATCGCCCGCACCGAGTACGTCAAGTGGTACTTGGACGCCCGGCCCTCCGGCCTGGAGGGGGACCTTCCCTGCGACAACGTGCTGAGTCTCGGGCATGCGGTCCCCGACGCAGAGCGGTCCGTGGCGTATTCGGCCGAGGTCGACCCGGCCGCACCGGTCGTACCGCCGGCGCCGATAGCCGGCCGGAAGGAGTGGACCACCGCGTCCTGCAGCCCCGGTGCCACTTTCGTCAGCCCGCCGCTGGAGGCGGACACCGTGCTCGCCGGCTACAGCAAGCTCGTCGTGTGGGTCTCCTCCACCAGTGAGGACATGGACCTCTTCGCGTCTGTACGGGTGCTCGACGAGAACAACCACGAGGTCGACTTCTGCGGCCCGGCGGTCATTCCCGGCATCCCCACCGACCTCTACCCCCTGGCCAAGGGATGGCTCAAGGTCTCCCACCGCAAGCTGGACACCGAGCGTTCGACCGAGTTCCGGCCGAAGCACACCCACCTGCGTGGCGACCACGCCCCGCTGCGCAGCGGCGAAGTCGTCCCCGTGGAAGTGGAGATCATCCCGAATACGGGCCTGGTGCGGGCCGGACACCGTATCCGGATCGACATCCAGCCGTTCACCGGTGTCGGCCACGGCAGCAGGCACGCGTACGACGCGTCGTATCACGACGGTGCCCGGAACGCGATCTACACGGGCCCGGAGCACCCGAGCTACCTGCAGCTGCCCGTCCTGCCGCCCAAGGAAGCCTGACCAGCCTCGCCAGGTATGTGTGACGGCCCCGCCCCACGGCTGATCATTACTTGCCTGAGGCGACCTTCAAGACCATTCCGTACGAAGTACCATTCGAACCAGCCATGGAGAGTGCGATGAATATCGAGGAACTGAGCGCCCGAGCGGAAATCCACGACGTGCTGCTGCGCTATTGTCGCGGTCTCGACCGGGTTGATATGAGCCTGGTCCGCGGCGCATTTCACGAGGACGCGTGGGTGCAGTTTCCGGCAAGTCTGCACGTCGGTCCCGTCGAGGGTTTCGTGGAATTCCTGTCGGGGGAAATGCCGCGCTTCGTCCGCACCATGCACTTCCTCGGCAACAGTCTGATCGAGTTCGACGGTCCTGCCGTCGCGCACGTGGAGACCTATCTCCAGGCCGACCACCAGGGCTCGGAGCGGCACCATTGGAAGAACGAGACGGTCAAGCTCTGGGCGCGCTACCTCGACAGGTTCGAACTGCGTGACGGGCGGTGGCTGATCGCCCGCCGCCAGCTGCTCGTCGACTGGATGTACAGGTACCCCACGGACGGCTGGTTCGACGATCACCCCGACGCCTCGGTGGGACGCCGTGACGGGACGGACCCCAGCCTCCAGAAGGTTGCCGGCTTCAGCGGTACGCCGCTGGGCAATGGCGAATGGCCTGCCTGATCCGAATTTCTCCGGATCCGACAACCGAGGAGGTATGGAAATTATGGTGATGACCGCGAAAACGGACGTCGACCGGCCGCAGGCTCAGGAAATCCTGGCCCGCGTCGAGGATATGAAGCCCTGGCTGCGCGAGCAGCAGGCCGCCGCGGAGCGAGAGCGCCGCGTCCCCCAGGAGAGCATCGAACGTCTCGACGCCGCTGGTGTCTTCACCCTGACCACGCCGCGACGCTACGGCGGTGCGGACTTCACGACACGTGAACTCCATGCCATCTACCGCGCGCTCGGCGCGGGATGCGGGGCGACATCCTGGATGGTGTGGGCGGCCGCGGGAGGAAACCTGTGGAGCTTCTCCTTCGCCGACGAGGTCATGGCGCCGGTGTACGAGACGCCCTGGGTCGGTAACCGCACCTTCGCGCTGGGCGGCACGAGCCGGCGCATGTCCGGGACCGCGCGCCAGGTCGACGGCGGATGGATGGTCAAGGGCGCCTGGCCCTTCGCCACCGGCAGCGTTCACGCCTCCCACGGATTCCTCGCCGTCTTCTATGACGAGACCGACGACGCCAAGGTCGGCATGGTTCTCGTCCCGAAGGACTCACTCGTCGCCCGCGACGACTGGGATCCCATGGGTCTTGCGGCCACGGGCAGCCAGACCATGGCGACGGATGGTGAGCTGTTCGTCCCGGACGAGCGCTTCAGCACCCCTCGGGAGCTCAACGCCCGCCTGGCCGAGGCCACCGAGCAAGGAGTGGGGCCGCGCCGCGGGGGAATCTCCCGTTCGATCGTGACGGGCACCGGCACGGCACTCGGCATGGCCGATCACGCCATGGAGATCTTTCTCGGTGGATTGGGGAAGCGGGGCATCCCCTATTCGATCTACTCGAAGCAGCTAGAGGCGCCGATCACCCACCTCACCGTGGGCCGCGCACACGCGCAGATTCGAGCGGCGGGACGGGTCGCCGAGGCCGCGGCGGCCGAGCTGGACCGACTCGATGCCGAGGGCCTGGACCCCACGGAGCGGGAGATCGTTCAGTTCCACACCGACGTTGCTTATGTCTGGGACGCCTGTGCCTCAGCGGTTGAGACGCTCTTCCAGGCGTCAGGCGCGTCCGCAATCATGAAACGTCAGCCCCTGCAACTGATCGCCCGCAACTGCCGCGCCGGCAGCCTCCATGCGGCGCACACCATCGATACCTGGATGGAAAACATGGGACGCACGCTGTGCGAGGTCGAGGCCGGTCCCACGTCGACGAGCGTGCTCGAACGACGGGCCTAGGCGAGCTCGGAACAGGGCCTGTCGCGACGAAGAAGAGCTGCCGGGAGAGCAACCTGCCCAGCCTTACTGAGAACTCACACTCGGCGTCCGGCCCTGTTCACCGCAACAGGATCAGAGTCCGGCTCCTCGACGCATGAGAGGGATGCCCATGTCATCCGCCGCGTTTCGCAAGTACCTCTTCCCCGCGCATCACCCGCGCGTCGCCGACCTGAGGGGCGTTGACGCGTACCACTACCGCGACCTCGTCCGAGTCGACGGCACGTTCACCGGTGACATGATCCGGGACTGGTCGCGCCTCTACAAGAACGACTTCGTCGGTGTCACCGAGGACGGAACCCTGCGCGAGGGGGTCCACCGTCTGGCCACGGCCGAGCCCGGAGAAGAGGCGCCAGTGGCCGTGATGGTCGCCGCGGCGCACCAGTTGCTCGACACGCTGGACGAGAACGGTCGGTCCCGACTGTCCTATCCCGTGGACGCGGTCGAATGGCAGACGTGGTCCAACCCCGAGTTCCTCCAGTTCGACACCGGCCTGCGCTTGGAGTTCCAGCCGGCCGAGGTGCGACGTGCGGCGCTCGCTCTCGTTGAGGCGTCTTTGAGCGCCGAGGGATACGAGGCCGTGCGCACGGCGATGCGCATCAACGCGTTCCTTGGAGAGGTCGTCGGCCTGGAAGGCATCCTCAACGAATTCAGCTACAACTTCGCCCTGTACGGAGAGCCAGATCAGAGTGCCCCGTGGGGCTGGCAGCTGTACGGCCATCACTGTGCCGTCAACTGCCTGGTGGTTGAGGGGCGTATGTCCTTGAGCCCCGTCTTTCTGGGTGCGGAGCCCAACGAGATCGACGCCGGGCCCCACGCCGGTGTACGTGCCTTCACTGAACGCGTCGCGCTCGGCAGGCAGCTCATGGAGACACTTCCGGAATCGCAGCGCCTCGAGGCCACCGTGTACGAGCGGATGATTGATCCCGCGATGCCCGAGGGCCGCCTGCACCCGGGTGACGAACGGCATCTCGCCGGCGCGTTCCAGGACAACCGGGTGATTCCCTTCGAGGGCATGCCGGTGTCGCGCATGCAGGAGGCGGCCCAGGACCTGGTCGTGGCCATCGCCGAGCAGTTCGTCGAGCATCTGCCGACCGGTCCTCGTACGGCCAGGCTGCGGGAAGTGCGACACCACCTGGACGACACCTGGTTCAGCTGGATCGGCGGGCACGGTTCGGACGACGTCTTCTACTACCGCGTTCAGTCACCTGTGCTCATCGCCGAACTCGACCACCACTGCGGTGTGTGGCTTGGGAACGACGTTCCACAGCCCTTCCACATCCACACGGTTCTGCGCACTCCGCACGGAAACGACTACGGTCGAGCCTGGGTACGGCAGTGGCAGCGCGAGCACCCGTGATGCCTCGCGGTCATGCGGGACTGATGGGGAGTTGCAAGTAGGACGCACGGGCGCCGCCCGTGTGGATGACGTGTCGTCCAGTGTTGTGGGAGTCGAGGCCGCGGGTTCCTGGCGTTGCCGCCCCCAGCGAAGGGTCCGCGCTCACGACGAGCCGGAGGAACTCACCGGGGCCCAGCCTCAGGCCCAGCGGCGGAAGATCGATCTCGACGTCGACGACCTCTCCGGGACTCAGTTTCTCGACCCGGTCGAAGCTGTGAGCGGGAACGGCGTCGGTCGCCTGCGCCGCGTCCAGGTGTCGACGAGAAACGCGCAGGCGGCCGGCTGACCCTGTGTATCGCAGGGCGCGACCGGCGAGTTCCGACGTGTCCTGACGGCCCAACGACTGCACGAGCACGAACAGATCCATGTCGTCGGTGCCCTCCGACTCGACCCAGAGGCGCACCTTTGGGTAGCCGACCAGGGTGATCCCTTCGTCGAAGCGGATCGTGAAGGAGGCCTGACCGGGTTTCGATCCGGCGTCGTAGGCCGTACTGAAAGCGGCAGCCGGAAGCTCCGTGTTCAGTGAGTGTGAGCGGGCGTCCAGGTAAAACCGCGTGCAGGTGACATCCTCCGGCGGATAATTTTCCGTGGCCAGATCAGGGCAGCCGCCTCCTCGGAGGTCGCTGACGCCATGACGTACGCGAGGAGTGCTCTGCCAGCCGTTGTCCGCGCCCTTGAGGTAGTGGTCGAAGAATCGGCGCAGTTCCGCCGTATTGGTCTCGTCGTGATAGTCCTGCCGCGGTTGGGTGTGGTGAATTCGCAGCCACTTTTCCGCTGAGGCGATGCTCCGCCAGGCGCGGAAGGTGCCCACTGCGTGTGCCGGGTTGGAGTAGCCGGCGACGATGTAGGCGGGCACGGTGATTCTGTCGAAGCGCGCGATCTTGTCCTCCCACAGATCGTTGATCAGCGGGTAGCGCGCGGCCTCCGTGAGGATGTCCTCACGTCGGTTGTCGCCGGCGTAGACGTGCTTCTGCAGGCGTTCGGCGACGCCGGTGTCGGGTATGCCGCCGCGCATGACGAGATCGCGGTAGACGTCACTGAACCCTTCCTGCGGGTGGATCGCGGCCAGAGACGGTGGCTGTTCGGCGGCGGCGAACCATTGCGCGACCGCGAGGTAGGAGGTTCCGCTCATGCCGACCTTGCCGCTGCACCAGTCCTGTTCGGCCAGCCACTCGATGAGGTCATGGCAGTCCATGCCCTCCTGACGTCCGAACATGACACTGTCGCCGTCGGACTGAGCGATCCCCCGGGGATCAGAGGTGCAGATCGCGTAGCCCCGCGAGCACCAGTAGGCCGGATCCGGGCCGTCGAAAGTGACCAGTGCCGAGAGCGGGGCACTTTTCAGGCCGGAGGGATGCGGATCGGGGACGCTCGACAGCGTCCCCCGGCTCTTACCGTGAGGATCCCACGCGACGATGACGGGCACCTTCTCGGCGGCGACGGGGCGGAATACGTCGACAAAGATCGTCACGTCGTCTCGCATGCTGACGGCGACATCCTTCTCGAAGACGACATCGATCGGCAGAGATCGAAAACGCGGGTCGACCTCAAAGCCTGCCGGCAGAATACGCGTGACCGGCTCGAATCTGCGCAGCATCGCGCGGGAGCTCGCGTCGTACTCCGACCTTTCGTACACCCGCTTCTTCAGGCCCATTGCGGCGTCCTTCCAGAAGCGAGGTGTGAAGCTTGATTAAATGTACTTTGTAGTCGAATTTCAGTCCAGCCGGACTGACCCTCTCGCCGGAGAGCGAGGCTTCCGGCACCGAGACATGATGGAGGCACCGGCCGAATGAAAGGCGGTGACACCACATGGATGTGAGCGGGACGGGAGACTGTCCTGTTCTGGCCGGGGCGGCGACCGCGCTGATCGACGATCGTGGGGTCGTGGTCGGATGGTCCCGTGCCGCAGAACAGCTGCTGGGGCGTCCAGCCGCTACGGTCCTCCGGCGATCCGTTCTCCGGCTGCTGGCCGAGCCCGGTGCCTTTGCCGGCGGTGAGCTGCCCCGGGAGGGCGAAGCCGGACTGCTCCACGACTCCGGGCAGGTCATCGCTGTCCGTTATCGCACCGAGCGGCATCAGAGTCTCGGCCTCTCCCTGATCCTGGCCGCGGCGCTCGAGCGGGCATCCGAGATCGAGTGGGACACGGCGTTGTCGCGGGCGCTGCTGAACCAGAGTCGCATCGGGTTCGTCCTCCGGGACAAGAATCTCGCGGTGGTGCGCTCCAACCAGGTGCGCGGCGCCGCGGCTGGTCCGACGCTTCCGGTGGGCAGCATGGTTTCCGACGTGATTCACCCGGACGACGCCGCCGGTGTGGAGGCGGCGTTGCGGGGTGTGCTGGAGACAGGTGTGCCCCTGGTCGCCCATGAGCAGCGTGTGCGGTCGACCGGGGCACCATACGGTGATTGGTCGCTCGCCGTGTCAGTCCTGCGAACGGAGGACATGCGGGGCCGTCCCACTGGGATCGCCATCCTCTACACCGATGCGACCAAGCACTTGCAGGCTTACCGCCGGCGTGAGCTGCGCCACCGGGCGTCAGCGGGGATCGGCGGAACACTGGACATCAATCGCACGGCCCAAGAGATCGTCGACATGCTGGTTCCCGACATCGCCGACGTCGCCTGGGTCAACCTCGCCGACGCCATCTATACCGGGGACGAGCCACCGAAAACGTTCGGCGGCGGTGATCTGCATCTGCGCAGGGCCGCGATGCGTATCGCAACCGGCCCGTGGCCCGATGCACTGCTCCGGCATGGCGAGCCCATCCCTCACTTCCCCGATCTGCCCCTGGTCCGTGAGCTCCAGGAGGGCCGCACCGTAGTCGTGGCGCGCGAGGCGCTGGAACGAGCGCTGGTCGACCACCCCTGGCTGCGACTGGTGGCTCCACGGCACGGACACTCGCTGATCGTGGCTCCGCTCTACGCGCGCGGCCTCGTGCTGGGAGTCGTGACGGCCTGGCGTACTGATCGGCCCCAGCCCTTCGACGAGGAGGACGCCGGTCTGTTCAGCGAGATCGCGGCTCACTCGGCCCTGGGCGTGGACAACGCCCGCCGGTACACACGAGAGCATCGGGCCGCCGTCGCCCTGCAAGAGCGCCTGCTGCCGCAGGCGTTCACCTCCACCAGGGTCATGGAGACCGCGGGCGCGTACCTGCCCGCCGCCGGCGGGGCCGAGATCGGCGGTGACTGGTTCGACGCGATCGAGCTCCCTTCGTTGCGGACCGCCCTCGTCGTCGGGGACGTGACCGGCCACGGACTGCATGCCACCGCGACCATGGGCCGCCTGCGAACCGCCGTTCAAACGCTGGCGGATCTGGAACTGGCGCCCGACGAACTGCTCACTCATCTCGATGACTTGGTCTCCCGACTCGCCGATGAGGCGGAACTGTCACAACGCGACTTCGTCGGCGCCACCTGCCTGGTGGCGGTGCACGACCCGGTTGAGCAACGTTGCACGATTGCCTCGGCCGGCCATCCGCCACCGTTGCTGGCCTTGCCGAGCGGGGATGTGGCCCCGGTGAATGTGCGGCCCGGGCCTCCTCTCGGTGTCGGCGGCCTGCCGTTCGAGCCCACTACCGTCGCCGTGCCACCCGGCAGTGTTCTCGCTCTGTACACGGACGGCCTGCTACAGCGGTATGGCACGGACATCGACAGCAGCACGCGTGACCTCTCGGACCGCCTTGCGCAGCACTGCCGCTCAGCCGCCGACCTGCCCCCACTTGCGCGGGATCTGATGAGCGGGGCCGCCCAGCATCCACTGTCGGACGACGCCGCCCTGCTGCTCGCGCGCACGTCCGCGGTGGAGCCCGAGGACGTCGCCCGTTGGGAGTTCCCGGCAGACCCCCGAGCAGTCTCTTCGGCCAGGGAGGTGGCCGTAGCCAAGCTCGCGGAGTGGGGGCTGGAGGACATCGGCTTCGTCACCGAACTGATCGTCAGCGAACTTGTCACGAACGCCGTGCGTTACGCGGGCGGCCCCGTGGGACTACGCCTGATCCGCGGCGAGTTCCTCTGCTGCGAGGTCACGGATCCCAGCAACACACAGCCCCGTATGCGACGGGCCCGTACCTCTGACGAAGGAGGCCGAGGCCTGTTCCTGGTGGCTCAGATGAGCCGCCGGTGGGGGAGCAGGTACGGACAGAGCGGCAAGACCATCTGGGTCGAACAAGATCTGTCCGTTTGAGGCCGGTGCCCAGCGGCGCTGCCGCCCGCGGGCTCAACCCTTGGCGGGCGGTGCGGGCGCAAAGCGGTCGAGAGTGGTGATCCCTTCGAACTTGTGCGGCTGCGACCCCGCCATCAGCCTGCCGTAGTTCTCGGAGAGGGCTTCAAGATTGAGGGCCCCATGCAAGGTGATGACCCGTGCGTCGCGCCAGGCTCGCTGGATCGGTTCGCTCTCCATGATGGCCGTCGAGCCGGAGTTGCGCTGCAGCAGCTCGATGGCCTCCGCACACCACTTGGCCGCGTACGCGGTCTCGGCGAGCACCCGTGCGCTGAACATCTGCATGTACTCGGGGTCGGCGGCCTCACCCGCTGCGGCGGCGGCTCCCAGCCGGTCGGTTTCATCAGCGTTGGCACGCGTCATCAACGTCGCAGACTGGATCTTGGAGTGAACCTCGGTGAGCATCAGATGGGTCAGGGGCGCGTCCAACTGGTTCTTGTAGGTGGTGCCGCGGATGGGGCGGCCGGCGGAGCGCTCCAGGAACCTGGCCAGCGCACCCTGCGCGATGCCGATCGACATCCCTGCCATGAGGCTGAAGGCCCAGCCGAGCGAGGGCGCCTTCCACAACGATCCCTTGAGCCCGTTGTCGATCTTTCCGCCGACGACGTCGCGGAAGTCGACGACGCGGTAGTCGGGCACGAAGAGCTCGTCCCGGACAAGGGTGATGGATACGCTGCCAGTCGCGCGCATGCCGGCGACGTTCCAGTCGTTGAGGAACCGGAGCTCGTCACGCGGAACCTGTACGCCCACCAGGTAGGGACCGTCACCGTCGTCGGCGATGCAACCCAGGTTCGTGTAGGGCGCCCAGAGCGAGTCACTTCCGAACGTCCAGGGACCGCCGGTGATGGCCCAGCCGCCCTCGACTCGCTTCGCGCGCCCGCGAGAGGCAGGGAAGTGACTCGATCCGGCCACTCGTGGCCCGGTCCACTCGCATCCGTAGACCTCCTCGACGACGCGAGCGCCCGAGCCGGCCGGAATCCAGTTGGTCGAAGCCCCGACCCATACGGTCCAACCGGCCGAGCCGTCCCACTTGGAGACCTCGGACACGACGTCCAGCTGCTGCCGAACGGTCAGCTCATCCCCGCCGAACTCGACGGGATTGCCGATGTTGAACGCGCCTGTTGCGTCCAGATCGGCGATGGTCTCGTTCGAATGGCGACCGGCACGCTCGGCGTCGAGCGCTCGCTCACGCAGGGTGGGGCCCAGGGCGCGGACGCTCTCGAGGATCTTCGCCAGCCTCTCGGAGGTGTCTCGAGTCGAAACCATCGTCGTCATCTCCTGTATGTCGTTCCGTACGAGACAAGGGCCGACTCGGCAACTGACGCCGGCTCTTGGCGGTATCTCTGGTGAGGCTTGGATGGGGACTGCGACGACGGCTGTGGCGCTTCCCGGGGGCACGAAGCGAGCCAGGAAGTGTCTGGGCGGGCGCGAAGAGGCAGCAGAGCCGTCGCTGAGTCGGCCGTAGGAGTCCGCAATCAGGACCCTAGGCCTCCGCGAGGGAAAGTGTCAACATTAATAGCGGCAAGACTATCGATCGAACGTTTGAAGAAGTGTCCAATCGCTCGGGCTCGCGCAAAGTGTTGACAGTAGATGGTCGAGGCTTAAGGATGAGGGCCACACGCCCGCCCGGTCGGCGGCTCTCCAGAAGTCACGGGACGTGACTGTGGCCCTCCTCGCGCCGGGTGGTGCGGAGCCGACGAGGGAGCGTGCCGTCAGGGCTCCGAGGGGGTGGCCTCTTCCGCTTCCCCATCATCTGCTGGTGTCGGTGGAGTCGTTGCCGCACCGACGCTCCCTAATCTTGCCGTCGACGCATAAAGACCCGAAATGTCACATTGAGTACGAGGGACGCGAGCATGATTGAACATGACAAGGCTGCCATCGTCGAGGTCCTGAACCTCTACGGCCTGGCGCTCGACGCGCATCGCTGGGATCTGTTCGACCGCATCTTCACGGAAGACGTGGTCGCGGAGTTCGGCCCGGCCGGAGCCGCCTGGTCCGGCCTCTCCACCTTCAAGAACTCCTTCGCCGGGTTCCACGAGAGCCTGGACAGCCACCAGCACACGATGATGGGCCAGTTGGTGCAAGTCGACGGGGACCGGGCGAACGCCTTCAGTTACGGCAACTGGCTCCTCGTGCGCGAATCGGCCGAGGACGGCCCGACGTGGCAGGGGACCGGCTGGTATGACGACGAGCTGGTCCGAAGCGAGAACGGCTGGCGCATCCGGCACCGCGTGTGTCGCCTCATGTCCTGGACCGGCAACCCCTTCGTCCCCGAGCCGCAGGCGGAGCACAAGCCCGACATGCAGACGAACGTGCTGCGTGAGCACAGTGACGCGGGGAAGGTCGCGTTCCTGAACGCGATCAAGGTCAAGTAGGCGAACCAGCCGGGTTCACGGTCCTCGTCGAGTGGGGTTCGATCTTGACGAGTATCGGGCAGGACCGCGGGCGGCCCTCCGTGCATGCGAGACGGAACCCCGCGTCCTGCCCTCCGGGCTACGGGGACTCACTGCTGCGACCGGGCTCCGGAGTGAGGAGATAGGCGAGTGCCATGTCCCTGAGCTCGTCCGCGTACCGTTGCAGAGCCGCCTCGCTGGTGAAGCGATCCGGACGCAGTGAGTTGTGGAAGCAGGCGCCCAGAAGGGCCCGGGCCGCGGTGTCAAGGGCCGCCTCCGGGTCGGGGCGCCGGATCTGGTCCACGTAGGGCATCGCCGCGTCGATGAGGAAGCGGTGGATCTCGGAGATGGTGCGGGCGCCGCGATCAACAGCGCCGCCTGCCCGAGTGCGCAGCAGCTTGGTGAAGAGATTGCCGCCCTCGGCGAAGGAGCGGAGCAGAGAGTGAGCGTAAGCGTGCAGGACGCCGGACAGTGACGGCTCGGCCGCGCGTAGCTGCTTCGCCACGTACTCCTCGCGTCGATCCAGCATGCGTGCCGTCAGGGCACTGATCAACTGTTCTTTGCCCTCGAAACGACGGTAGATCGAGCCCACCGACATGCCGGCGCGTTCGGCGACGCCCGCGATGGTCAACTCCTCCAGCCCGACCTCGGAGGCGAGTTCCTCGGCGGCCTGCAGCATCCGGGCCAGCGTCGCGGCGCTGCGCGCCTGTCGCGGCTCTCGGTAGTGCGTGAGGTGGTTCCGATCATCAGTCACGGCTCGCATGGTACCGACGACGGCTTCGCGCACGTCTCTTGACAGAGCGCGCTGGATCGCTCGTAGTATTGCGAATGAGAGTTCACATTCGCACTCAGAGCGGAGCCCCCGGATGACTGACATGCAATCTTCGACGACAGAGACCGTCCGGCTCGCGTCAGGGCCGGCCGGACCCGGGGACATCGATGACTTCGAGCTCTTCTACTCCCGCCGTGTCCTGAGCCTCCTCAAGGCCCGGCTGGGGCGGCAGACGCTGTTCGATCTGCTGGCTGCGGACATCGAAGAGGGCAATGCCTTCCTGAGGCAGAGCGCCCAGGACTCGGGAGGCAGCTTCACCTCGGGCACCACAGTGCTGGAGACGCAGGGGCTCAAGGCCGGCCAGTTCCTTGCCTGGATGGGCAAGGCGTTCGCAGACGAGGACGTGCTCCTCGCGGCCCAGCCCGAGCACTACGCGATGGTCAACAAGGACGATGGTTCGGTCCACGTGACCGAGAACATCGGCCCGTACATCTGCTCCTTCTACCTCGGCGACTGGGCCGCGGAGGCCATGGCTTGGGCTGCGGAAGCGGACGAGCTCCTGCCTGAGGGCGCGTTTCCGCACAAGAAGGCCACGAATCTCTTCCTCGCCGACGGCACGATCGTCGGCCGTGTGCTGATCCAGTTCGGCGACACGGACGAGGGCTTCTCCTCGCACTTGACCGTCTACCTGCCCAGCTCCAGCCCGGCGGAGGTCCTGGAGCACCATCTCCGTCACTTCGCCGTGGAGTTCAGGAACTGGATCATGGCCGCAGCGGTGGCCAACGCCTGAGAGGGCGGCACCTCGGCCAGGGAGGCGATGGGTGTTGGCGGCGGCGCCTGTCGCCGCCCCAATCGACCGGGTTCTCCACTGGCCGCTCATCCTCGCGGCGACCATCGCAACCCGGTTGTCGACAAGGTCGTCATCGACGCCAGCAGTCGGCTGCTCGCGACCAGCGGCAGCCGATGACCCGGCAGCAGCAATGGAGAGGGCGCGGGCGCCTTGGAAGACCTGCCACTTCACGAGTTGGGGCTGCTGCGCGGGGCAGCCGAGGGATGCGACATCCGCTACTTCGGCTCACTGCGGACGCTCGACCGGCACGCATGTCCGGTGCTGCGGGCCGGTCTGATCGCCCTGATCCCGGCAGGCTCGCAGCGCGACGATGAATGCCAGTACTACGAGGCCACTGAAGCAGGCCGCGAGTTCTACGCCGCCCATCTTTCCGGGCTGGACGAGGATGCCAAGGGCCGAGCGGGTTCATGGCGCGACGATCCGCGGCTTGCGGCTGCGGCGCGGGCGCTGGGCAGGCTGCTGAACGCGGTCGAGCGCCCGGCTGACTCGGCCGAGATCCACAACGCGATCCGGTCCGAATCAAGCGTGGCGACGAATGGGTAGGGCCGGCTCGCACGATCACGTTCGAAGAGCGTCGGCGGCGACTGTGGACGTGGCGGAACTGGCGGTCTGGCAGGGTCGGGCACATCCAGCCGCATGCAGCGGTTGATGTGCACCGCTACTACTCGCCCGCCTGCGTCCTCGGGGGTGCGGCGGCCCTGCCGGCATCTGGTCGCCGCCGTACCACATCCACGTCCGCCCAGCGGAGCACGCCGAACATCGCGCGGTGTCCGCGTGGTGTGCGCCCGCCAGTGTGAGGTCCACCAGCATGGCCAGCGGGCCGTCCGCGCGCTGCCGCGAACGGTTCCCGGATCAGACGCGGGCCCTGATCGCTCTGACCCGCATGCGTCGACTGGGCCATGCCCGGCATCACCAGCTGCGCAGCATGCCTCTCATTGGCGGAAGGCGCGTAGGAACATGGTGACACCGTCGACCAGGATGCGGACCACGCCATCGTCGGTGTCCTTCTCTCATCTCTCCCGTTGGAGTCGAGTGTCTCCCAGGCCAGTAGAGCGGTCACGGCGGTGAAATGCCGAGCCGCTCGTTGTGGGTTGGCGATGCTGAGTCGGACGGCGAACGCATCCTCGTTCGTCCGGATGGGTACATCGTGCCGCCCGCCTTCCCGCGTCAACGAGAACCGATTGATCGAACACCTTGCCGCGGTTGTGCTGGAAAGCCCTTGGCAAGACGGCGGGAGACACCCGGCGACGTCAACAATGAGGTCAGCAGGCCGCTCCGTCCCGAAGACAGAGCGGCCTGCTGACTCGTGCGCGGCCTCAGGCGGTCTTGACCGGCAGTTGCAGGTACGACGCGTGCTCGCCACCGGTGCGGATGATGTGCTGTCCGCTCTCGGCGGGGGTGTACTCGCGGATCCCGGGCATCATCGTCCCCAGCAGCGAGCGGCCGCTGATGACGAGGCGGAGCTGCTCACCCGGGTAGAAGGTGAGCCCCACAGGGAGCAGGTCGATCTCGACGTCCACCACCTCGCCGGGGGAGAGCTTCTCTACCCGGTCGAAGCAGTGGGCCGGGACGTCATCGGTGGACAGCTTCTCGTCCAGGTGGCGCATCGAGACGCGCAGGCGTCCGTCCGTTCCCTTGTAGCGGAGGATCGAGCCGCCGCGTTCGGTGACGTCGTGGATCCGCGCGCTCTGGTTGGGCACGGTGAACTGCTGCAGGGGCGTGCCGTACGCGTCGAGCTTCTGGACCAGGAGGAAGAGGTCCATGTCGTCCGCGCCTTCCGCCTCGACCCACAGGTGCGCCTTCGGGTAACCGACCAGCACCGTCTCCTTGTCGAAGCGCGTCACGAACGACACCTCGTCCGGGTTGGAACCGAGCGTGTAGCCCGCCGACGCCCCGTCGACCGGGGCCGTCGTCCCCAGAGTCCGCGAGCGGCCGTCCAGGTAGTACTTCGTCGGGGTGACCTCAGCCGGCGGGAACTGGTCCGCGGGGATGTTGACCTGGTCGCCGCCCTGGAGGTCGAGCAGGGAGTAGCGCACGCGGGGCGTTTCCTCCCATCCGTTGTCTTCGTCCTTGAGGAAGCGGTCGAAGAACCGGCGCAGCTCCTCCCGGTTCGTCTCGTCGTAGTAGTCGGGCCACTCCTGGCTGTTGTGGATGCGCAGCCACTTGTCCTCGGACGCCATGCGACGCCAGGCGCGGAACGTGCCGGCGGTGTGCAGCGTGTTGGAGTAGCTGGCGACGACGTACGCGGGCACATTGATGTTCTCGAATTGCGGGATCTTGTTCTCCCACAGCTCGTTCATCAGCGGATAGCGATCGGCCTCCGCGATGATGTCCTCCTTGCTGCCGTTGCCCCAGAAGCTGTAGTCCCGTAGCTGACGGGCGAAGCCGTGGTCGGGCAGGCCGCCGCGCATCACCAGGTCGCGGTAGACGTCGCTCACGCCCTCCCACGGGTTGATCGCCGCCAGGTGCGGCGGCTGCTCGGCCGCGGTGAACCACTGCGAGACCGCGAGATAGGAGGTTCCGCTCATGGCGACCTTGCCCGTGCACCAGTCCTGGACGGCGAGCCACTCGATCAGGTCGTAGCAGTCGCGGCCCTCTTGGCGGTCCCACAGGACACTGTCGCCCTCGCAGTTGGCCACGCCCCGGATGTCAGGGTTGCAGATCGCGTAGCCCTGCGCGCACCAGTACGCGGGATCCGGGGCCTCGAACTTCGCGAGCCCGGACATGATGCCGTTGTCCAGTCCGACCAGATTGAACACGCCCATGACGCTGGGCGAGGTCCCCTGGCCCTTGCCGTAGGGGCTCCACGCCACGATGACCGGGACCTTCTCGGCGCTCGCCGGCCGCAGTACGTCGACATAGATGGTCGCGCCGTCACGCAGGGTGACCGCGACGTCCTTCTCGAGCACGATGTCGACGGGAAGCGGCTTGAACGGCGGCGCGATCTGGAAGCCCGCCTCCAGCGTGCGAGTGCCGGGCTCGAAGTGGCTCAGGACCCCGTACCGGTCAATACCCGGCTCCAGCGGGTTCGACGGCATGAGTACCTTCTGGGCATCGCTCATGGTGAGCTCCTTACATCTCTTGACCCGGAGACGGGCCGTGGCGACCCTGCGAGCGTACGTCCGCGGAGCGCAAAACTCAACGTGTGTTGAGATGCTGGTTTCGGGGTTAGATTTGGGCTATGACCGCGCAATCGAAATCCGTCACCACTGGGCGCCGTGGACGCCGACCGGGGACGAACCAGACCCGACAGGCCATCCTCGACGCTGCCCGCGCCAGGTTCGCAGCCGACGGCTTCACCGCGACGACGATACGGCGGGTCGCGGCCGACGCCGAGGTCGACGCGTCGTTGGTGATGCAGTTCTTCCGGTCGAAGGACGAGCTGTTCGCCGCAGTGATGTCCGTCCCCGCAGAGGCTCTGACGCGCTTCAGCAGCGCCTTCGAGGGAACGGATGCCCACCTCGGCGAACGCGTGGTCCGCGCGTTCCTCGAGGTGTGGGAAGAGGAGTCGTCGAGTTCGAAGCCCCTCATGGCGATGCTCCGGGGCGCCATCGTCAATGATCAGGCGAATGACCAGCTGCGCGAGTTCCTGCAGGAGCGGCTGCTGGTCGACGACATCGCCTCGCGCGCCGTCGACGACCCGACCCTCCGGGCGGGGATCGTGTCGTCGATGCTCGTCGGTCTCATCGTGGGACGGGGAATCGTCGGCGTGGCAACCCTCACCGAGGCGGAACGCGAGACGCTGATTGCGCTGATCGGGCCAGCCATACAGAGCGTGCTGGTCCCGGTCCCGGCAATCGCCGACGACGACGTGGACGACGCCTCCGAGACGCCTGGCGCATGACGGTGCCGGACAGCCCCTAGTGAGCTGGTCGTGAGTTTCCGCGACACCACATGAGGCGCGTCCATCACCAAGCTGCTGGTCAGCGGGCCGCCAATCATGCGATAGGTGACGCAGAACCTCGAAATCGGGACACTAGAGCCGGAGCAGCCGCTCGGCGTTCTCGTGCGCGATCATCCGCTTGGACTTCTCCGGCAGGTCGGCCTCGTCGAGGAAGGCGACGGCACCGTCGTTGCTCGCGAAGGGATAGTCGACGGCGAAGACGATCCGCTCCAGCGGGACGGTCTCGAGACAGAACCGGAGTTGTGCCTGGCCGAACAGTCCGCTGGGCGCGATGTAGACGTTCTCGCGGAAGTACTCGCTGAACGAGCGTTCGAGCCGGGTGGCGCGTTGCGGCAGGGCCTCGTCGACGCGGTCCAGATAGAAAGGGATCATCTCGCCCCAGTGACCCAGGATGATCTGCAGGTCCGGGTACCTGTCGAAGACGCCTGAGTGGACGAGGTGCAGGAAGTGAACGGCCGTCTCCTGGTGCCACCCCCAGGCGGCGGTCTGGAGGCGGGTGGCGACGACTGGCGGCAGATCGCCCGAGTAGCAGCTCTCGGTGACCGCACGCGGGGGGACGCCGGGATGCAGGAAGATCGGGACGTCAAGTGCTGCGGCCTTGGCCAGGACCGGATCGAAGCGGGGCGCGTCCAGGAACTCCCCGTCGGTGCGACCGAAGATCATGGTCCCGACGAAGCCCAGCTCGTTGACGCATCGGTCCAGCTCGGCGGCGGCCGCCTCGGGGACCGCGGTCGGCAGAGAGGCGAATGCGGCGAACCGGTCCGGGTAGGAGCGCGTCGCGGCCGCGGCCCGGTCATTTGCGGCGCGGACGAGGCCGGGGGCGACGTCCGCCGGCACCTGCTGCGCCCCGAGGCATGAGAGCACCTGCATCGTGATGCCACCCGCGTCCATGTCCGCGATCCGCCCCTCGGCAAGGTCCATCAGGACCTCGGCAGGGGGAGAGTACGGAAGGCCGCCCGCCGGGGCATAGGCGGCTGCGAAGCCGGGGCTCAACGCCTGAGCGGTAGCCGCACCCGCCTTGCTGACGGCCGGATCGGAGAAGTGCTCCTCCAGAGCGATGATCTTCACAGAGATGGTCCCCTTCGTTGTCGCTGACGGAGTCGTTGGGCTGCTGCACACCCGTGAGTCAGTGCTCGTACTCGACGCCGGCGCACCAGACCCTTTCGATGTTCCGGGTGGCGCGGATGTCCGAGACGGGGTCACCGGAGATGAGTAGCAGATCGGCGCGCCGGCCCGGCACGATCACGCCGCGGTCGGTGAGCCCGAAGTACCGGGCCGGCATCGCCGTGGCTGCCCGCAGGGCTTCAACCGTGGACAGCCCGGCGTCGACGAGCAGTTCCAGCTCGTGGTGCAGGCTCTGTCCGAACGGCGGCGAAGCGGGCACGCCTTGCGCGGCGTTGGCGTCGGTGCCGGCCAGCACCGGCACACCCGCCCGGTGCAGGGCGGCGACACTCGCGCGCGCTGCTTCGTACGAGGGTCCGGGCACGCCGGGTCGGCTGATCGCCTCGACGGTGCCCTCCATCATCGCCAGGGTGGGAACGATCACCCGCCCGTCCGACACCGCCTGTGCCACCTCGCTCTCGGCCAGTGCGCGGTCAAGAGGAGCGTGGGTGAGGACGTCCGCTCCCGCCGCCTGGGCCATGCGCACCGCTTCCGCGGAGGCGGCATGGGTGATCGTGCGCATCCCCTGCTGGTGCGCCGCCAGGACAAGGGCGTCCACGGTCGGCTAGTCGAACCCGGGAAGATCAATGATGATCTTGATGTAGTCGGCTCCCTCGGCAAGCCGTTGCGCGACGAACTGCTTCGCGTCCTCCGGCCCGCTCACCAGTCCCCCGGAAGGGCGCCCCGTGCGCTGCGCGTGGGCACTGTCGGGCGACGTGGCACCCACCGTGCTGCTGCGGATGTCGGTGAGTCCGGGGCGCCCTCGCAGCGAGACGACGAGGCTGGCCGGCCAGGTGCCCATGTCCAGGGCGGTGGTGATCCCGTGGGCGGCGAAGGCGTGCAGTGCCGGCACATCGCTGAGATGTACGTGGGCGTCGATCAGGCCGGGTAGCAGGACGCCGCCATGACCGTCGACGTGCCTGACGTTGCCACTGTCCGCGGTGGTGCCGACAAGGGCGCCGTCGATGACGACGGTGCCCGGGTCCAGCAGCGCGTGGCCGTCGAAGACACGCACATTGGTCAGTACGGTGCGCGCTGCGGAGCGGCTGTCGTCCGCGGATGACCGATCGGATGACACAGTTCTCTCTCCTCGAATGTCATTGACACCCGCCCCGGTAGCGGGGCAGGAGCTTTCGTGCGTTACCGCTGTCGATGGAGTCGCGGTCCGCGTCCGCCATGGGGCAGCTGTCGTAGTGGTCGGTGAAGTAGGCGGCGCCGCGACTGGTGACGTGCGGCCAGTCGGTGCCGAACAGCACATGCTCAGGGCCGAAGAACTCAAGCATGCAGGGGAGGCTGAGCGGGCCGGCTGCTTGCGCGGTCTCCACGTGGAAGGACTTGAGGTCGGCCAACAGGTCCTCGACCGCTCTCTCGCTGTCGTAGCTCATGGTCATGGCCAGGCGATGCGCCGCGAACGGGACGAACCCTCCGCCATGGGAGAGGACGAAAGTGATGTTCGGCCACCGGCGCAACGCGCCGCTTCGCACCAGGCTCACCGCCGTCCGGGTGGTGTCCAGCAGGTAGTCGGCAATGTAGGCGGGGATCCCGTCGACCGGGGGCCCGTGCAACTGGCAAGGGTGCACGTATACCACGGCACTGCGCCGGTCCAGTTCGGCCAGCAGCGGCTCGAAGCGTGGATCACCCAGATAGGCGCCGTCGGCGTTGGCGAACAGGACCACGCCTTCCGCACTGAGGTCGTCCATGGCGTACGCGGCCTCGGTCAGGCTGCCTTCCACGTCCGGCAGGGTGAGGGTGGCGAAGAAGCCGAACCGGTCACGGCGCCGAGCGGCCAGCTCGGCTCCGAACTCATTGACCTGTCGAGCCAGACCCCGCGCCTGGGCGTCGTCATTGCCCAGGCGTATACCGGGCACCGACAGAGAGACGATTCCGGTCTCGACGCCACGGGCATCCATCGCCTCGAGCGCCAAGTCCTCGCTCCATACCGGTGCCAGACCGCCGGTGGAGATGCCACGCCTGTCGAGTAGAGCCTGGTAGTGCGGCGGGATGACGTGCTGATGCACATCGATGCGGCCCGACGGCATGGCATACCTCCGATGGTTGATGCGGGAATAGCGGCTCTGCAGGGCACGTCAGGAGGGCACGTCAGGCCCTGTCCGGCTGCGCCGACCGGTCAGGTCAGATCAGCGGTGTGATGTGGTCGTCGCGGCCCAGCAGCGCCTTGCCGTAGACCTCGTAGTTGACCGTGGGCAGCACGACCGCGTGGCGGGCGGCTACGGCGGAGTCGCGCCAGATCCGCTGGAGGGGGTTGACGTCGGCGAAGCTGCCGGCACCGTGGGCGAAGAGCAGATCGTTGATGGCGCTGGTGATGTTCTCGACGGCCCATCCGCTGTCGGCGCGTACCCGGGCGCGGGTGGTGAGATCGGGGTAGCCGGCCTCGGCGGCGGTCCGGTCGATGTCATCGGCGGCCCGGTAGGCGTGAAGATGGGCGGTGTCGATCTGGAGCGACGCGCGCGACAGCTGAAGCTGGAAAGCCACCGAGTCCGACTGCGAGGTGTAGTCGGTGTAGGAGATCGCCTTCTTCGCGGCCTTCTCCCGCACGATCTGGAGTGCTTTGCGTCCCAGGCCCAGCTGAGGTCCCACCAGAACCAACGTCAGAAGGGGCACGAACGCGGCGCGGTACAGGGCCTCGTCGGTGTGTTCGGTGCCGTAGTCGCCGGCGATGGCGGGCGGGACGGACAGGACGCGGTGGTCGGGGACGAACACCTCATGTGCGATGAGGCAGTTGGAGCCGGAGGCCTTCATCCCGGCGACGAACCAGGTGTCCTCCAGTTCCAAGTCCTGCCGCGGGATCAGGGCCAGCCCCTGGTCGACCACGTGGCCGTCGGCGTCGGTAACGGGGATGCCCAGTACCGCCCAGTCGGCATGCCGAGAGCCGGAGTTGTAATACCAGCGCCCCGTGACGCGGTAGCCCCCGTCCACCTTGACCGTCTCCGCCGTCGGAGCGAGCACACCGGAAACCCTGTGGTCCGGGTTGTCCGCCCACACCTCGTCCTGCGCCCGCTCCGGGAAGAGGGCCGTCATCCAGGCGCATACGTTGGACAGCGTCACCACCCACGCCGCACCCCCGTCGGCCTCCGCGACCGCGGCGGACACGTCGAGCATGGTGCGCATCGACGTTTCGTAGCCGCCGTAGCGCTTCGGCTGGGCGATCTTGAAGGCTCCGGCCTCGCACAGCGCCTCGATGCTCTCTTCCGGCACCCTCCTTTCCTGCTCGCCCTGAGCGGCGTTCTTCTCCAGAAGCGGATGCAGGCGCCGCATCCGCTCGACGAGTTCCGCGGAGCCGGGGGCGGCGTACGAGGCGGCTGACGCCTCGGTCACCTTCGTCATAGTGATTGTTCCTTTTCTTTGATGCGTCGCGCGGAGTCATCCTTCCGCGGCGGCTTTCCTTGGGCAGGCTTCGCGATGCCACGAGTCAGCGGCGGCAAGCGGCGATCTGGTCGACGATCCGAGGGCGTGGGCGCTGGTCGTAGCGGGAGTGGGTGCCGAACGTGCGGTGGGCGTAGACAAGGGGCGGCAGCTCCGTGTGGCTCGCTCCCCGTACCAAGCCGAACAGCAGAAGATGGTCACCGCCCTCGACGGTTCGGTAGAGATCGCAAGTCGCCCATCCCGCCGTCCCTTCGAGGCGCGGCAGGCCGTTGTCGTAGTGCCATGCCGTCCCGCCGAACCTGTCCTGGCCCCGAGTGGCGAACAGCATCGCCAGGTCCGCCTGACCGTGGCCGAGCAGATTGACCCCGAAACGGCCCGCTTCCTGAATCCGGTGGAGCAGTAGAGACCGGCGGTCGAAGGCGACGCTGACCAGCGGGGGGTCCAGTGACAACGAGGCGAAGGAGCTGACCGTGGCCCCGAACGGTGCACCGTCGACGCTGGTGGTCACCACGGTCACGGGCGCGCACACCGCCGCCATCAGATTCCGGAACCGCTGGGGAGCTACTGAAGCTCCGCCTTGCAAAGCCGAAGCTCCGCCGTGCGAAGACTCTTCCGGCGCTTTGATCTTTTCGTGTGGCGCGGCCATGGCGCGTATTCCTCTCGCGGATGCCGTGGCGTCCGGTCGAGCCGGTGCGACGGCAGCTCACAGCTCCCTTTTCGATTCCCTCGACGGTAGGTACGGTCGGGTCCCACCGAAATCCACTCTGCGCAGCGGACGGTCCGCTACGCGAACTCCCCGGCCCCGCGAAGCTCGCCTACGCTGGGTGAGGAGGTGCTGGGAGGCGAGGACGAGCGATGCGTACGGTTCACAGCAGCGGTACGGAACCGTCGGGCGGTCCCATGCAGCTGGCCGGGCAGCTCCCGTGCACGTCCGACGACTTCGATGAGTACCGCGCACGGGTCAACGACGCCTTCTACCCGGCGCGGATGGAACTCGTGGCGCCCGGCACGCGCCTTTCCCACGCCTGGATGTCCGCGGTCCGGCTGCGGCACCTCACCGTGGGCATCGTGCGCTTCGGAGCCGATGTGCTCGTCGATCCCGGGGATGTCGGCGGCTACCACGTGAACGTGCCTTTGGCGGGCTCGGTCGTGTCTCGCTGCGGCTCACGGGAGATCGTCGCCACACCGGAGCTGGCCGCCGTCTTCAGCCCGGATCAGCACACGGTCCTGCCCTCGTGGAGCGTCGACGCGACGCAGGTCTGCCTCAAGATCGAACGAGCCGCCCTGGAGGAGGAACTGGCTCGTGTCCTGGGCCGGCCGGTGGACCGGCGCCTGCGCTTCGACCTCGGGTTCGACCTGACCGCTCCGGTGGGGCGGCGCTGGTGGGCGCTGCTCAATGTCCTGCTGGACGCCCTCAAGGACCCGAGCGCGGTCTCGGGAGCAGGGAACGCCGCCCAGCTCGACTACCTGGAGCGCGCCTTGCTCGTCGGGCTCCTGATCGGGCAGGGCCATTCCATGACGCAGGCGCTGGACTCGAGATCCGTCGACAGGAATCCGGCGGCGCTGGAAAAGGCCGTGGACATGATCCACAG
This sequence comes from Streptomyces sp. NPDC056128, assembly GCF_042263835.1. NCBI lineage: Bacteria > Bacillati > Actinomycetota > Actinomycetes > Kitasatosporales > Streptomycetaceae > Streptomyces > Streptomyces sp. NPDC056128. The sequence continues at coordinate 4,017 of NZ_JBHJVQ010000004.1, read as the reverse complement.
CGCGCCAGGATCCCAGTACAACGTCGCGGATCTCGCGCATGCCTCCGGAGTGGGCGTACGTCAGTTGCAGAACCTGTTCCGTGATCGCTTCGACATGAGCCCGTCGGAATACCTGCGTCAGGTCCGGCTGGACGGCACCCGTCGGGACCTGCTCCACGCGTCGGCACCGACGACGGTCAGTGACGTCGCGTTCCGTTGGGGATTCAACCATCTGGGGCGGTTCGCCGATCACTATCGGAGAAAGTTCGGTGAGAGCCCTTCGCAGACCCTCCGCGGCGGGGGAGGGGCGGACGAGTGACCTCTTGCGCGTAGATCCTGACCAGGAGGTCCTCGGAAGCCGCAGCGCTCGGCGCGCCACCAGGTCCGCGCGCCCATAAGAAACGGCCCGCATCCCCTTCGATCTCTTCTCGGGGCGCACGCCTGCAATCAGGGCATGACCACGTCGAGCTGGCGAACGGCCGAAGGAGACGATCCTGGACCTCGCCACGCGGCTGAACTCGGCGCGCGGTCACGACGGCTTCGACAGGGTCCTGACGATCAACGCGCGGCATGCGAATGACGCGGCGCCTCTTGCCCAACCCGGCATTTCCAGCGCAGCCGACGGCACCGCCGCTCTTGTGTGAGCCGGCCTTCGGCGATGGCATCCACGTGGGGCATCGAGCCATGAAGGCGCGATGCCCTCAACGAAGGCCGGCCAGTCGCGATCGGTAGGCAGAGGCACGCCCGCCTCAGGGGGTGGTGGCCTCCGGACGCGCGGCCGCGACGGTTTCGGCGTGCGAGGCCGCGACGACCCGGGAGTGGGACGCCCGAGAGCGCCTCCCGCGTCGATCGGCGATGAGGGCGAAGGCACAGCCGAGGACAGCCCAGACGGTCAGGACGAGGGCGGGGGAGCCGGCGCCCGTTCCGTCGAAGAAGGCGTTGGCGCGCAGGAGGGTGCCCGAGGCGCCCGGGGGGAGGAGCTGGCCTAGGGTGGCCCATCCACCGGGGAGCCAGTGCGGGCCGGTGGCCAGGCCGGACAGGGGGTTGCCCAGCAGCATCATGAGCGCGCTGCCAAGGGCGAAGCCGACGACGCCGAGGAGGGCTTGCAGGCCGAGCAGGGTCGTGGACAGGGCGGTCATACCGAGGATGACCCCGAGCGCGGTGGGTCCGTAGTTGCCGTCGATCGAGTGCGTGCCGAACTGGAGGACGGCGGCGATGGCCGCGCCCGCCACCACGGAGAACAGCACGGCCCCTGCCAGACGCATCCGCAGTCCGCGATGCCCGGGGAAGACACTGCCGAGTATCAGGGCGGGGAAGATTCCGCCGAAGATCATGGGCATCAGTGCTGCGGTCAGTCCGGCACCCCGGGGGTCGTCCTCGGTGAACGGCACCAAGTCGTGGACGGTGACCTGCGCTCTGTTCTGAGCGGCGACTCCGTCCGCCACCGCGGTGAGGGCGCTGGTGGCCGAGGGGCCGCCCGCAGTGGCGGTGTAGACGTCGACGGCTTGAGGGGTGATGGCGAGACCGCCGGAGATCTCCCCCTTCTCGACGGCCGACTCGACGGCGCCGGATGTCTCGTAGGGGCGGACGTCCCACGCGGGGCCGTCGATGCTTTCCCGGAGGGCGTCGACCGCCTGCGGAGAGCCGGTGACGCCCACGGGGACCTTGTGTGGACCGCTGTGGAGCGAGGGCAGCGCGAAAGCGCACAGCATCGCGGTGATGAGGGCCGCCAGTCCGAGGACGACCAAGGTCAGCTTGCGTCCCGTGCCGGGCCGGCTTGAGTGCTGAGACACGTAATTCCTTGTGTGATCGGTGTCGCCCGGGAAGAGCACGGGGACGTGTGAAAGGGGGCCGACGTCTTTGGCGTCCGGTCGGTGACCTCGACCGGCGCTGGGTCCTGCCGGTGTCTGTCAGACGTGGGATGCGGTTGCGGCGCCGCGTGAAGGCGTCGCATGCGTCGATGTCTTCGGCGAGCAGGTCGAGCAGGCACTGGCGTCCCAGCCGCTTCCGGCAGCGGCTGGGACGCGGTGGGCGTAGAACAGTGCGAACTCATCGATAGTGCCGGGGTCGGTAGGTCCTGAGCCGAGCGTGACGGTCATGGGCAGCAGGCGCTGGGCGACGGTCACGGTTGCACCTCCCCAAAATGTGAATGTAAATTTACGTTCGCTTTTTAGGATACCCAGAGGAGTGCGTCCCTTGTCAAAAGAACCTGCAGCGAGCCCGATCGGTAGCATGCGGGGCATGACCGACCAGCCGGATCGCCCACTCCGCCGCCGTGAGCCCAGACAGGCACGGAGCGCTGCCACGCTGGCTCGTGTGCAGCGGGCGGCTGAAGAGATCGCCTCCTCGTCCGGCCTGGAGGAGATGACGATGACGGGTGTCGCGGAACGCGCCGGCGTCTCGGTCGGCACGATCTACCGTCGTTTCGCAGACAAGGAGGAGCTGATCACCGCCCTTGCGGAGCGGATGCTGGAGCGACGCGAGGAGTACGTGGCCGAACGTCTGCGTAAGGCGGAGCCGTCACTGTCCGGTGTCATGGATGCCTACGCCCACGCCCTGCTCCAGTCCTTCGCCGACAGCAGCAATCTCTTCCCCGAGCTGTTGCGCGCACGGGTGGGCGCCGGTGTGGAGCGCGGAGCGCGCACGATCACCGGGATCCATGGCCTGCTGCTCGGGGCAGCGGCCCCCTACGCCCACCAGATCCGGCGCTCCGACCCCGAAAGGGCTTTGGACACCGTGGCCCGCGCCGTGCTGGGAGCCTGTTTTCACAACTCTGTGCGTCCCGACTCTGTCACCGGCGCGGCGGCCCAACACCACTACGCAGATGAACTCAGCGACATGGCGATGGCCTACCTGTCCACCCCCGACCGCCGCCGTCGCGCCGAGAGCTGAGCCGCCGGGCGGCGCCGGGCCCTGCAGGCGGAAACAGCGCGGGTCACGCAGAGCCTGTGGCTGCTCTGGCAAGACTCGCGTTCGACATGTACCGCATGGTCTCGGGCATGCTGTGCTGGCGCAGAGCTCGGGACTGGGGCGAGGCCAGCATGTGGCAGCGGCTGACTGAGGTCCTGCCGGCCGAACAGCCTCACATGGCCCGCCGGTCGACGGCCACGCCCACCCGGCGTAGCGGTGCAGCGTGACGCCAACGGGCGTACTGCTCTACCTGGCCCCTCGGCGGCGGCAGCCTGGCACCCGACCGGCGTGTGGGCACGGGCAGCGATGCCGCGCTCACGGCCGCGGACGAGTCGCTGAACCCGGCAGACGCTGTGGCGTTGCGCGGCGGGTGGGACACGAACGAGCCCATACGGTAGCGGTCCCCGGCCTCTACCTGAGTGGCGTGAAGTGGCTGGATGGCTACGGTGTGAGTGTGTACTCCGACGAAGAGCCCATTACCTCGAAAAAGGGGTCGAAAGAATTCCGTTGAGTTGATGACAGTGAGCGAGAAACGGCCCCGGCCGAGTCTTGGAGCTCGGGCGAGGCCGAAACTTGGGACGCGCGGCTGTGGCTACGTCAGATCAGGAGAGCTTCACGAGATAGACCGCAGTGGTGGCCGATCCATCCGCTCCGGGTACTTTCACCAGATGCCCTCCTGCCGAGAGCTGCAGTGAGCGCGTCCGATAAACTCCCGTGGAGCCACCTACGTAGCCAAGTTCGACGTCGTTGACGTAGGTGTTGTAGAAGGCGGTGCCATCGATGTCGTACTCGATGGCATAGGTTCCCTCGGTCTGGGCGCTGGCCTCGAAGTATGTCGGGCCGTTGGTGGCTACTTGCCCCAGCAGTTGTCGCGACTGCTCCAGGAAAGGTGTACCGGTGGTCATCGCGCTGGTGGGCTTTGATCCGGGTTCTGCGCTGGCGGGGGATGCCCCTGCGGCGACCGAGACGACGGCACTGAGAAGTACCGGAACGGCTGCTTTCTTGCCTAGTTCGAGAAGATTACGCACGCTAGCCTCGAAGTTTCGTGACGGGCCGCCGACGTAGTCGGTGGCCTGTTTCCGTGCCGTGAGTTGAGTCCGTGCAGGCGGAGGGCCCGAGTGTCGTCTC